>JAPPIX010000258.1:0-14558 GCA_028820495.1 Gammaproteobacteria bacterium
GCTGCCGCCTCCTTTGCGGCGCGGCCTTGCTGGCGCTCGGCTTGTCCGGCTGCGCAAGCCGCTACCCGATGGGGGCCGGCACGGCGCTGGCGGTTGACGCCATGGCCGTGGCAGCGGAGCAGCGGCGGGCGGCGGGCGGCGGGAGCGTCCCGGTCGGCCCCTACGCCGGGGTCGCCGAGGGGCGCCTCGACACCGCCGCCGGCGGCGATGCGGAAGACGAGTGACGGCGGCCGGCGCACAATTAAACTCGGCTTGGAAACCCATGGCGGACATTGAATTCGAGGCCTACCTGAGCGACCCGGCGAGCAGGCGCCTGCGCGCCGACGTGGATCCAACAGCGGTTGTCCGCCGGGGCACGATTCGCCAGGCCCTGCGCGCCTGCCAGAGCGCCCGCTCGCCCAACACCTTGCTGGTGGACCTCGACGGCGAGGCGAACCCCATGCCGCAAGTGGGCGCGCTGCTGCAGGTGTGCCGGCCGGAAACGACCATACTGGCCACCGGGTCGGAGAACAGCGTCACCTTGGCCAACGACCTTTACCGGGGCGGGGTGTTCCTCTACCTGCCCAAGCCCCTGGATGCCAACAACCTGCGCAACGCCCTGCGTGAAGTCATTTCCGCCGACGAGGAGCAGGAGCGGCCCGAGGTCCAGGCGAGCCACGTCATGCTCATGCACGGCAAGGGCATGGGCGTCAACACGGTGACGGCGCTCCTGGCCCACATCGCCGCCAGCTTCGGGCGTTACGTGAGCTGCCTGGACCTCAATGCGAACTTCGGCACCCTCGCCCTCACGTTCGACACCGAACCGGAGCGCGGTCTCGCCCAGGCCCTGCAGGATCCGCAGAGCATAAACGCCGACACCGTCGAACGGCTGCAGGCGAGGGTCACAAACCGCATCGGGCTGCTCGCCTATCCCGTCGATCACGTGGACCATGGCGAGGCCCACTTTGAGGGGTTGGGCAGCCTCGTGACGGAACTTGCAAGCCACGCCCACCTGATTCTGGTCTGCGGCACCTCGATGGAGCAGTTCAAGGTCATGCTCAACTACGTGACCAACCACGTGATCGTTTTCGAGCCCACCCCGGTGGGCGTGTCGATCGCCTCCCGTTGGCTGCGCCTGCTGCAGGGTGCCCGCTCGTCGCTGGTGATGAACCATGCGCGACCGCTGCCGAAGCTGGTGGGGGAGAGCCATCTGCGCAGCGCCTTCGGAAACCGCCCGCCTGACGCCGAGCTGCCCTACATCCGCGGCATGGCCGAAGCGATGATGCTGGGCGACTCGCTGCGCAGCATTCCGCAGCGGGAGCGCCAGTCCGTCGGCCGGTTCCTGCAATCGCTGCTTGGCGTGGGGGCGGCCGATCAGGTGGAGTAGGGGCGGGGACGCACCTCCGGAACTCGCTTGCTCATTGCGTTGCCTCCTTCTCGCGCCGCCCGATGAAGCCCTCAAACAGACCCTCAAGTCGAGCCATGCGCTCGCGCAAGCCAGCGATGTCCCTGTCCAAACGGAACATCTGCCAGTGCAGCGGCCCAATCAGGGCCACCATGAGGCCCGCGAGGCTGACGACGATTTGGACGGTCTGCGGTTCCATGCAGGGATGGTAGCGCCAGGCGCGAGTTAAACATAACTCGGGTTGGACGATTTGAAAGTCTGCTGACCTAAGGGTTTGGGCCATAAACCCGCCCCGGAAGGCGGGCGGATTTGCTATGATGGGGCCATGGCACAATCGATCAGACATCGGCGCGGTCCCGCAACCCCGCGCAGCGCCCGCCCGCAGCCGGAGGCCAACAGTGCCGCCGACCCAGGCGCTGCGGTGGCCGACCACATGGAGGGCATCGTGCCGTGGTACCACCGCCGTGTGCTTGATGCGCTCGACTCGGAACGCGCTTCGAAGATGGACGACGCCGAGCTCGCGGACGCGGTGGGCGGCATTGTTCGCCGCCTGGAACTGACCCCGAACGCCCCGCCCGTCAGCGGCGGGCATGCCAACCTAGCCGTTCGCTTGGTTGACGAAATGCGCGGCTTGGGGCCGATCGGGCCCCTGCTGCGTGATCCGGATGTTTCCGACATACTGGTCAACGGCCCGCAGTCCGTTTACATCGAGCGCGCCGGGCAGCTCTGCCAAACCAATGTCCGTTTTCGGGATGCCGACCACATTACCCGCATCGCGCAGCGAGTGGCGGAACGGGTCGGCCGCCGCATCGACGAGCTAAGCCCCCTGTGCGATGCGCGCCTTGAGGATGGCTCCCGGGTCAACATCATCGGCCCGCCGCTCGCCATTGACGGGGCCGCCATTTCCATTCGCCGGTTCAAGAAGGGCGGCTTCACGCTTCAGCAACTAGCCACCTTGGGGGCCATGCATCCCAACATGGCGGCACTGATGGAGGTGGCCACCAAGGCGCAACTCAACATCGTGGTGACCGGCGGCACGGGCTCCGGCAAAACCACGCTCCTCAACGCGCTTTCCGGCCACATCAACGTGAACGAGCGGGTGGTGACCTTGGAGGACGCCGCTGAGCTCGACCTCCAGCAGCCCCACGTGGTACGGCTGGAGACCCGGGTGGCCTCGTCGGAGAACGCCAAGGAAATCAGCATGCGCGACCTGCTGAAGAACGCCTTAAGGATGCGCCCGGACCGCATCATAGTCGGCGAGGTGCGTGGCGCGGAAGCCTTGGAAGCCCTGCAGGCGATGAACACCGGCCACCCTGGCTCCATGTTCACCGTGCATGCCAACACGCCTCGGGACACGCTGAGCCGGCTGGAGTACCTCGTGATGATGGGGGCAGGCGACATTCCCATGACGGTCATCCGCAACCAAGTCATCTCCGCGGTGGACCTGATCATCCAAGCGGCGCGCTTTCGCGACGGCAAGCGGCGCATCGTCTGCATCACCGACGTTGTGGGCCTGGAGGGCGATAAGCCGGTTCTCGAGGACCTTTGGGCCTACGACACGGGCACCGACAGTTTCGTATGCAGCCGCTCGAACCCTTCCTTCGCCCGCCGCGTGGAGGACCAAGGCTTCGGCGACCAGTTGAAATTCGCCATGAACAAAGGCCGCAACGCCCTCTCGCGGACAATGAACGGCGGGCCTCAGCCTTAAGGCGGCGAAGCCCGGCGACGGTCGCTGGCAAAGAGGCTAGATGCCTCATTGGACTGAGAAACGTGGGGGAACTTGTGCAATGATTTCGCCAAGCGACACAAAGTAAGGTAGATTGCCAAACAACCAAAGACAACAGGAGAGGCTCCGATGGAAAGCAGAACTACGACAACGATCCTTCGTTTCACTTCGTTGGGCGCACTGGCTTTTGCAATGCTGACAACCAGCGCGGTGGTGCCCGGCGCGGCATACGGTCAGAACTTCATTGGCGAAGTTCTGGTTACGGCGCGCAAACGCGAGGAACGGCTGCAGGACGTACCGGCGGCCGTCAGCGCCTACAACACGGAGGAACTGCGGGACCGCGGCGTGGACAACATCACTGAGGTCGCCCGCCTGACGCCGAACGTCACCATCAACGAAACCAGCGGCTTGTATGCCGGGGCGATCCAGGTGTTCATCCGCGGCATCGGCAACGACCCGGGCTTTGACCAAGGCGTCGGCATCTACGTGGACGACGTTTACCTGAACCGCATCGGCGGCGCGCTGCTCGACGTGTACGACGTTGAGCGCATTGAGGTTCTCAAAGGGCCGCAGGGCCACCTGTACGGCCGCAACACCATCGGCGGGGCGCTCAAGTACGTGAGCCGCGAGCCGGACACCGAAACCCGCATTCGCGCTGAGGGCAAGCTGGGCGAGGACAGCCTGCGCAAGGTTCGGGCCAACCTCTCCGGATCGCTCGGGGGGGGGGACTCCCTGTTCGGCTCCTTCGCCATTTCGAGCACCAACCACGACGGCTACCAGACCAACCTGTACGACGGGTCGGAGTTCGCCGGCGCCGACCGGCTGGCCCTGCGCGGCAGCTTGGTCTGGGAGGCCTCGGATTCACTGCGCTTCAAGCTGGTGGGCGATGCGCTGCGGGACGACTCAGACCCCCGTGTGCCGACCCGGGTGGCGGTCAACTTGGGCGGGCCTGCTGGACTCGGCGCCTTCGGAGCGCTGCTGAGCACAGCCAACAGCTTCGTGCCGGGGGCCGCATACCTGGCCCCCGGGGAGATGCTGGACACCAGCCTGCCCACCGACAAGGACCACGTGAACACCGCCTTCGTCGAAGGTGGCTTCGATCAGTTCGAGCTGGACACCACTGGCATCTCCCTGACCGCCGATTGGGATATGGGCGATGTCTGGTTGGCGAAGTCCATCACCGCGCTGCGCACCATGGAGCACAGCGTCCCCTTTGACTTTGACGGCAGCCATCAAGTGTTCATCAACACCCTGCAGGAGTGGGACTCGGATGATTGGTCGCAGGAACTGCAGTTGCACTACACCGGCCACAACCTGAACGGCGTGGCTGGCTTCTATTACCTCAACGGTGAGTATGACAACGTTTCCTTGACCACCCAAACCCCCTTTCTGCGCTTGCTGTCCAGCCATGTGAAGCGCATCCACAAGGACGAGCGGACGGTTAAGTCCACCTCCGTCTATGCCAACCTGGACTGGGATCTCAATGAACAGTGGCAAATCTCATTCGGTGGCCGATACACGGAGGACAAAAAGGAAATCGACCAAATCGCGGACGTCACCCTCACCCAGCACATCGCCGCGTTCATGAACCTGCCGGGCTTGGAGCAGGCGCCGCTGGTGCTGTCGCCGTTCGGTGCGCAGGTGGCGCCGAACCTGCCGTTCTTCAACTTCTTCCTGCCGCACCGTGACTTGGAAGGCAACATCATCGGCCGCGGCAACACGGAAACCGTAACCACCTACCCGGAGAACAAAATCGGCAGCGACAAGTGGTCGGAGTTCACGCCGAGCGCCAAGCTCAGCTACCGTGCGTCGGAGGACGTGCTCCTGTACGCGGGCGTGTCCACTGGCTTCAAGTCCGGCGGCTTCACCTTCACCGGGCGCGCCTACAACGCTGCATCCTACGAACCCGAAACCGTCGCGACCTATGCCGCGGGCATGAAGTCAACCCTGCTCGACGGCTCGTTGCGGTTCAACATCGAGGCCTTCCTGAATGACTACACGGACAAGCAGTTCACCGTGATCGTCCTTGAGGAGGGATCGGGCCGTCTGGTGCAAACAAACGACAACGCCGGCAAGGTCGAAACCCGCGGCTTCGAGTTCGAGTTGCTGTGGCTGCCGCCGGTGGATGGCTTGGCCGTGAACCTCAACGTCGGCTACCTGGACGTTGAGGTCAAGGAGCTGATCGATGAGATCTCGCCAGGGATGCTGGGCAACGTAGCGGATGACCGGGCGATGGGCTATGCGCCGGAGTGGATGGTTCAAGCGCGGGCGCAGTACACCGCGAGCCTCGGCGGCGCCGGTACCCTGACCTTCGCCGTCGACGCCGACTACCGGGACAAGATGTACACGGACTCGCCCGTCACGCTGAGCGATCCGTTCAACCTGAACGCCCTGTCCGAAGACCGCATCATCGCCAATGCCTTCCTGACCTATGTGTCGAACGACGGCCAATGGCGAGTGACCTTGGAGGGCAAGAACCTCGGCGACAAGCGGGTGCTGGAACACACCTTCCAAGTGAGCAACTTCGTGCTTGGCGGCTACAACCGGGGCCGCACTTGGGGCCTGACGGTCGCCTACGAGATGAACTGATGAGCTGACCTGTGTGATGTGTGAGTGTTGACCCGCCCAACGCGACCAATACATAATCGCGATCATCGTCCGCCACCTTCATTTGAAGACATGAGCCTTGCTTGGACCGTAGTATGCAATGATCGCCGCATGGAGCCTTGGAGCCGCGAATGAACGCTCAGGATGTCTGCAATGAAGTCATGCGGAACACCGAGGGCGGTCTGGATTGCCTGCTGGTCAACATGCAAACGGGCCGGATCCTGGCTTTTGCCGATCATCCGGCGGCAGCGCTCCCACACAACGAAATCGAGCAAACGATCAAGCTGTGCGGCGACCTGTTCCACGGCGAGTTGATTGATTCCTTCTCTCAGTCGTTGCGCACCGACAACGAACCATCCACCGAATTCGTGCAGGAGGCGCAGGTAACCACCGCCTCCACCTGCCAGTTCTTTGCAGCCGTACCGAGCTGGAACGGTGCCGCGATCATGCTCATCGTTGAAGGTTCCATGAGCATTGGCTTGGGCTGGCTCGCGGTTCGTCAGGCCCGGGAGCGATTGACGCAATTCCAACCGAGCGACGTGTCAACGGCCTTAGCCTCCGATTCAGGCGATGCGTGTCGGCAGAGGCACCAAACACAGATAGCTGGCCGCGCTAGGATGCCCACGGTGCCTGAGCCAGAGGAATCGGATGTTCCGCTACGGGCGGACAGCAACTCCGACACCCAAGAGACCAAAGGCCTTGCCGGCGAATCCGAGCCGAAGGCTAGGTTTGGCGCACGTTCCCAAATCTACAGTCCCCGCAAGAAGGCGTGGAAACGCCCCTTGTTTCCACGCTGGAAGACAGATAGGTCCTAAAACCGGCTGATTAGGGCCTGTTCACTGGGGTTGCGGCTAGTGCGAATCAATCAAGGGGTCGTCCGGCTCAAGCGGGCCGAGGCGCACTCGGTGCAGAAGGGGACCTTTGCCAGGATCAGTCTTGAGTATGCTAACCCCCCGATCCGTCAAGTTACGCAGTTCAGCTGCGAGGCTTTCCGCAGTGACGCGATTGCCGTAGGCGCCGACTTGGAGGAACCGCGCATCGTTTTCGTGGACCACCATTGTCTCCAACGGCCAGTTTGCCACCCCCGTCAACAGCCCTGAATTGCCGTTTAGCGCGGGCACGTTGACGACTTCGTAGCCCGCCGCATCCAAAACGCCAAACAGGTTGAGCATTGTTTCCCGCAGTATGATCGGGCCGATGCGGACCTGCCATGACGGTGAGTCGTCCGGGCTTGGCGCACCTAGGATGGCCACTGAGTGATCCGTCAAAGCGCGTAGGCGGGCGGCCATCGCATCCGCCCGGACAAATTCCGCAAAAGCGCCAAACTCCAGGAACGCACCGCCTATTTCGGTGACCAAGATGGCGGGCTCACTCAGCGGCGCGAAAGGGTCGGCATCCGTGGCCGAAGAACCGGGCAGCGAGTCTTCCGGCCCATCCTCCGAGCCGTCACCCGCATCTGCAAGGGGCGCACTCACCAGCGGCGTTTCCGACGCCTCCGGCGAACCGGCATCCAATTCATCAAGCCCGTCGATGGCTTCAACGAGCTCGATCGCAGGATCAGGCTCCCCCGTCCCGGCCACTTGGGGAGGCTCAACGGGTTCGGCCACTTCGCCCGGCTCCGCCGAATCTGCCACTTTCTCGGGCCCGAACGCGTTGTCCAACGGCTCCGGCGGGTCGCCAATGCCGCCCTCGGCGCCAACCAGCGCCAGCGGCTCCGCGGGTTCATCAAGCCGGTCAATGGCTTCAACGAGCTCGACAGCAGGACCAGGCTCCCCCGCCCCGGCCACTTGGGGAGGCTCAACGGGGCCGACCGATTCGACGGCCGCCGCCGGTTCATCAAGCCCGTCGACGACTTCGATGAGCTCGCCTGCGGGTTCGGGCTCGCCCGCCTCGGCCGCTTGAGTAGGCTCAACGTCAGCTGCTTCGCCCGGCGCTGCCGGTTCGGCAACCGGAGGCAGATCGTCCAACGCGGCGCGCGCACGGTCCAAATTGGCCTGCAGGCGCTCCTCCTCCGGGGCCAGCTCCACGGCCCGTTCCATCTCCGCAACGGCACTCGGTACGTCGCCCTGGAGAAGGAGCGTTAGGCCGATGCCATTGTGGGCCCAAGCGAGGTTCGTCTTGGAGACGCCCTGCCCATTGAGGTCTTTCCCTTCCCGCCGCATCAAGGCAGACAAGCCCTCGCGCACTGCTTCAAGCCTCGTGCCCTGGGTCAAGGCGGTAAAGCTCTCGCGCGCTTCATCGAGTTCGCCCGCCGCCACGGCAGCCCGACCATGCGCGAGCAACGCCGAATGCCGTTCCTCCGGCTCATCGGCCCGGTTGACAGCCGACCTGTACCACCGGGCAGCGATGGCGGGCTCCTGCTCCGCAAACGCCACGTCGCCCAAACCCATGCGCGCCGCCGTCGAGTCCTCATCGACGGCAAGCACGCGGCGGTACAGCCGCCGAGCGGTTTCAAACTGACCGGTCTCCAAGGCAGTGGAGGCTATGGGAAGCACAGCCTCTTCCAACTGCTGTATCTGCAGCCGCTGGGTTTGGGGAGACAGGTGCGAACAGGCTGACATCACAACGGCCAAAAGGAGTGCCAACAGCCGCCCACCCCGCGATGGCAACCCATCGGGAAAGCACCTGCCTTCCATTGGCCTGCACGGTTCAACGACCGCAGCCACCGGAGCGCTGCGCCTTCCCGAGCCAGACGCGAAATCGCGTTGCCGCACGAGCGGTGCGGGGCGTTGCGCACAAGCTGATGCAAGCCGCGACTTTAGTGTAATGGCGCTTTGCTGTGATGTCAGCAAACGACTCTCCCATCGACCCAAGGGCTACGATTATAGACCATAGCCAAACATGGTCGATGGTGTTTCGGAAAACGGCCTGTTCATTGAGAGGGTTGACGATTGGTGCCAAGCCCCTGCGCTTCCCGTGCCACATGCAAAACGGTGAATTGAAGGGCGGTCGTGAGCAGGAGGCTGCCAACCACCGCGTTCAAACGCAAGATCAATAGCGGCAAACCCCAAATCAGCATCCAGAACGCGCCTTCCCCAAAGACGGCCCGCTGCCATGCCCATAGCGCCACGGGACTGATCAACGTCAGGTCGTAGTGGAAGATGTACGGCGAGCTCCGAACCTGAACGGCCAGTGGGCTTAGCCGACCACGAGCGCGATTGTCATCGATTCCAAATCGTGCGGCGACCAGCAGCACGGCGGACTTGGAATTGGGGCTCCGGTTCGGGCGCAGGCGCGAACTGCGGGAGATAAGCGCTCGCCCGGGCTGCTGTGCGCTGCTGCGCAGGAATTTCGACATCCAAAGCAAGCACCTTTTCCATTAGCTGGCGCATCATCATCCATCCCAAGCCCAAGCTGTTGCTGCGGTCGGTCACTAGGACGAGCAGTTCCTGTTCAGCGCTTGGCGTCAGTGACATGAAAAGGAAGGCGAATTCGGTCGTTACTTGTATTTCCCGCACACCGTCCCGCAACCTGCCCTCACCCCCGGAGTTCGGACTGGATCCAGCAGCAGCCGACGGATCCGAGAAGTAGCTAACGCCCGCAGCAAGCAAAAACGTCATTGCTTCTTCGGTGAGCCCCGACTCAGGCCTCAGGTTGGACGCTATCGGCAAGCCAGTGGCCGAATCCACCAACGCGCATCCCAACACACCATGCGCATCGTCAACAAATCCCTCAAAAAGGCTCTGCAAATCTGTCTGCTTCAACCGCCTCCTCCCGTGCTTTGTCTCGGGCAGCCGACGCTCGCCGTGCGCCTCAAGGCGTTCATCCTTTGACCGCTTAGCCAACCAAACCGATCAACGCAGTGTCACCAACTCGCCGGATGATGTCAACACACCCGGCAGCACAACAGGCGCACACTTCGATCCGAACCGTCAACAGTCGAACTGAGCCACGATCGGCAACCCGTTTGTCAGTCTTGACCCCAGCAAGGGTTCCATGAATACTAACTGCTTGGGAAATGCCGTTTTTGGAGCTAGGGTCGTATGTTACGGATTTGGAACTGGCTGCCAATGAGCAGGCGAGGTGTTGGCGGGGAGCGAGGTCGCGTCCGGTCAGCGCCGTTGGGTCTTTCGGTTGGGCAAACATGAGCACGGAGGTGGGAAAGCCAATGAACGTCATTCCAAGCAACCAAGCAGTCAAGGTGGTTTCGAGCTTAGCTCTGCTGATGCTGGCCCCGTCAGCCCTTGCGGTGCCGGGCCCGGACGGCCTCGATAGCGGCGACACGGCTTGGATGCTCACCGCCGCAGTGCTTGGCCTAATGATGACGGTGCCGGGCATCGCGATGTTCTACGGCGGCATGGTTAGGCGCAAGAACATGCTTTCAATGGCCGGGCAGTGTTTCGCGATCTGTTGCCTGATCACTGTGGTCTGGATCGCCATTGGCTACAGTCTGGCTTTTACCGGGGAGAACGAGTTCGTCGGCAGCCTCGATCTGCTGCTGCTCGCCAACCTTGATCTCCGGGGGCTGCGCCACGCGTTTCCAGAACCCCTGTTTGTCGTCTTTCAGCTTGGCTTTGCCGTGGTCGCTGGCGCGCTCATAACCGGTGCGGTGGCCGACCGAATGAAGTTTTCCGCCATTCTTTGCTTCACGGCTCTGTGGTCCATCCTGGTCTATGCGCCGGTGGTCCACTGGATTTGGGGCGGCGGCTTTCTCAAGGAGGAAGGCGTGCTCGACTTCGCTGGCGGAACCATTGTGCACATCAACGCTGGCGTTGCCGGATTGATCGCCTGCCTGATGGTCGGCAAGCGCAAAGGCTACGGCCAGGAGAACATGGCTCCGCACAACCCGTTGTTCAGCATCATCGGCGTATCCCTGCTGTGGATTGGCTGGTTTGGCTTCAGCGCCGGCTCCGCGCTGTCGGCGGGCAGGAGCGCAGCGCTCGTGATGCTGGTTACCCAAACGTCCGCCGCCACCGCCGGACTGACCTGGATGCTCTACGAATGGTGGGTGCTGAAAAGGCCCACTGTGGTCGGGTTGATTTCCGGGGCGGTGGCCGGGCTGGTGGCAATCACGCCGGCTGCGGGATACGTCTCCCCCGGCGGCGCAATTGCCATCGGCATCGTCTCAGGATTCGCCTGCTGCTGGGCTTGCGCTTGGCTGAAGTACAGCCTTGACTACGACGATTCGTTGGATGTGTTTGGAATCCATGGCATCGGCGGGCTGGTGGGAGCGTTGCTGACCGGGGTGTTCGCGTTGCGCTCCGTGGGCGGGGCAACAGGCGCAATCCAAGGCAACCTGATGCAGGTGTGGGTTCAATTGGAAGGGGTTCTTGCCGTGACCGCTTGGAGTGCCCTTGGCACGTTTGTCATCCTTTTCGCGATGAAAAAGTTCATGACATTGCGCGTTTCACCGCAGGAGGAGGTTGAGGGGCTCGATGCCGCCCAACACGGGGAAGCAATCGCCGCAGATGGCTAAGGAACCCTCAATTCGACCGTGCTTGGGGCGCCATTCGGCCATTGCGCCCCCCAAGCCCAGGATTCTCCGAAGGCCGGGATTGGGCTGCGTCGTCCACAACGGAAGACAATGAACAGCCAGACCCAAGCATTAGCCCGAGGATTCTCACTTGGGCATTATGAAGTCCGTGCTGTGCGTGAACTCAGCGACGTCGGCATTGAGTACTTGGCTCATGACCACGAATCAGGCAAGGAGATCGCCCTTCAGGAGTTTCTTCCAGAATCGATCGCGGTCCGCAAGGATGCCTGCGCCATCGAGCCCATTCTGCCGCAAAACGCTGCGCAGTTCGACACGATGGTAGGGGCGTTTCTGGAGGAAGCCGCCGCTTTAGCTCAATGCGATTTCCCCAACATAAACGCCATTCGGGGGGCGTTCAGAGCCAACGGCACAGGGTACGTCGTTTCTGACATCCCCTTGGGAACCTCCCTTAAGGAAATTCTGGACCGCGAGGGCGCAATCCAAGGCGAGGCATTGACCCTCTTGCTGCCATGCCTGCTCGACGGCTTGGGCAAGTTGCACGAAGCTGGTTTGCTGCACTTGGACATCCGACCCGCCAACATCACGCTGAAGGACGACGGCTCCTCAATTCTCAGGGGGGTTGGAGCAGTGCCCATGAGCCTTGGTTCGGCGCGGCAATCATTCAGCGAGCGCCGATGGAATCGGCAAATCGTGTCTGAAAGGTCGGTGTACGCGCCAATTGAGCTCTATTCGGAAAACACCGCACCTGGGCCTTGGTCCGACATTTACTCGTTGGGAGCGACCCTTTATCATTGCGTCACTGGCAGCCCACCACCGTCGGCTACCGATCGAGTGCTGGAAGACTCGCTGGCGCTGTCAGCCAACAACTCAACGGTTGGCATTGATTCGAAAACGCTCTCGGCCATCATGGCGGCCATGGCCATTGTGCCGACAGCGCGCCCGAGGAGCGTAGCCATCTGGAAAGATCAATTCTTCGGCGGATCCGCAGCGCGCATCCATTCCACAACGGATGCGCGATTCGCAAGAGCTTCGGCGCGAGGCGGACGGCTTTCGCCAAAGGCCCGCGTTGCCAAGAGCGCCGGCAGCGGCAACGCCCCTAGTGGAGCGTTCAGATGGGCCGTTCCAGGCTTGGCGTTGACCGCTGCAACCGCCGCAATAGCCTTCATTGACGTCGGTGTGCTGCGTCCGGAGCTAGATTTGAATGACGTGGAACCCAGCCTCGTTCATCTGTCCATGGCAGGCCGCACCGAAGCGCTGACCTACGATGCCGCCCCCACGCCACAGGCGGCCCCGGCGCCCGATGCCGAGCCGCCCGCCGACCAGCCGGTCGCCGCCCGCAATGCCGATGTTGACGAAGCCGAAACCACCCCTGCCGACGAACCACTTGCAACTGCGAAGACTGACGCCATTTTGATCGTGGAGACGACGCCGCCGAACGTGGAGGTTCTCTTGGCGGGCCAAGCGGTGGGCCACACGCCATTGCGTTTGCCAGGGCTGCCCAGCGGGGCGCACGACATTACCTTGCGGCACCCACATTATGAAACCGTGGAAATGCCCGGCCAACAGCTGGTGGCAGCCGAGGAACTGCGCATCGAAACAACTTTGCAGCGCGGGTTCGGCAATCTGCTGATCACTACAGATCCGCCCGGCGCATGGGTGGAAATGGATGATGATCGAGTCATCGAAAGCACCCCGGGCACGCTGCGCAGCCTGCCTGCCGGATATGTGAACCTCAGGCTTGGTGCGCCGGGCCACGCCATCATGCGAGTTGCCGCGGAGGTGCCGCGGGGAGGCACGGGATATCTTGCGCACATTTTGCCCGCAGCCTACGGCACTCTCGATGTTGACTTGGAACCGGCCGATGCTCTCGTGGTGGTGTTCAACGACGCCGACATTGCGTACCGCTACACCCCGGGAATGCAGCTTCCCCAAGGCACCTATCGGATGGAGGTTTCAAAACAGGGCTATAGCGAAGCAACCCGTAACGTGAACATAGATGGCGAAACCAACATCAAGGTCGAATTGCGGCCACGCTCATAGCGGCCCGTTCTACCGGGTGCTTGGCTTCTTCGGACGGTGCCCGCTGAGCTTTCAGCGCCAACCCCGTAGGGAGAGGGATATTTCTATTTTGCGCACCAAGAGCAGCGGGACCGTCATCACCCGCATCCTGACCGCGGCGCTTGCCTTCTCCACAGCGCTGTCGGCCTGTAGCCAAGGCGAGCCCGAGGCATCGCCAGCGCCTCATCAGGTCGTCGAGGCCGTGGAGAGCCTGATAGCGGAAATCAACGTCGTTCACGCGGCGTTCGGCATTTCCAAGGATTACGCTGATCTGGAACCGCAGGCAATTCGCGACCCGGTGCATGTTTATGCGAAGACCCTTGAGGTGCACCACAAGGTCCGACAGTTGCAAGCGCAACACGGCCTGACGGCAGCGCCGCCGCGGCGGATGTCATTTCAGCCCGTCAATGCCTCTGATGCGATTGCGAACTTGGATCACCTCGTTCAGCAAATGCGCGGCATCCGTGACGAATTGGCTATTGATGGCGACCCTGAGCGGGCCCCCGTCGCGACGGATGCCACCCTTTCCACCGCCTATGGACGCTTGGCCGTTGCCTCGCTGATGCTCGATGAGTTGCGGGGCGGCCCATTGACGCCCAGCGATTCGTTCCAAGTCGCTTCCGCCGCCCTTAACAATATGGAAGCAATCGCCGAGCAGCTAGATATCGCCTTGGAGGTCAAACGGGAGGCGCCTCCAAGCGCAAGGCCTAGGGAAGTCGCCAAAGACGTCATGCATTCGATCGAAAGGGCAATCGATGTCCAAGCAAAGCTCGGCATGGCGCCCTCCGCGGCCCCCGACGGTACGCCGGAACGGGTGGACTCGTCCGAAATATACGACCTCACTGGCATATTGGTGGCGGAATTGTCGCGAATCGGCCATCACGTCGGCATTGAAGGGGAGCCCCCACCAGTGGCCGAATTCCGCAACAAAACGCTGATTGACGTCTATGCCCGGGTTTCGCAGATAAACGAGGGCCTTGAGGAATTCACTGGTGACAGAATCGAGTTGGCAGTAGCTCGCATGGAGGAGGAAGCCAGGAAGGCTGAACTGCCCGTCGCCGCCGCGCCACAGGAGGCCCCAGCGACCGAGCCCGAGCCCGCCGAAGAGCCCACCGTCGCCGCCGCCCCGCAGGCCCCCCCCGACGAACCGCCCGAACCCGCCGACGAGCCGGCCGTCGCCGCCGTCCCGCAGGAGCCGCCCACCGACCAGCCCGAGCCGATCGACGAGCCCGAGCCGATCGATGAGCCGGCCGTCGCCGCCGCGCCGCAGGAGCCGCCCGACGAACCGCCCGAGCCCGCCGACGAGCCGGCCGTCGCCGCCGTCCCGCAGGAGCCGCCCACCGACCAGC
>JAPPIX010000258.1:14658-16535 GCA_028820495.1 Gammaproteobacteria bacterium
GAGCCGATCGATGAGCCGGCCGTCGCCGCCGCGCCGCAGGAGCCGCCCGACGAACAGCCCAATCCGCCCTGTGCTGTTGTGCTTTCAAGCAGCTCGAATGTCGGCGTCAGCTATCCGCGCCGGGGGAGGCGCAATTTGGGCGACGCGACAATCCAAGTGCAATTCCAAATTGACGAAGACGGCGAAGTCATTCCGGAGACGGCCACAGCGCTGATGGATCAATCCAGCGCAACGCGCGAAGGATCCATTGACCTTTTCGCCCAAGCTGCCATCGATGCGGTCAGCCAATGGCGCGCGGAGTTCGTGGATCCAGAAGATCAGTCCTGCGCAAGAAGCCAAACCTTGTCATCCCGGTTTAACTTCGTGTTCGACTAAACCACCTGACGCCCGCGAATAAACCGGACGGGATGCCAGAGGGGGGCAGTGTACAATTCATGGCTGTATTGGTCGGAAGATTCCTATGCCGCCGTCCGCTAAATCTCCTTGGAGGAAAGGATCCCGCAAACGGGCTCTTCTAGTGCCTTTGCTTGCAGTGCTTGCCGCCGGAGGGGGGACGCTGTGGCTCACCTTGACGCAGAGGGGCTCCGACGATGCCAGATTCGATGAAGATCTGTGCCCGGCCACCGCGAGCGGGCCCAGTGGCCTTGCAGTGCTGCTCTTCGACCTGACGAAACCCTTGCACGGGCTGCCACCGGGGTTGCCGGGGCAAATGCTGCGCGAGCTGACCTTGGAATTGGAACGCGATACTGAAGTCAGGACGTATCTTCTGACCGGCTCGTCAAGTGCGCCGCGTGTGCTTGTGAAGCGGTTGTGCAAGCCATTCGACACCGATGCCGTGCAAGTCGCGCCGGCCAAGGACCACCATGGCGGCACTCGGGACTGCGATGATCTGCCAGCGCAAATGGCGTCGGATCAGCGCCGTTACGCTGCTCGGTTCTGCGCGCTTCGAGAGGCCATCGAGTCCCGGCTCGATACCCTTGCCCAGAGAGCATCGCAGGACAGTTGGGAGGTAACCGGCGCCCACATGGTGGAAGCGTTGGACCAAACGCAGGCGGAGTTCCTGTCACACGGAGGTTCCCGGCGCGTTTTGTATGTGTTCTCTGACATGATGCAACATGCGGACTGGTACTCGCATCTGGACCAGCCGGCCGAAACTTGGAGTTTCGATGACTATGTGCGCCTGAGGGATTCCAGCCATCGGCTCCGGGGCCGCTACCGCTGGGGTGGCACTGCGGACATCGATGTCCACATCCATTACGTGCCGCGCGAGGGGCTGACGGACCAGCCCGAGGCGGGGGATTCACATCGCCGGTTCTGGAGGCGGTTTTTCGGCGCCGAGAAACTGACGTTCCATTCCGAGCAGCCGCTGCCCGCCTATGCATGGATGCCCCTGATCGAACCGGCGCACGAAGACGCCGTCCAGACGGCCGCCGCGCCACAGCAGCCCCCCAATGCCGAGGTGCAAGCCGACGAGCCGGTCTCGCCGCCGCCTCGTCCAGATCCGGCGCTGAATCCTGCGCGGTCTCAGACAGTCGCAGCCGAGCCGCCGTCACCATCGGCGGGAATCGGACAACCTCCAACGGCGCAGCAAGCTCCCTCACCTGTGGCGCCCGATGAGTCCCCGACAGCCAATGCCGAGGCGCAGGAAGCGTACGCAGCGCCGGAATCGGTGCCCCCTCCGCAATCGCAGTCGGAGCCCACTCCCGGAGAGGTGAACGCCACACCCATTACGGCTCAAGCCGTCGAGGATGCCCCCGCCAACCCCCAGACTGGGCTTGACCCGCGGATGGACGATGCCGGGTACGCGCTGGCGGTGGAAACCGAGGCGCGGGCCGATGTGCGGGAATGCAGCCAGAACATGTTGCTGGGATTGTTGG
>JAPPIX010000400.1 GCA_028820495.1 Gammaproteobacteria bacterium
CTGAACGACCTCTACGTGCGCTTCTTCCGCATGGCCGAACGGCGCATCGCGGAGAAGACCCGCCAAGGCGTGGTCTGCTTCATCTCCAACTACTCCTGGCTCGATGGCCTGTCGTTCACCGGGATGCGGGAGCGGTATCTGGAGGCGTTTGATGCGGTGCGCATCGATTGCCTGAACGGCGACAAGTACAAGACCGGCAAGGTCGCGCCGGACGGTTCGCCGGACCCCAGCATCTTCTCCACCGAAAGCGATCCGGTCGGCATCCAGGTAGGCACAGCGATCGCGACGTTGGTGCGCAAGGCGAACCACAAGCCTGCCGGTGCGGTGGGCTTCCGGCATCTTTGGGGGCAAGCGAAGCCAGAGGAACTGACCGCGACGGCGGAGGCGGCGCCGGATGCGCTCTATGAAGAGGTTAAGCCCGTCTTGCCACTCGGCCTGCCCTTCGTAGGAACGGCGGTGAGCGCCGGCTGGTTCGACTGGCCTTCGTTGCCTGAACTGTTTCCGGTGTCGTTTCCCGGCGTCAAAACCAGCCGCGATGGGTTCCTTGTCGATGTTGATCTCGACCGCCTTCGAGCGCGAGTGGACGACTACTTTGACGCCAGCCTCAGCCATGAGGAGATTGAGCGGCGCTATCCGGCGGCAATGAATACGACGGCACGCTTCGACGCTCCCGCCGTGCGGGACGCCCGACTGAAACGCGGCGGGCCGGATGAATCCGGGTTCATCCGCTTCGCCTACCGGCCCTTTGATTACCGGTGGCTCTATTGGGACGGGGAGGGCAACCTGCTGGACCGTCCACGGGCTGAGTACCGACCGCATGTATTTGCGGGAAACTTGTGGCTATCCGCCGCCCCACACCTCCGCAAGAGCGCCGAAGAGCCGCAGTCCTGTTTCTCAACTCACATGTCGTCGCTTCATCTCATTGAGCGCGGAGCAACGATGTTCCCAGCCCGGCTGCTGGACCATGGCATCAGCGGCGAGGGCTCAAGACCGCTCCAACCCAATCTGACCCCCACTGCACAGCGCTATCTCGATGATCTGGGCTTGGGCCCAGAAGACCTCTTCCACCACACTCTTGCCGTTCTGCACGACCCCACCTACCGCAAGACCAACGCCGGAGCACTGCGCATGGAGTGGCCGCGCATTCCCCTGTCGGGCTACCCAAACGGCGGCGACGAACGTGCTGCCGAAACGATGAGGCGATCAGCAGCGCACGGGCGGGAGCTAGCCGCCCTACTCGACCCCGAAACGCCCATACCCGGCGTCACCCAAGCCCCTCTGCGCCCAGAAATCGCCGCCATTGCCGTCCCCGGCACGGCCCATGGACGCAACATGGCCGGAGAGGACTTCGCCATCACCGCCGGTTGGGGACGCCACGGCCAAGGCGACGCCGTGATGCCCGGCCAAGGCAACGCAGTCGAACGCACCTTCACATCCGAGGAACGCGCCGCCATGTCCGATTCCGTACGCCAACTCGGCGAAACCACGTTCGACGTCCACCTCAACGCCAACGCCTTCTGGCACAACGTCCCCGCAGCCGTCTGGCACTACACACTTGGCGGCTACCAAGTGCTCAAGAAATGGCTCTCCTACCGCGAGCAATCCATCCTACAGCGGCCATCACGCCCCGAGGAAGTCCAGCAATTCGCGGAAATCGCCCGCCGCATCGCCGCAATCTTGATGATCACGACACAACGCTCCTGAACGCATGACGGGTATCATCAAGCATGCACCGCCAACAAGCCGCTGAAAGCCAACAATGAAAACCACTCACACCGATCCGATCATCGCCGAAGTCCACCGGGTGCGGGAGGCCAACGCGGCCCGTTTCGACTACGACGTTGCGAAGATCTTCCGCAACATTCGAGCGAGGCAAGGTCAATCCAACCGGGAATTTGTCCGCTATCCGCGCAGTCCCGTAATGCCCCGCTCTGAGTAGCCGATGGAAACCAATCGCCGCAGACGGCACACCGCAACCGTCATTTGACAGGCGACACTTGACAGACTAGGCTCCCGCCATGATTGCGTCGTTCAAGCACCGTGGCCTAAAGGCGCTGTATGAAGGCAGGACATCGCGCCGTGTAGCGCCCGCGCATGTCCGCAAACTGCTGGATATACTCGCAGTCTTGGACCGCAGCCGCGGGCCACGCGATGTCGATCTGCCCGGGCTGCACCTACACCCGCTGAAGGGCGAACTGCAAGGCCACTACGCCGTTGCCGTCTCCGGGAAATGGCGGGTGATCTTCCGATTCGACGACGGAAACGCGGTTGATTTGGACTACGTGGACTACCACTGAGGAGGCGAACAACATGGCAATGCACAATCCCCCCCATCCCGGCGGAATCGTGAAGCGGCAGTGTCTCGAGCCGCTCGGATTGTCGGTGACCGCTGCCGCTGGGCACCTCGGAGTATCCCGGCAGTCCCTGTCGGAATTGATCAATGAGCGGGCGGGTGTCTCCGTGGACATGGCGATCCGCCTTACCAAGGCGTTCGGCTCGTCGCCCGAAACCTGGCTCGGCCTACAGATGGCCTATGACCTCTGGCAGGCTCGGCGCCGCATCGACGACATCAAGGTTGAGCGCATCGAGGCGGCATGAGCCCGATTGATGAGGCCGCACCGCTGGCGTGATTGTCAGTCCAGTTACGCTGTGGCTCGCTGACCGCCAGCGTACTCGACAGGAGGAGCAACCCGAGCCCCTTCGGCGCGACCTTGAGCAATGCGAGAGTGGAGAGCGCTAAGGGACCAAGAACTCGCACATCGGGCCGGTTGCGCGGCTGAGCTTTCTGTCGAGCGTCAGCAGCGGGCACTCGAACCGTTCAGCCAAAGCGACGTACCAAGCATCGTAGCCGGTCAGGTTGCCGCGCAACGCCCACACGCGCTCGGCGAATGGAGCAAAGGGAAACAGTTCAACGTCGAGCCGCAGCAGGTCGCTGTGAGCGGCGTTGGCCTCGATGTTGGAAATGATGCTCGCCCGCTCAAGCCTGCGCAGAATGTTCGATGACTCGACCAGTAGAAGCTCGGGTGCGACAAGCACATCCCGGCCAATCGAGATTTCGGACCAACGGCCATCTTCCCCGTCGTCCACCAGAGCCGCAACCAGCACCGATGCATCGACCACCTGCGTCACTTGCGGTCAGCGTCACGCGACTCCAGGACGAACGAGGCCGGCACTTGCGTGCCTGCCGCTTCCTTGCGTCGGCGCACCCCTTGGAGCCAATCCTCAACCGACGGACGGGACGCGATGCGCTGAAGTTCGCCGCGCAGGAATTCCTGCATGGACTGACGTCGCTGGGCGGCGCGCACGGCAAGTTGATCCCGTACCTCCTCGGCCACCCCTCGAATTGTGATCTGCACGGCCATGAAAGCAGATTGCCAGCGATGAAAGCATATTGCAAGCACACCTCAAACCTCTGTAGACGTCCGCCCCGACAGAACCACCGACTTGCCGACGGCCGCAGCATTGGGTTGGCGGAAGGATGGGAAGACTGACCGCCGCTGGTCCGAGACGCCACCCTCGGTGCAGTACGCTGGCCGCTTGCTGCGGCAAACCATCTACCGGGAGAGCGGTCTGGCTGCTGCCAATTACCCGGCCTACCCAACGGCAGTGCCACTGTAGCCCTGGATGCCCGGAAAGATCAACTTTGAAATCAGCGGCTGATGCCAGCTCCCTCAGATCAAGACTCCTCATCCATCACTAGGCGTTGCCTCGGAAACCTAGCCAGAAGGAGCCGAGACTTCGACCGGGGGGCTGCTTGGCTTTGGAACAAAGTAGAAGTCGTAGCGGTTCCCCAAAGAGGTGCCGAGGAACGCCGTCAGGGCCGACAGAACGGCGACCGCCCCCACCGCCATCCAGAACCTTTTTTCGAGAGGCCTCAGGCGTTTTTCGTCAATGTCATCGACTCGGCTGCTTACGTTCCTGATGTCTTGGCTGAGCCGATCTTCCATTCGGTCCAATCGATCACGGAGATCATCGAAACCCTTCATGATCCATTGTTGAGACGAGTGGGACTCTTCCCCTAGGTGGCGTGTGCGCTCAGAGCGCTTCTTCTCACTTCCCACGGTTGATCCTCAGCCATTCCCAGAGGTCATTGGAGGCGTATCCCGCCAGTCCGCCAGCGCTTACAACTATGCCGTCAACGAAAGCGCTGGCCTCAGCTTTCTGTTCATCTGGCCAAATCAAATCGACCAAGTCGTCCGTTGTACCGTCGTAGTCGACAAACCACGCCATGGGAGCATATTTGTCGTAGACTTTGCCGACTGCGGTCTTCACTCGATCCGGCAGATCAAGTGACTGTTCCGATGAATCCAGAGCCGCATGCAGATCGGCTTCCGACAAAGGGAAAATTGCGTAGAGCATTCCAGCTTCAACTCACTTTCGGACAGACAGACCGCTGAATGGCTTCCGTTTCCGCAAGGACCATGAGCTTGATTTGCCTCAAGGCCGCTACTGGCCACCCGGCCCTCGGAATGAAGGCACCAGCGACTTGGGCTGATTGCAACGCTTGCACTCTTCAATCCTCCTTGTGAAAGCCACCTACTGATGCAGGCCGCAGCGCCAAGACTGCACCGCCTGCCCGCACCAACCATGTGAACCATTCCACTCTAACCCAATAGGCACCAATTGGGGGGCCTATGCCCAAAAATCAGCGATCACTGAAGGAGCATTCGGTGGTTGCCCTACACGCGCTGTTACGGTGATATCAACCAGTCCCTCTGCGTACCGGACACTCATCCAAGCGGGTCCAGTGTCGGCAGGGCTTGGTTCGCTCAGTTCGACCAGTATTGACCGCTTTCCCGATTGCTGGCATGGTTTCCTCCACGAGCGCTTGGAGGACGGGGTCGGCCTGCCCTGTCCTCGCCGCGCAAGGGTGGAGTTGGTGCCTCAGGCGGGAGTCGAACCCGCACGGCATGCAGACTGTGCTGCAACATTCCGGGGGAGTGCCAGTCCCCTGCGTCTACCAATTCCGCGACTGAGGCCCCGGGGTTCGCGCCCATAGGGCGCGGGCCTCGGCATTTTCGGCCCCGGCCGGCGTCCGTCGGCCTGCCGCCAGCGCAGTTTGGCATCGGCACAAGAGCAATTTCTGATTGGCCATCGCTTCCCGAGCTTTTTTCGGCTTGGTATCAAGGCTCTGAGACGGGCCGCGACCCATTCCTCATTGACACTGATCTTGACCGACTCCGGGCGCGGGTAGATGACTACTTCGATGTGCGCCTGAGTCACGAACAAATCGCCGAGCGCTACCCGATAGTGATGAAAGACACCGCAAGGTTCGACGCCAAAGCGACGCGGGATGCGTTGCTGAAGCGTGGGGGACCGATCGAGGCTGGATTTGTGCGCCATGCCTATCGACCTTTCGACAGTCGGTGGCTCTATTGGGAGAAGGACACCAAGCTGCTGCGTGAAAAAAGCCCGCACTATCCCGAACACGTCTTTGAGGAAAATCTCTGGTTTTCCGCAGCGCAACATCTACGAAGAGGTGCCGAGGAGCCTCAAGCCTGTTTCACCTCGCAGCTCGCCTCACGACACCTTATCGAACGTGGCACCAGCATGTTCCCAGCGTGGCTGCGGGACGAAGACATGGGGAGTGATGGAAACACCACACGCCGAGCCAATCTCACGGCGGCAGCACAAAGCTATCTTGATCGCCTCAATGCGAGCGTGGAAGACCTTTTCCACCACGTTCTCGCTGTGCTGCACGATCCGAGCTACCGACAAGCCAATGCCGGGGCGCTCCGCATGGAGTGGCCCCGTATCCCGCTCCCCGGCTGGCCAGACGGCGAGCTTGAAGACGCCGCAGAGTCACTGACCCGGTCTGCGGCACTTGGGCGCGAGCTGGCACGACTGCTTGACCCTGACGTGCCCGTCATCGGAGTCACCCAACTACCGCTAAGGGCTGACATTGCCGCCATCGCCGTCCCCGCCACGGCTAATGGACGCAACATGGCCGGAGAGGACTTCGCCATCACCGCCGGTTGGGGACATCACGGCCCAAGCGACGCCGTGATGCCCCGCAAAGGCAGCGCCGTCGAACGCGCCTTCACGCCCAAGGAACGCGCCGCCCTGTCCGATGCCCTACCCCAACTTGGCGAAACCACCTTCGACATCCACCTCAACGCCAACGCTTTCTGGCGCAACGTCCCCGCAACCGTATGGCAATACAAGCTCGGCGGCTACCAAGTGCTCAAGAAGTGGCTCTCCTACCGAGAGCAATCCGTCCTCCAACGGCCGTCACGCCCAGAGGAAGTCCAACAGTTCGCAGAAATCGCCCGCCGGATCGCGGCTATCCTGATGATCGCGTCATCGCCCTCTTGAACGGTTGATCGATGCCACCAGAAGTGCGCTACACGCTATTGAATAAATTTGTTCATAAGCGTATTTTCTGCCTATGGAAGCTTTTCAACGCCCCCAAGTCGAGACGCTCTGCAACCGACTCGCCGAGCAGCCACACCACATTATCGCAGTGTTTGGTCCACGCCAAACCGGCAAAACAACGCTGGTAAGCCAAGCTCTGCGTCGCTCGGATCGACCCAGCCGCCATCTCCGGCTCGACGAGGTAGATGCCGGTAAGGTCACATCAGAAGCTGAAGACACATTCAGGTTGCCACGCAAGCCGGATACGGAGTGGCTCGTCCAAACGTGGCGACAGGCGAGACAGGAGGCCGATAGCCACCCCCTCGGCCTCGTACTCGTACTGGACGAAATCCAAGCTCTTCCCGATTGGTCTGCTACAGTCAAGGGTCTCTGGGATGCTGACCGCGCCGAGAACCGCCAGTTGCACGTGGTCCTTCTGGGATCGGCCCCGATTCTCATCCAGTCCGGCCTAACAGAGAGTCTCGCCGGACGCTTCGAACCCATCCAAGTCACACATTGGTCCTTCGACGAGATGGCCGACGCGTTCGGATTTGACCTGACCGAATACATCTATTTTGGCGGTTACCCCGGCACCGCTCGGTACATACGGGAAGAGCCGCGTTGGCGGGACTATGTTCTAGGTTCACTCGTCCAACCTAACATCGATAAGGACATCCTGGCGATGACTAGAGTCGACAAGCCCGCGCTCCTCAAGCAGCTCTTTGAGCTTGGCGCCGACTATTCTGGCCAGATCCTCCCGTTTTCGAAGATGCTTGGCCAGCTCCAAGATGCGGGCAACGCCACCACGCTCGCTCGGTATCTGGATCTACTCTCAACCGCAGGGCTCCTTGCGGGCCTGCCGAAATACGCACCTTCTTTCCAGCGTGTCCGCGCATCGAGCCCCAAACTAAACATCCTCAACACCGCACTCATGACTGCAGGGTCTGGCTATACGTTTGAACAAGCTCAAGCAGATCGAACCTTTTGGGGGCGCCTAGTCGAGAGCGCCGTCGGTGCACACATTCTCAACACCGCGTCCAACGACATCCGCACGCATTACTGGAGAGAAAAGCTGTTGGAAGTCGATTTCGTTCTCCGTCGTGGACGTCGAACGGTGGCCATCGAGGTCAAGAGCGGTCGAGACAGAGGGCGACTTCGGGGACTAGAAGCCTTTGAACAGAAATTCAACCCGCACCGTGCCATGCTCGTCGGAGAACGCGGCACGCCACTCGACGAGTTCTTGTCGACGCCCGCAGATCGCTGGTTCGACGAACCATGACTATCGTACCCCGCACCTGCACCAAACTTCGTGACAATAACGACGAGGACCGTTCGGCACCCCAACCTCCGCAGCCACTTCGTGAGTTTCAGGAATGCTCCGCGTACGTTTTGCTTGGTGACCCTGGGATGGGCAAGACAACCGCATTTCGCGAGGAGGCGTCAGCCCTTGGCCAATTCGCCTGTCGAGTCAATGCTCGCGACTTTGCCAACTTAGATGCGAACGAACATGCCGAGTGGACGGGAAAGACCCTATTCATCGACGGACTGGACGAGATACGTGCTGGCCAGACGGACCTTCGCCCCCCCTTGGACCGCATCAGGCGCAACCTTGAAAAGCTGGGCAAGCCCCGCTTCCGGCTGTCATGCCGACATGCCGATTGGCTCACCACGGACCAGCGCAGCCTCGTAGCCGTGTCCCCCTCCGGTGACATCACCGTACTGTGTCTCGACCCGCTCGACTTCCAGCACTCCGCCATGATTCTTGAGAATGAACCCACCGTTCCCAACGTACCCGCCTTTCTCCAAAATGCGCGAAGTCGCGGCATGGAGGGCATGCTTGCGAACCCTCAGTCCTTGAAACTGCTCGTTCGCGCGGTTCACGACGGCGGCTGGCCCGATAGCCGGGACGAGACATTCGAGAAAGCCTGCTTCGTCATGGCCAGTGAGGTCAACGAAGAGCACCAAAGCATCCGCCAGGCCCAAGATCCGTCCAAGATCCTGGACACCGCAGGACACATGTGCGCCGCGCTTCTTGTCTCGGACACGCCCGGCTGCGCCTCGTCCCCCTCCAAGGCGAATGATGACTATCCGCACCCGACCGCTCTCGGACTTGCGGAGGACGATTGTCGACAAGCCACCGCTTCAATGCTCTTCCACTATCGACAAGTGGGGCGCGCCGAACCCATTCATCGCCACATTGCTGAATACCTAGCGAGTCGCCACCTTGCGCACCTTATCCAGAGCCGCCGCCTTCCTTGCCTTCGCGTACTGGCGCTCGTGTCCGGACCAAACGGAAATGTCGTAACCCAGTTGCGGGGCCTCTCCGCTTGGCTCGGGGTTCACTCGCCAATAGCGCGACCCCACCTCATCTCCCGAGATCCGATAGGGCTGGCACTCTACGGAGACATCAACGCTTACACTGCGCAGGAGCGGCTAAATCTGTTTCACATGCTAGTACAACAACCGCGCCAGCTTGAGCCAACATACAGGACTGCAACCGCATTCGCATCGCTGGCAACGCCAGCACTGCACGACGCGATCAAGCGCACGCTCGCCCATCCACCGGGTGGAGCAGACAGTCCACTAGTTGTCGACTTTGTTCTGCGTCTAGTCACCAAGGCCCCGCCGTTGCAAGGCCTTGGGCCCAAGTTTCTCAGCATTGCGCGCGACATCACTCAGTGGCCTCGTGTCAGAGAGGCCAGCCTAGATGCGTTCATTCACTATGCCCGCGGTGACGATTGCGACTCCGACCTTCTGGCGCTGCTGCGTGACATCCGAGAAGGACGAATGAACGACCCGGACAACCACATTCTCGGGAAGCTGCTGTCCACCCTCTATCCCCGTCAGATTCCCCCCTCGGCAGTCTGGCAGTACTACAAGGAAGGCAATGAGTTAATCGGAGGCGCCTACATGCGATTCTGGATCGACGAACTGCCCTTCAAGGGGTCGGATAGCGCGGCTGCCGATCTCCTCAACGCTTGCTGCGCCTGTTTGTCGGAGTTGGAACAAGCGAGCGGTCCAACCCTAGCTTCTAGCGTGGCCCAACTGTTGGGACGCGGCCTTGAGAGCCACGGTGATGATCTTTCGATTGACCGACTGTATGACTGGCTTGATGCCGCAGTCCGATTGCGAGTGAAGGCGGATCCCGCCCGAAGCCGAATACGCTCGGTACGTCGCTGGATCGAAGAGCGCCCTCACCGACATATTGAAATCCTTCTTGAGGGCATTCAAAGGCTGCCCGACGACCACTGGTACTCCCCGTATGAGGCCTTCCAGAGGTTGTTGGGAGCCCAACCAACGACGGACTTCTACATGGCATGTGCGCGTGAGGCCAAATCGATCGCGCCTAGCCGTCCAGATGCCGCCAAATCGCTAGTGAGGTTCGTCGTACAGTCCGGTTCACTCAAGCCAGAGCAAGTCCATAAGGTCATCGCCAATGATGCTGAACTAACCAACTTCTTAGACGGTCTGCTGGAACCGCGCACTCCACCGCCGCAAATTGTCAAACTGGAACAACAGCAGCAAGAACGAGTAGAAGAGCGGCAAAAAAAGGCGCGCAAGGCACTAAGGGAACTGAAAGCCAACGAGGGTGCCTTGCGGGACAACCGCGCATCTCCTCTACTCCTGCACCACCTTGCGCGAGCTTACTTCGGCACTTTTATGCAGTTCACGCCCGACCGTGGAACAAGGCGTCTCGAAGAACTGGTAGGCCAAGATACGCAGCTCCTAGAAGCGGTCCAAGCCGGACTGCGACTTGTGCTGAACCGTGACGATATTCCAGACGCCGACACTATCTTGGCCCAGCGCATTCAGTCGAAGATGCACTATCTCTGTTGGCCTTACCTCGCTGGTTTGGCCGAAGTTGAACGAACCGGGTCCTTAGATGAAGCGTGGTGGACAGCACCGCGCATCCGAACCGCGTTGGCGGCGTACTTCGCATACGCTCATGGGGACTACGAACCGTCCTGGTATCGGCGCTTCTTGGTAGAGCGCCCTGAGATCGTTGCAACGGTGCAGGTCCAATTCTCACGAGCCTTGTTCTGGCAAGGGTCAGACTCTGGTGCTGGAAACATCAACCTCTGGCATCTTGCCTTCGAACCTTCCCATGCCAAGGTGGCGAGACACGCCAGCCTCCCTTTGCTTCGGGCGTTCCCTGCTCGAGCCAAGCACGACCAGCTCCCGGTTCTCGAGTACCTCCTACTGGCCGCGATTCAACACGCTGACCCTCTGGAGCTCAGACAGTTGATCAGGAGCAAGCTCTCGCAGAAGAGCATGACCCCTCGCCATCGCGGTCGTTGGCTTGCCGCCGGTTGTATAACCGCCTGTGCCGAATTTGCTCCCGCTGCTGAAGAATTCGCCCGAGCCGGACGCCAACAGGCCCGGACACTCCACCTAGCCAGCCTCTTTTCCCCACAAGAACGTTCGGTTTTCCCGGTCGAGCTATCCGGCCGCCAGCTCGCTACCCTGCTAGTCCGCCTTGTCGGACGGTTCATACATCCAGATGAGTCAATAGAGGGGATTGCGACACCAGACATTGAGGCATCCATGCTTGTGGGCCGATGCATACGCATACTTGCCGGTGACCCCCACACTGAAGCTACCGATGCCCTTACGCGTCTACTTGAGGATCCTCATCTGTCGCTCTGGCGGCATGCATTAGCGCGTGCAGCCGATGACCAACTCGTAATCTGCCGAGATCACGCATACCACCACCCAAGCCTGAAGCAGGTCGTAGAGGTCTTGAACGGCGGAGCGCCTGCTGGACCGTCTGACCTAGCAGCATTGGTGCTTGCCCAACTCGAAGATGTAGCCGTTAGGATTCGGTCCGGCGACCTCGACAATTGGAAACAGTACTGGAACGAGGACGGCTATGGTCGCCCGACTCATCCCAAGCCGGAGGCGTCATGCACACAGGCTCTACTCCGCGAGTTACGCGCGGCGTTGCCGACAGGCGTAAGGGCGGAACGGGAAACGCACTATCCCGACAACGCACGAGCTGATATCCGAATCTCACATGAGGACTACCACGTTCCAATCGAAGTAAAGCGAAACGACCACCGCAATCTCTGGCGTGCAGCAACTACGCAACTGATCTCAAGGTACGCAAGTGATCCAGCCACGGGCGGCTATGGCATCTATGTCGTCCTATGGTTCAGCCACAATCAGACCAAACGCTCACCAAATGGTACGCGACCTGAAGGGCCTACTGACTTGAAACAACAGCTTGAGGCGACACTTACGGATAAGTACCGGCACTCGATTCACGTGCTGGTCCTAGACGTCAGCAGGCCGTAGCCCGACTGGCAAGGGAATTGAAGAGATTGCTTGCTGCCATCCGAGACTCGGAGAATCGTAACGGCACCCTCACTGCTCGCCTTCAGGGTCTACACCAACGGTCTGATCAAACATGATCCACCCCATCCACTTCGTACCCCATCTCCCCGTTCGGTGTCCGTACCGTCACTTCATCGCCCACCGACTTGCCGATCAGGGCTCGGGCGATGGGGGACATCACGGAGATCTTGCCTGCCTTCAGGTCCGCTTCGTCCTCGCCGACGATCTTGTAGGTGATGGCGTCGCCGGTGTCGCCGGCGATCAGGCGCACGGTGGTGCCGAAGATCACCTTGCCCTGGGGGGGCACCTTGGTGATGTCGATGATTTGGGCGTCGGCCAGCTTGGCTTCGATTTCGCGAATGCGGCCCTCGTTGAAGCCCTGCTGCTCGCGGGCGGCGTGGTACTCGGCGTTCTCACGCAGGTCGCCGTGCTCGCGGGCGGCGCCGATGGCGCGGCTGATCTCGTGGCGCATCTCGGTCTTGCGCTGCTGCAGCTCCTGGCGCAGGGACGCAGCGCCTTCCAATGTCATGGGTGTGGGCATGTCCGTGAAGCCTCGTGCGTCTAAAGTGGTTCCCGCCCCCAAGCGCTAACCGCCGGTGGCCAAGCGCCCCGCTTCGCTGGCGTGCAGGGCGCGGTGCAGGTCCTGCAGGCGGCGCACCTTGATGCCGGCCGCCGCCTCCCGGGCCTGGCGGATGGCGATGCAAAACGCCTGGCCGCCCGCCATGGTGGTCGTGTAGCACACTTTCCTTTCCAAGGCGAGCCGGCGAATGACGGCGGAGTCGGCGATGGACTGCCGCCCTTCGGTGGTGTTGACGATAAGATCGATGCGCTCGTTCTTGAGCATGTCGGATACGTCGGGGCGCGCCTCGGTCACCTTGTTGACCCGGTCGCACTCGATGCCGGCCTCGCGGATGCAGGCGGCGGTGCCCTTGGTGGCCACCAGCTCGAAGCCGAGTTCATGCAGTTCCTGCGCCAAGGCAGGGGTTTGCGGCTTGTCGGAGCCCTTCACGCTGACGAAGGCCCGTCCGCCTTGGGGCAGCCGGTCGCCAGCCGCCAGCGACGCCTTGGCGAAGGCTTCGCCGAAACTGTCCCCCACCCCCATGACTTCGCCGGTGGACTTCATCTCCGGGCCGAGTATGGGATCAACGCCGGGGAACTTGTTGAACGGGAACACCGACTCCTTGACGCTGATGACCTGCGGGATCATCTCCTCGGTGAATCCCTGCTCCTTGAGCGTCTTGCCAGCCATGCAGCGGGCACCGATCTTGGCCAGCGAGGTGCCGATGCACTTGGAAACGAAGGGCACCGTGCGCGAGGCGCGCGGATTCACCTCCAGCACGAACAGGTCGTCACCCTGCACTGCGAGCTGCACGTTCATCAAGCCCACCACGCCAAGCTCCAAGGCCATGGCCCGAACCTGCTCGCGAATGCGCCCGCACATGTCCTCGCCGAGCCGATAGGGCGGCAGCGCGCAGGCGGAGTCTCCGGAATGCACCCCGGCCTGCTCGATGTGCTCCATGATGGCGCCGATCACCACGTCGCGCCCGTCGCAGACCGCATCCACATCCACTTCGATGGCCTGGTCGAGGAAGCGGTCGAGCAGCACCGGCGAGTCGTTGGACACATCCACTGCGCTGCTGAGGTAACGGGCCAACTCCTGCTCGTTGTAGACGATCTCCATGGCCCGCCCGCCGAGCACGTAGGACGGCCGCACGACGATGGGAAAGCCGATCTCCCGCGCCCCCTTCAACCCATCCTCGATGCCGGTTGCGGTGCGGTTGGAAGGTTGCTTTAAGCCGAGCTTGTGGAGCATGGCCTGGAAGCGCTCGCGGTCCTCGGCGCGGTCGATGGCGTCCGGGCTGGTGCCGATGATGGGCACCCCCGCCCGCTCAAGTTGCTCGACGAGTTTAAGCGGCGTCTGGCCGCCGAACTGCACGATCACCCCGTCCGGACGCTCCACATCGACGATGGCCAGCACGTCCTCCAAGGTGACCGGCTCGAAATAGAGGCGGTCGGAGGTGTCGTAGTCCGTGGACACGGTTTCCGGGTTGCAGTTGACCATGATGGTCTCGTAGCCGTCCTCGCGCATGGCCAAGGCCGCATGGACGCAGCAGTAGTCGAACTCGATGCCCTGGCCCACCCGGTTCGGGCCGCTGCCGAGCACCATGATCTTGCGCCGCTGGCTGGGGTTGGCTTCGCAATCCTCTTCGTAGGTGGAATACATGTAAGCCGAGGCGGCGGGAAACTCCGCAGCGCAGGTATCGACACGGCGGAACACCGGCTTCTCGCCAAGCGCCAGACGGCGCTCCCGAACCGCCTGCTCGGTCTCGCCAAGCAACGCCGCCAGGCGCGCGTCGGAAAAGCCCTTGCCCTTGAGGGCGCGCCACTCGAGGGCACCCAGTTCCGCAAGCTCGCCGCCCGCCAAGGCGCGCTCCTCGGCCACGAGATCCTCGATTTCCGCCAGGAACCAAGGATCGATTCGGGTCAGTTCGTGGATGTCCTCCAAGGACCAGCCCGCTCGAAACGCATCGGCGACGTACCACAGCCGTTCCGCGCCGGCGGTGCCGAGCTCCCTTCTCAGAGTTCGCCGCCGCTCCGCCTCCGGCAGTTCGCCCAGTACCGGGTCGAGGCCTGACTTGCCGGTTTCCAGCCCCCGGCAGGCCTTCTGCAGCGACTCCTGAAAGCTGCGCCCTATGGCCATCACCTCACCGACCGATTTCATCTGGGTGGTGAGCCTCGGGTCGGCCTGCTCGAACTTCTCGAAGGTGAAGCGCGGGATCTTGGTCACGACGTAGTCGATGCTCGGCTCAAAGGAGGCCGGGGTCACGCCGCCGGTGATGTCGTTCTCCAACTCGTCCAAGGTGTAGCCCACGGCCAGCTTGGCCGCCACCTTGGCGATGGGGAAGCCGGTGGCCTTGGAGGCCAAGGCCGAGGAGCGCGACACCCGCGGATTCATTTCGATCACCACCATGCGCCCGTTGTCCGGGTGAATGGCGAACTGCACGTTGGAGCCGCCGGTATCGACGCCGATCTCCCGCAAGACCTGGATGGAGGCGTTGCGCAGCAGTTGGTATTCCTTGTCGGTGAGGGTCTGGGACGGGGCCACGGTGATGCTGTCGCCGGTGTGTATGCCCATCGGGTCCAGGTTTTCGATGGCGCAGACGATGATGCAGTTGTCCTTGGAGTCCCGCACCACCTCCATCTCGAACTCCTTCCAGCCGAGCAGGGACTCGTCGATCAGCAATTCGGTGGTGGGCGAGAGGTCGAGCCCGCGCAGGCAGATGGTCTCGAACTCCTCCGCGTTGTAGGCGACGCCGCCGCCGCTGCCGCCGAGGGTGAAGGAGGGGCGGATGATGCACGGAAAGCCGAGTTGGCTCTGCACCTGCACCGCCTCCTCGATGCTGTGGGCGATGGCCGAGCGCGGCGTGGCCAAGCCGATGCGGCGCATGGCCTGGTCGAAGCGCTCCCGGTCCTCGGCCTTGTCGATGGCGTCCTGGGTGGCGCCGATCAGCTCGACGCCGTAATCGGCCAGCACCCCTTCCCGCACCAGGTCGAGGGCGCAGTTCAGCGCGGTCTGTCCACCCATGGTCGGCAGCAAGGTGTCCGGGCGCTCCGCCTCGATGATGCGGGCCACGGTGGCCCACTCCACCGGCTCGATGTAGGTGGCGTCCGCCATTGCCGGGTCGGTCATGATGGTGGCCGGGTTGGAGTTGACCAGGATCACCCGGTAGCCCTCGTCCCTGAGCGCCTTGCAGGCTTGCGCCCCGGAATAGTCGAATTCGCAGGCTTGGCCAATGGTGATGGGGCCGGCGCCGAGGATCAGCACCGATTCGATGTCGCTGCGCTTAGGCACGGGCGGCGGCCATCAGGTCCAGGAAGTGGTCAAACAGGTAGGCGCAATCCTGGGGGCCGGGGCTGGCCTCGGGATGCCCCTGAAAGCCGAAGGCGGGCCGGTCGGTGCGCCGAACGCCCTGCAGGGTGCCGTCGAACAGCGAGACGTGCGTGGCCTGAAGGCAATTCGGCAGGCTCGCCTGATCCACGGCGAAGCCGTGATTCTGGCTGGTGATCACCACCTGCCCGGTATCGAGGTCCTGCACCGGATGGTTGGCGCCGTGGTGGCCGTGGGGCATCTTGACGGTGGCGGCGCCGCTGGCCAAGCCCAGCAACTGATGACCGAGGCAGATGCCGAACAGCGGCACCGAGGCGTCGAGCAGCTCGGCGATGGCGTCGATGGCGTAGCGGCAGGGCTCCGGGTCGCCGGGGCCGTTGGAGAGGAACACGCCATCGGGCTGCAAAGCCAGTGCGGCTTCGGCGGAGGTCGTGGCCGGCACCACCGTCACCCGGCAGCCGCGGCTGGCCAACAGCCTTAAGATGTTGCGCTTGACGCCGAAGTCGTAGGCGACGACATGAAAGCGCCCGTTGGCCGTCGCGCCATAACCTTCGCCCAAGGTCCAGGCGCCCTCGCGCCACTCGTAGGCTTCATCGCAGGTCACGGCCTTAGCGAGATCCATGCCCTTCAAGCCAGGAAAGGCCCGCGCCTCGGCCACGGCGTCCGCTTCGGAACAGTCACCGGCTGCGATGCAGCCCGCCAGGGCGCCCCGCTCGCGCACCAGCCGGGTCAGCCGGCGGGTATCGACGCCGACAATGGCGACAACGTCGCGTTCCACGAGAAAGTCTAGCAGCGTCTGGGATTGGCGCCAACTGCTGGCCCGGCGCGGCAACTGCCGGATCACCAAACCGGCGGCGCTGACGCCTCCGGATTCCACATCCTCCGGGTTGACGCCGGTGTTGCCGATCTGCTGATAGGTGAGGGTGACGATCTGCCGGGCGTAGGAGGGG
>JAPPIX010000059.1:0-8380 GCA_028820495.1 Gammaproteobacteria bacterium
AGCCAAGGAACAGCAGAATTCCGGAAATCCGGTGGGCAATGGAGGCGATGGCGGTGACCGGCCAACGGAGCCGGGTCAGGGACAAACTGATTGGACGTTCGGGCCTCATAAACCAAGTTCTTTGTCATTCCGAAAAAAGCTGGGAACCTGCCAAGGCCCACGCCGGCACGGCGCACCACCCATTATGGCGACCGACCCCATCCGGGCCGCTCACAAGTCCTTGACCCGCCCGGACTGATCCGGTGACGCAGGATTCTAGTCGCAGCACTTCGGTTTGCCAACAGAGTGGTGGGAGGCAATCATGCTGCCTGCGCAGCGCGTTCGCCGAATATCAGTGGACCCGTGCGCTCGAGACCTGATTTGCGGCCGATAGTTGTTGATATCAGAGAGCACGCCAGACCTGCATCTCCGAACGGCACGGCGTCAAACTGGTATCCGTCCTTGCCACTTGTAGCCTCGTTCAGTCCCCCAACCGCCGCAGCGCCGACACCGTGAGGAACTTGTTGTACAGGCTTTGGTCGTTGACCCGCATGCGGTGGCCGCCGGAGATTTCCCGGACTTGCTCCAAGCGGGTCATGCGGTTGGTCTGCACGTTAAAGGCGTGCACGCGGGTCCACGACCAGTAGGGGTGGTCGCCGTCGCGCACCTGCTTGCCGCCGATGTCGTAGAGCGAGAAGGCGCCGTCAAACGACTTGAAGATCTCGCCCCGCCGATCGAATGAGACCATGGTGAGGGGCGTCAAGGTGCGGGCATCGAACCAAACGCGCTTTTTACTCACCGGGGCTCGGGGGTAGCGGATGGGCTCCGCCTCCACCACGATGGCTTCCGGTACCAGTTGGGCCTCGGTGTCCCAGAAGGTCAGCCCCTCGGCGCCGCCGTGGGTGCCGTGACGCCAGTTCGGGTGGGCGGGGTTCCAGGAGTCCGCCACCGGCGCGAGGTAGGGGCCCCGGTGTACGATGCGGTAGTTGCCCCATGTCAGGAAAGGGTCGCCGGCTGCCCAGGCGTCGGAGAGGTAGAGGGTATTGCCGGTGATCAGCGGCTCGAATCGCTGGTTGGTGGGGAAGCGCCGCACCCGCTTGAAGGCGGGCAGGTAGCCGTACAGATCGGGAAACTCGTTCTGGTCGTAAGGCCAGATGTTCAGAAAGGAGGTGCCGCGAACGTCCTTTGGGGTGACGAACAGGATGGTCTGGTAGCGCAGCTTGTCCTCGTGGCCTGGCTGGTAGGGCTTGGGGTCCAGAGTGACGCGGGCCACGGGCTGATACTCCACCCACACCGCCTCGTACTCGTACGCCACCCGTCCCTTGGGGTCGAGATCCTTTTCCTCCACCGCGTACAGGGACACGTCATGGCGCCCCCAGCTCAGGGTGGCGGCGGCGAACACCTCCACCCCGGACTTGGGATCGGGAAACGGGTTGCCGCCAATCCAAGGATCGCCGGTTTCCGTGACCACATTGCCCGTGGCATCGAAGCGGGCTCGTCCAGCGTTGCGCAACGTCGCCTCGATGTAGTCGTGGGGATTGAGCCGATACAGGTTCCGGGTTTGCGGCACGACGCTCAGTTCCCGGCCGAGTTGCGCGATCTGCATGGCCTGTATGGGGTCGAGCAGGTCCTGGACCAAGGCAAGGTTGTCCGCCGTGACCTTTTGCCCCTCGCTGATCCGCCCCCCGGTATAGGCGTCCAAGGACAGCAGTTCGTCCGGATAGGCGGCGGTGTGCTCGCCAGTGGCGGCGAGGGTCGGCCACAGCGGCTTGAGCACACCGGTGGCCAGTGCGCCTTGGGCGATGGCTTTGAGAAAGTGACGGCGGGAGTAGTCTTTGTCAAAGCGTCTAACGTGCACTAAAGACTCTCCTAGGTGGCATGGTCTTCAACCATCGCCAGATCTTTGCAGACAACGCCTTTCGACGCGAGGCGGCGATCGATTTCACGCAACAGTTGGATGTCACCGTAGGCCAACGGCTTCAGGCGGCAGGCGGCGCCATCGGCACCGGCCCGCAAGCGCAGGCCAAGTTGCCGAAGACGCACTTCGCGCCAGGCTTCGGAACCTATCGGCAGGCTATCCGCCACCCGCCCATAGGCCGCCTCCGCATCGCCGGTGCGGCCCACTCGCGCCGCCGCCTCGGCGTACGCCTGGACCAGGTCGCCGGAGTCCGGGTACGCCTTGAGCAGCGCGTTGGCGAGCTGGTACGCGGGATAGGCGTCTTCCGCCATCAGCGCCAGTCGGACTTGCTGGAGGCGAATCAAGAGCAGGGCTTGGCTCGCAGGCGGCAGCAATGCGGCGAGCCGCTCCGTGGCTGGCGCGCACCAGGGCGCCGGGCCACAACCGAGCACCTCGCCCACCAGCGTGTCTCGCTGGCCATCGGTCAGCGGCGCAGCCAGCCTCTCAAGCTCGCCAAGCAGGCGATCGGGATCCTCGCGCCGGAGAAACGCCATGCGCAAGGCGAACAGAGTTTCGCGATAGTCGCCTGTCCCGTCCTCAAGCTTGCGGGCCAAGCGGTCGAGACGGTTGAGATGGGCGTCCACATCGGGGGCGGCAAAACCCGTCATCTCGGCCGTGGCCAGCAACGCCCAAGGTGCCTCGGCGTCCGGTGGCGCAAGCGCGGCGCGCAATTCGATGCCGAGCTCAGCCAAGCCCTGCACATCCCCCTCCCGCTCCGCCGTTTTGAATTCACGGTAGGTCAGTTCAAAGACGGGCAGGCGAGCCAGCCAGGGGGCGTCGGCATGGGATCGCCATAGGTTCCCGGCACGAGCGATCTCGCGCCCCAGCAAAGCGCGAATGAAGCGGCTCCCGGGGTCGGCGGCCGTCCGGCTGGCGGCTTCCAGATGTTTGCGCTGCGCCCGGTCACCTGCCGCCGCGTACTGAATGGCATGGGCTAGGTTAAGCAGGCTGCGGCGCAACTCGTGGTCCGCATCGGCCGGATAGCGCGCCGCTTCAAGTTGCGTGATGGCCTCCGCCACCAGCCCGCAGCCCATCAGGGCATCGACGAACCGCATTCGGTAGGCCGCGAACCTAGGTTGACGACCGGCGTCGAGCGCCGCGAAAAAGGCGCGGTACTTCTCCACTGCGGTGACGAACTGCTGGTGGTTCAGCGCATCTTCGGCGCTGACCAGCAAGCCCAAGGGGCCGACGTCGTGGCCGATGATCGCCTCACCATAGGGCAACAGGCGTTCCATTCGGGCCAGGTTCATGGCGCCCGCGTCCTCCAACTGGCGCAGTCTTTCCGCAGCCCTGCGAGCGCCGTCCAAGGTTTGGCCATGCCGTTCGAGCAGGGCTGTCGCCTCAGCCTCGAGCCGGTTCGCCTCCGACGCAGTGAGCGATCCTCGGGGCGGGCTCGGCGGGGGTGCCGCCAATGCCTCGAGCAGCGCAATCTCTTGGCGGGCCTGAGCGGACCACGGGGCATCCAATATCGCCACTCTCTCAAACCAAGCCCTAGCTCGCTCCCGCTCCCCCGCAGCCAGCGCCACATGGCCCAGGCCGAACCAACTGCCGCGCACTAGGCCGGGATAGACGATCAGCGCCAACGTGGTCCGGAAGCCGTTGCGGGCGCCTTGCAGGTCCGCCGGGTTGCGGGAGGTTCCATGGCGATCGAGCAGCAGCCAGCCACGCCAGTAGCGCGCCGCCGCTTGAGCGAAGCCGATGTCGCTCCAGATGGGCGAGCGGTAGAGCCGCTCAAGCTGCAACTCGTCTTCCTGGGCGGCAGCCTCCCGCCGCAGGCGCGTAGCGCGAGCGCTTGCGGCCAGCGCATCGACGCGCGCCAGCCAGTCGTCAATGGCATTGGGGTCCAAGGGCTGCTGCCGCGCCGCGTCGATCTGTCGGCCCAAATCGACGGCCTGCTGACGATAATCCGCCGCCGCGCAAAGCACCGGGAGGGCAAACAGGAGCAGCGCCCATAAGCGCATCAGTAAGCCTCCATGGCAGCTAAGGCCATGTGCAGGTCGTCGCTGAACGCGTTGCCGAAGATCAGGGTGACCACGCGCCGCACCAAGCGAAGGTCGCCATCCAAGGTGGCTGCATCGCCGCCCCCGGCTTCCGCGATGCGCACGAAGTCGTAGCTCGGGCTGCCTCGGTACATCGACCGGTTCACCTTTCTTTGCAGCCGCGCCTCAAGCAATGCTGGGTTTGCTTCGTCGCTCACGTCCAAGGTGGTCACCTGCCCGCCCCGGTTGCGGAAGCCAGCCACCAGTCGAAGCAACTCTTCAGCCTCATGGCGATGGGGCGGAGCGTCGCCGATGAGAATGACGAGGCGCTTGCCCGAAGCCCGCCAGCCGGCCTCAGTGGAGGCGGCTCGCAGGCCGGCGAGAACACCCTCCCCCAAGCTGCCGCCTCCCGCCGCCGTGAAGCCACCGAGGAAGCGCGTGAGCTTAGCGGTGCTGTAGGTCAGGGGTTGGGTGCGCACCGCGAATTCCGGATCATCCGCATCACGGTAAGCCACAATCCCGAAGCGGGCGATGGGCACCAGTTCCCTGACCCATTCGATCATGTCTCGCACCCGCCGCTTCACTTCGTCGAGCGCCCAGCCCATGGAGCCCGTGGCGTCGATCAGGAACACCACATCCAGCCCCGCTTCGCGCAGTTCCTCCACGTAGGCCGCGAATTGATCCGCCCCGTCCCCCAACCCTGTGCCGAGGTGTCGCGTCGGTGGTCCAGGCAGGGCAAGACCCGGGCCAACGCCCGGAAGTTGCCCGCCCCGCGCGGCGCGCAGGCTTGGGCTGGGTACGGTGGGCATGGCCACTGTCGAGCGATTGGCGATCAGGGTGGCCGGGGGATCGACCTCAGGCGGGCGCTCGAACTTCAACCGCTGCGGTGGCGCCTCAGGCAACGGCGGCGCCAGCGCCAGCCTGGCTCGGTCCGCCGTCGGCGGAGGCGCCTGACCGAGCTCGCCACCCACATGCCAGGTCACCAGCGCATGGACGGACACCGAAACGCCAAACGCGACCAGCCACCAGCGCATCAGCTTCGGCACAGGTTCACTGCCGGGCCTCAGGTTGTCGCTCATAGCTCAACTTCGTACTCGACATCGTGGGCCGCCAGTATCGTCCGCAAACGGCTTCGAGAACAATGGAGGCCGAGGTTCGGCCCCCAGTCTGCCGTTGTTGCGTAGCGAAGACTCTGGAATTGCGCGCGCCCTCGCGGCTGGCAATTTCCCGAGTGCGACGAGACGCCACCTTGAGCTCTCCGTTGCGACCCGATTGAGATTGTCGACCAACGCGTTTGAATCCAACTGTCCCCAATGCAACCTGTCAATGGCGTGATCTGGAAGTTTCCAAGGTGGCCAGCTCGAATGACCTAAGCCCTTCGGCATCGCCGGCGGCCATGATTTGGTGCAGCGCTTGCGCGGAAGCCCGGGCGTCCGCCCGGATCAGCACATGGTGGCTGGGCTGATTGCCAACCGCAGCGAAGGCGCGGCGCAGGGCGGCCTCGTCCATGGCCTTGCCGTTGATGGAAATGCCGTCGCTGGCGGTGACGTGCACGGTCAGGGTGATGGGTGCGGGATTCTTGTTGGTGCCGCCGATCGGCAGTTGCACGGTCGGGCCAGTGTTCTCGGTAAGACGGCCGGCCACGAGGAAATAGAGCAGCAGCAGGAAGACGATGTTGATCATGGGCACCACGGCGATGTCCACTGTGCGCCGTGCCCGGGGCTTAAGCGCCAGCCGCATCACGAACCGAATCCCTGAACCTGGCCGAATCGCACCCGCGCCGCGCCTTGGCTACGCAACGCATCCAGGGTGCGGAGCACATGCTGCACGGAGATGTTGGGTGCGCTGCGCAGTTTCGCGTCAGGGTCAACGGTGCTTGGGGTGGCCAGCCATTCCGCATAGGGCCGGCGCGCGCCATCCACCCAGATTGTCTGCTCATCAAAGAGTTCGAAGATGCTTGCCGCTTGGCCGCTAGACGCGCTGCCAGGCTGGCCGCCGAGCAGTTCGACGCCGCCCTCCTGCCGAAAGGTGGTCTCCAGCATGAAGAAAACCAGCAGGATGAACACCACGTCGATCAGCGGCGTCAGGCTAATACGCCGGGCCGACTTGCCGACCGCGAGGGTCCTCAAAGGGAGAGCGCCCGTTCGAGCAGGTCTTGAAGCTGCTCGCCGATGCGCTGCACCCGCCCTTCCAACAAGGCGTGGGCGGCGGTCATGGGGATGGCGACGCCCAACCCCACAGCGGTGGTCAGCAGGGCTTCCCAGATGCCGCCGGCAAGCACCCCGGCATCGGCCTGATTCACATCGACCTCCAAACCCCGGAACGCATCGATCATGCCGAGCACGGTGCCAAGCAGGCCGAGCAACGGGGAGATGTAGGCGATCAGCTCCACCAAGCGCAGGTAGCGGGACAAGCCGCTGAGCAGGAGATTGGCGCGCCGGACAACCTCCGCCTCCAGCGCATCGCCTGCTCGGTCGGCTTCCCGCTCGGCCAGAGCGAACGCCACCAGTTCGCCGATTGCGTCATCAGCCGCCACCTCGGCTGGGGCGCGGGCCACTTGAGCGGCGAGTTGCCGAAAGTACCGGGCACCGTAGCGGCGTAGCTGCAGCAGCTTGTAGAAAATGGTGGCGGCGCCGACCACCGAGAGCGACAGCAGGGCAACCACCACCGGGCCGCCCAGTTCAACGAGCCGTGTCAACGCCTCCAGCACGAACTAGCCTCCGGGCGCTGCCGTCGGACTGAAGGCGACGGCAGCGAGAAGACGGGGTGACTTGGCGTGGTTTAGAAGTAGTACGTGAATCTCGCAAACACCTCGTCCATGTGCTCGAACGTTTGCATCACGTCGTTGTTGCCGCCATTGGAGCCGATGAAGTTGGCGTAAATGTCAAGCTGCACATCGTCCCGGGGACGCCAACGCGCGCCGGGCTGCACGAGGAAGCCGCCGTTGGCGTCGTAGAGCACCGCTAGGTCAGCCCTCCAGATCAATCCGGGGAAGGGTTGCTGCAGCGCGAAGGCCACCGCGTTGAAGCTGCTTTCGCCCTTGGGCACGCCGTCACTGTCGAAGCCGCTCACGTGGCGGCCCAGCATGTCGCTTTCCGACTTGTGCATCCATTGCAGAACGAAGTACGTGGCCGGGAAGTCCCGTGAGAAGCGGTGGTACTTCTCGAACGAGACGTTGCTGACGAATTCGTCCTTCTCGATGTACTCGCGGCTCAGCGTCAAGTTGGTGAACTTGCGGTCGAGCGCCAAGGTGGCTTCAACGCGCAGCACCAACTGGTCAAACAGGCTGTTGGGTTCGCCCTGAAAGACGTAGGTCATGCCCGCGCCAAAGATTTCCTCCCGGAAGTACTCCCGGGCGATGTGGCCCTTCAGCGGTCCCAAGCCCGGTGAGATCGGGTTGTTGGGGTCGAAAAAGAGATCCAGTTCCAAGGCCGCGCAGCTCCGCAGGTCGGCGGCTAGGCCGAAGAGGCCGCAGACATCCGGGGTGATCGGAAATGCGCCCAAGGCCTGGGCCGCCGGAAACTCCAGCACGGCAGCGCTTAAGCCCCCGATTCCGTCGAGCCGGGACAGCCCTGCGTAGTGGAACCACTCATCAGCCGCCCAGACGCCATCGGGGTTCATTTCAAATGCCGTTTGGGAAAGTAGCTCGCCCAGCCCCTCCAACGCCGGGATGCCGCCGCACGGAAGAACGCCGACCGCACATGGGTTCACTTTGGTTTCGGTCCAGCGGAACACGCCGTCCGGGTTGGTCCGCGAGACAGCCATGAAGCTCAAGTCGAAGTCCCCTGCCCGCCCGCTCAGCCGGGCGCCGAAGTTGAATTCGTCATCGTTGTCGTCCCAGCCTTGCTTCTGCCGCACCACGAACTGGGAAGCGACGAAGTTGTACGGAGTGTCCAGGGGCGAGAGCACCGAGGGGCGGAAGCGCTGGACAAAGCCCTCGATCTCCCAGTCGTTCTGGAAGCGGTAGCTGCCGCGAATCCCCAGCGAGGGAACGCGCTTATCGGAGTACTCCTCTGCCGCCACGTCCAGGAAGCTGTGCCGACGCAGGTCCAAACCGTTCACGACGTCAAAGACGCGGAAGAAGATGGCCTCCCCCCAAGCGATCTGCTGGTTGCCGATGCGCAGCCACAAGGGGCCGTTGTTGTAGTCCAAGTAGAGGGCGGGCAGATCGACCATGTAGTCTTCGCCGTTGATCTCCAACGTGCTGCCGTCGCCGCCATCAAAGCCCGAGTCGAAGTGGTCGATGTCGTCGAACTCACCCTCCAGGCGCCAGTCGCGAAAGCCCCTGATCTTCGCGAACCCCTCCCAGCTGTCGGAGAAGCGCACTTTGAAGTCCAGCTCGCCGCGGGTCGCGAACAGGCTCCAATTCGGCTCGCTGGTGGGTTGCGCCCGGACAATCTCGTTGCCGAAGGAATTGACCACGGCGTTCCCACTGAAGACGTTGCCGTAGCCTTGGTTGTACGGG
>JAPPIX010000059.1:8390-16465 GCA_028820495.1 Gammaproteobacteria bacterium
TTCGCATCGCTGAAGGCGTTGCCCGTCTCCTGGCGAACGAACCCGGTGATGCTGACGCTGACGTCGGCGGCCGCGGCCACCGGCAGTGCGCCGAGCACCGTCATCAGGGCGTACCTGAACAGATTGGCTTGATTCATGATCTCCCCTTATTCGCGTCGTTGCTTGTTTGCGTAGCTATTGATTTACAGTCACGATGCTGCCGCGCTCTCCGGCGGCATAGACGCGCTGCTCCTGCAAGGTTCCGTTTTCAAGGTTGTTCTTCACAATGCCGGGCGCCAAGGCGGCGTACCACGACCGTTCCACCGCTCGGCCACCCACGGACGCCCAAGTCTGGCCGTGGTCGCGGCTGCGCAGCAGGGCTCGGATGCCAATAGCCACCACTTCGCCCTCCTTGGAGTGCCATACGTCGAGTAGATTGGCCCTGCTTCCGGTCGCCAAGGGCTGCCAAGTGGCGCCGGCATCGCGAGTGCGCAGCACGGTGCCCTCCTGGCCGATTGCGAAGCCCGACCCTTGGCCATCAACATGCATGGCGAAAAGCGAGGCGTCGCCCCGGTGGCGGACCTGCCACGTCTGGCCGCGGTCGCCGCTAGCCAGGATCATCGCGAATTCGCCGCAAATCAGGATTTCCCCATCGTCGCTGATGGATACGCCATACAGGTGCGCCTCGAGCCCCTCCGGCTGCAGCTCGATCCAGTCCAGGTGGCGCGCTTCCCAAGTGGCGCCGCCGTCTTCGGAGATTACCACCGCGCCGAAACCGCCCACTGCCACGGCCAGCCCTGATTCATGCAGAGCCACCGACAACAGGCGTTCTGTGGTGGGGCTCTCGACCGCCGACAGGGTGCTTGCGTCGGTGCCGCTGAAGATGCGGCCCTGCTGGCCGACCACGACCACGCGCTCCTGGTTCGCGTCCACCGCCAACATGGCGGCTTCGCTGATCGGCTCAATGGCGCGCCAAGCCTCGCCGCCGTCCTCGCTGAGCAGCAGCAGGCCGTGATGGCCCACCGCCAGGCCCGTGGGCCCGACGAAGGCGAGGTCGTACAGCGCGTCGTGCGGCAAGCCGGCGCGGACGAGGCTGAGCACCTCGCCGCTGCGGTTGGCGGCGGCGCCTGCTGCGAGCGCCGCCAGGGCGCAGGTCATGAGCCAACGCATCGAGGGGAGGCTCCCTAGGTGCCCAGGCGGCGCATCGCCGACACGGTCAGGTAGCGGTTGTAGTCGTTGGGGTCGTTGTAATGGGTGTCGTACCCACCGGACGAGCGGACCAACTCCGGCAAGGAGATGCGGTTGGTTTGCACGTCGTGGACGATGACAAAGTTCCAACTCCAAAGCGGCTTGCCGTCCAGGACGTTGGCCGGCGTGCCGTCCGCCCCGATGCTCATGCCGTTGCCGTGCTCGAAGTTCTTGTACACTTCGCCGCGACGGTCGTAGCTGACGCCGTTGAAGGCGACCATGGCCCGGGCGTCGATGTACACCCGCCGCTTGCTGATGGGCGCCCGGGGGTACTTGACCGGCTCGGCCTCCAGCACGATGGCGTCGGGAATCACCTCCCAATGGCTGCGGATGAAGCTGCGGCCCTTGGGGCCACCCACCCGCTGACGCTCCCAGTTCTCGTCGTTGACGTTGAAGTTGCCTGGCCCTGCGGGCCCCAGCCAAGGACCGCGATGGATCAGCTTGAAGTTGCCCCAAGTGAGGAAGGGGTCGCCGGCGGCCCAAGCGTCGGACACGTACCAGGTCGGCCCCGGCAGCAGGGGCTCAAAGCGCTGGTTGGTGGGATAGCGGCGGACCCGCTTGAACGCCGGCAGGTAGCCGTGCAGTTCAGGGAACTGGGTTTGGTCGTAGGGCCAGATGGACAGAAACGCGGTGCCGCGCACGTCCTGGGGCGTGTTGAAGAACACCGATTGGTAGCGCAGGGTGTCGTCCCGGCCGCGGAACGGGTTGTCGTCCAAGGTCACCCGCCCGGTGGCGTTCATCTCGCACCAGACGAAATCGTACTTGTAGGCGGTGCTGCCGTCCGGGTTCAGGTCCTCCTCCCGAATGGCGTAGAAGGTCTGGTCGAAGCGGCCCCAGGAAAGGGTGATGTTGGCGAAGGCCTCCTCCGCGGTCTTGGCCTCCGGGAAGGGGTTGCCGCCAATCCAGGCGGAGCCGTCGTCGGTGCGCACGTTGCCGGTGTCGTCGAACCGCGCCCGGCCGCTGTTGGTGATGGAGGCGCGCAGATAGTCGGAAGGCATCAGCCACTCTGGGTTCGTGGTGCTGGCATGGGTGTCGATTTCGCGGCCCATTTGCGACACCTGCAGGTAGGACACCGGGTCCATGAAGTCCTTGAGCAACTCCACGTTGTTGGCGTTGATGACATCGCCGGTGTTGAAGCGCCCGCCGGTCAGCCCTTCAAAGGTGGAAATTTCGTCCGGATACACCTTCTCGATGGTGTTGCCCCGGGCGATGGTCGGCCACAGCGGCGCCAGCACGCCGGTGGCTATCACCCCCTTGGACATCTGCTCCAGGAAGAAGCGGCGTGAAAAGCCCTTGCCGTATTTGCGAATGTGCATGTTGATTCCCCTTAAGTTAGTCCGTTGGTCGGTGGTCCATTGACCCCAATTGATCGGTCTCCGTCGATCGTGCGATGGCTACCCTAGACACTTAACCTGCCGCCCGCAATTGCCGGTCGCCGAGGTCGGCCCCGGTCGATTCCACCATGAGCAAGTGCTCCCGATCGACGAAGCCCGGCTTGAACAAATAGACCAGCAGCGGCAACACCACGAGCGCCACCACCATGTTGATGAGCATGATGATGACCAGCAGCAGGCCCATGTCCGCCAGGAACTTGAGCCCGGAAAGGAAGTACCAGGGCAGGATGCTGAGCAGCACGATGGTGGCGGTGAAGAAGATCGCCTTGCCGGTGGTGGCGACCGCCTTGCGGATGGCGTCGCCGTAGTGCTGGCTGTCGCGGTACTCCTCGCAGATGCGGCTCAGCAGGTAGATGCCGTAGTCGATGCCGACGCCGATGCCAATGGCGGCGATTGGCAGGGTGTTCACGTCCAGCCCGATGCCCATCATTACCATCACCGCGCCGAGGAACAGGTTCGACAGGTTCACTGGAATGAGCAGGATCAATCCGGCTTGGATGGATCGATAGGCGAAGCTGCAGGTCAGCAGGATGACTAGGTTCAGCGCCGCCAAGATGATCCACTGGTAGAAGTCCACGGTGTCGTTGACGGACTGCTGCAGCGCAATGGCGCCGGTGCCCAAGCGAATGCGGAAGTCGTCATGCTCCGCGCCCACCTCCTCGATGGCGGCGCGGGTCCGGGCCAAGGCGGTGTCCACGGTGCCCTGCTTGTTGTCCTTGTACCAAAGCGAGACGGTGCCGTTCTTGAGCTCGAAGTCCGCCACATGGCTGTAGGCCTTGGTGCTCGCCCCGAGCAGCAGGGCGCCAGCTGCGGCGTTCACCGAGACGTCGTCATAGTCCAAGGGCGCCCACTTGGGGTTGCCGCCGCTGTACAGCCGATTGGCCTCCGGCAGGTAGTCGGCAAACGACAGGGTCGCTGCCGGGGGATCGGGCTGGGACTCGATGCTGCGCTGCAGGGCGTTCATCGCCTTCACGGTTTCCGCCATTTTGACCACGCGCTGGTTTTCGTCCTTGCCCTCGAAGACGATCTCCAAGGTCATCAGGCCCGGGAAGTGGGCGTTGATCTGCCGCACGGCCTCGTTGTAGTCCGAGTCCTCCCATAGCAGGTTGCTGCCCTCCACCGGGTTGCCCACCCGGATTTGGGTCATCATGCCGATGGAGAACACCGTGAGGACCAAGACGATCACGGTGGTTGGCCGCGCCCGGGCGCCGTGGCTGACCCGTCCGATGGCGTTGAGGACCTTGAAGATGCGGTTGTGCACCCCGGCCCGTTCATCGCCGCCGAGCAGGGCCTTGACGTTCTTGGGCTTGGGGAACATGGACAGCAGTATCGGGCTTAGCCAAAGATTGGCCGGCAGCAGGATCATCGCCCAGAAGCCGCAGAACAGGGCGAACCGCTCCATGACCGGAATCGGTGCCAAGGCGATCAGGAACAGGCCGGTGGCGTCCGTGACGATGCCTAGCGCGCCCGGCGCCATCATCACGCCGAGCGCTTGTTCGGCGGCTTGGCGGCGGTCACCCAGAACATGGTACAGCTCGTAGTAGCGCTCGATGAACTGCACACAGTGGCTGAACGAGCGGGCGATCAGCAGCAGCGGCACCACCATGATCAGGGGCTCGATGGGGTCGCCGATCCAGCCCACGAAGCCGAATCCCCAGACAGCCGCCACCGCGCTGACGATGATGGGGGTAAACACGCCCGGCACGTTGCGCATGTAGAAGAGCAGCGACAGGAAGAGGGCGGCGGCGGTAATGCCGAAGATGCCGAGCATTTGCGCTTCGTAGGTGTAAACCCAGCCAGTAAGGATGGGGGCGCCGGCCACGTAGATGTCGTGCCTTGAATCGGTTTCCCGCTCCACCATGTCCTGGATGAATGCGAAGGTCTCGCCGAAGTCCAGCAGCCGTTCGATGAAAGTGGCGGTTACCAGGGTGGCCGTCTCATCCTGGGAGATGAGAAACGCCTGCACGTTGGGGGCCTTGTCCACTCGGGACCGAAATTCGGCGATCTCCGCCGCGGTCGCCGGCGCCGCGTCGCCCATCAGGGGCTTGGAGTCGATGCCGAAGGGCGTCGCTTCCGAGAACCGTGCCTTCTCCGTGGCAATGGACAGGATTTGGTCGTGGTCCACGGCTGGCGCCAAGTCGATGTCCCGGCTCAAGCGCCAGATCTTGGCCAAGGTGTCGGCGTTGTAGATGTCGCCGTCCTTGACCTTGACCATCAACGTCACGGTCAGGGGATTGCCGAAGTTGGGGTGGTCTTGAAAGGTCTCGACAAACGGGTGGTTCTTGGGGAACAGGTCCGAGAAAATGGTGCGCAGTTCGACTTGGGGCAACCCAGCGGCGAAGAACGCCGTCACCGCGCCCACCAATGTGAAGGCGAGCCAGCGGCGGCGGATGGTTGCCGCCGCTAGCCGGTGCCTGAAGCCGACCACCCGATACCGCCTGAACTCATGACTGACGCGCCAACTCGCCTATGCCCCGGCGCTGGAAGGCGCACACCGCCCATTCGCAAACTCGCAAGACTCGATTGCATGCCTAAAGTAGGCTGGCATATCCTAAATGGTTCCCCGACAGCGATTGGAGGGTTTACTCTAATAGAGGGCAGACTCTATACCGGCGTTGACATCAAGGCAAGCCCTGCAATGCAGCACACCGTGGGCGTGTGGAACCGGTCGGAACTGTGATGCGCCTCCGGCACCGGGGACTGAGGGCAGTCTCAAGTTGGAGTTACAACACCAAGAACGCCTGCATCCATGGATCTAGGTGCTGTGTTGTGGACGGCTACAACTGCGACGACGACTGACCGCCCTCCGACCTAGCGTCCCGCATCCTCTCCAACACCACCACCGGAATCTCCCGCTGCGTGGCCTTCTGATAGTCCACGTAGGGCGAGTACAGGCCCACCATCATCCGCCACAACTGCGCCCGCTCCTCGCCCTCCGCCACCCGGGCGCGGGCTTTGAACTTTTCCGCCTTGATCTGGACATCGACTGCCGGATTGGCTTGAAGGTTCAGGAACCAAGCCGGATGCTGGGGCGCCCCGCCCTTCGAGGCGACCACCACCAAGTTGCCGCCGGACTCGCCAAAAATCAGGGGGAGCACGAGCTCACGTCCGGACTTGCGGCCAATGGTTCTCAGAATCAGGGTGGTCACCATGCCCTGGCCACCGACCAAGGTCGCGTCAAACAGGTAACCGTCCTCGCCATCCGTCGCCAGATAGCGGTCGAGGTGGTCCTGCAGCAGGTTCACCAGATCCTCGGGGAAGCCGTCCAACTTCATGGTTGCCATAGCTCTGTCTCTTGAATGAGTTGCACACCCGTCGCGCCGGTGCCGATCACGCCGACTCGGCGACCATTGATGGCCACCGGCTGCTTGGGCCAAAGCCCCGTGTGGTGCACTTCGCCTTTGAAGGACTCAAGGCCTGGAAGACGTGGCATGACCGGCGCCGAGAGTGGCCCCACGGCGGTGACTAGGAAACGGCAGCATTCACTTTCGCCGCTATCGAATTCCAGTTCCCAGAAGTTGCCTTCGTTCTCGAATCGGGCCGCCCGAAGCCGTCTGTTGAAGCGAAAATGCCTGCGCAGATCAAACTTGTCTGCGACAAAGCCGCAGTAGCCCAGGGTTTCGGGCTGTGCGGCAAAGTGCTCGCTCCAGTTCCATTCCTGAAGCAGCTCTTCCGAAAACGAGTAGCCGTAGCTGTAGCTCTCCGAGTCGAACCGGGCGCCCGGGTAACGATTCCAATACCAAGTGCCGCCCACATCACTGCCCGCTTCGAAGCCTTGCACCGCCAATCCGAGCTCGCGCAGCCGGAACACTTGGTACATTCCGGACAGGCCCGCGCCAATGACTGCAACATCCAGCATGCGACGCCTCACCCTACGCCTTGAGACCATCTTTGGGGGCCAACTGGCGGACTCGCGGAGAATCGGGCGTTGGGCCTTCCAGCACTTGGACCTTTCTCGTGCGACTGACTACAGACGCATAAAAGTCGGGGTCCAGATAGGGTTTGAGCAGGAGTTCGAGATGTTCATGGTTGCGCAGGATTTCCCGTTCCGGGACTTGGGCGCCCGCAACGATTTCTACGTATCGCGACCAGCTTGTCCAAAGCACCCAGAGATTCTCGGCCAGCTTGCCCCGTTCGGCGGTGGAAAGTTCCTGCGGCCCCGCAGCGATGCGCAACACCCGCTCAAGGATGGCGTCAACCTGTGCCGTTCCGCGTGCGCAGAACCGTCGATATTGATCGACCAGTTGTTCATCCTTCATCACCAACTCAAGGGGGGATGAGAAGAAAAACCGGTACTGCCACAGAACCTTGGCGCCGCCGATGAAAATCTCGGCGAGCCGGTGCGCGTCCGGCTGTTCGCCCGGAGGGAGTTCAAGGACGGCATCCAAATCGGACGTTAATCTGGCCAACACCTCGGCCAAGATTTCCTCACGATTGCGGAAGTGGTAGTAGAGGTTGCCCGGACTAATGGACAAATGCGCCGCCAGTTGGGTGGTGCCGACCACGCTGCCGCTCTTGTTCATCAATTCGACGGCTGCGGCGACGATGCGTTCCCGATTGCCCACCTTTGGGTCTCCTCTTTGTGCGAGGGGTTTGCCTCTCGCGCTCCCTAGCTGAAGCCCTTTCATGCGAGGGGCAAGCCCCTCGCGCTCCCTAGCTGAAGGCTCTTGCGTTGGCAGTTACGCCAGTATAGAGTGAACCCTCTATTCGAGCAAACCCTCCGATCGCCATCGAGGAATCACAGTCGCCCGTGGGAGCAACGCTGCGAGAATTGCAACCGAGTTGGGCGGGCGCCGATCCGTCCGAGCCATCGTTCAGGGACGACCCCTATCCGGCGCTGAACCAGTTGCGCGAAGCGCACCCAGTGAACCTAACCCCGGTGGGCACCTACCGTGTGACTCGGTTTGAAGACGTCAAGAACGTCTTCAAGGAGGCCAACACCAGCATGACCCTGGCCAACGGCGAGTCGCCCAACTTCCATCCGGCCGACGAGCGGGGCAGCTTCCGGGAGTTCGTCCTCAACCTGGATGACGGCGAGCACCTCCGCCTACGCAAGCTGCTCTACAAGTCGTTCAACAACCGGGTGGTGCGGCGCGTCGAGGTCGAAGCCCTCGATATCGTGGAAGGCAGGTTGCAAAACGCCTTGAACCAAGGCGGCATGGACCTGATCGACGACCTGGCTCATTTGGTGCCGTCACAGATCGTCTGCCGGATCATGGGCGTGCCGGACGAGGACCGGGAGATTTTTTCGCAATGGACGGCAGCCAGAACCAACGCCTTTTTCGCCAAATTCCTGCCGGAGGACGTGATCGCTTCGCTGGTGCGGGCCGGCAACGAGGCGGCGAGGTCATCCACGACTTGTACGAAGTGCTGTGGTTCTACTGCAGTTCGTGAACCAGTGGCGCCGGCAGCATGGACATGCCGCCATCTATGACGAACTCCTGGGCGGTGATG
>JAPPIX010000325.1:0-10370 GCA_028820495.1 Gammaproteobacteria bacterium
GGAGCGCCCGCAAACCCCCGCCCCTAAAGGCTCTCAGAACAGCGCAAGTGCCTCGGCCGTCGAATCGGGAAGGGCGGCTAGCGGCTCAGATGTTCCAGGAGAATCTTGATTGCCCCTTCGTGGCGCACCAGTTGCGCGGTGCCGCGGCCGACAATCTCGAATGCGCCGTGTTCCGCTGAGTTGCCTGACCAGTTCCAAGTGAAGAGCACGGTGACGGCGTCCTTGCCGCTGCGCAGAACTCGTTTGTCGGTCAAGTAATACCGTTCATCGTCAACCTCATAGGCCCAGGTGCGCTCCATGGCGGCCCGAATGTCCGCCATGCCGGAATGGTCGCCTTCGCTGAACCGAAACACCGCCTGCGGGTGGATGAGCGGCGCCACCTCGGCGAAGTCCTCGGAGGCCAAGGCTGCCTCGAAGCGGGCCATGAACTGCAGCGCCTCGCTGTCGGTCAGCTCAGCCTGGACTGCGGGAGCCCCTGCCACCATCAGCAGGAGCAGCCAAACCGAAACGCATCGATTCATGATCGGTCTCCCATTGCGCAGCCACTCGGCTGTTTTCCTAGGCCAACTCGTCCCCGGACCGGCAAGGGGGCGACGCCTCGTTCCGGCGAATCCTCCATGCGAGTGCTGCTGAGGTCAAGGGCCAAAGTTCGCGGTTTCGCTGTTTTGGGTTCATCGTTAAACTGGCGCCTTCGCGTACTTGGCTTTCGAGGATTGGCTATGGGAGGACCGTTGGCGGGCTACCGCATTATCGAACTGGCGGGCATCGGGCCGGGACCCTTTTGCGGCATGATGCTGTCGGACATGGGTGCCGAAGTGATCCGCGTGGATCGGATCAGCCCGAATTCGGCGGCGTCCAAGGATGTCTTGGCGCGCAACCGGCGCTCCATCGGCGTGGATCTCAAGCGCTCTGAAGGGGTGGAGACGGTGCTGCGGCTGGTGGAGACCGCCGACGGCTTGTTTGAGGGCTTTCGTCCGGGTGTCACGGAGCGGCTGGGACTAGGGCCGGAGGACTGCTTCGCCCGCAACCCAAAGCTCATCTACGGCCGCATGACCGGCTGGGGGCAGGAAGGCCCGATGGCGCAGGCGGCGGGCCACGACATCAACTACATCGGCCTGGCCGGTGCCCTGCACGCCATTGGCCGCGCCGGGGAGAAGCCGGTGCCGCCGCTCAACTTGGTGGGCGACTTTGGCGGCGGTGGCATGTACTTGGCCTTCGGCATGGTCTGCGGGCTGCTTGAAGCGCAAAAGTCCGGCCAAGGGCAGGTGGTGGATGCGGCGATGGTCGATGGCGCGGCCTCGCTGATGGCCATGTTCTTCAGCATGGCGGCGGGCGGCGCCTTCAAGGACCAACGGGGCACCAATCTGCTCGACACCGGCGCCCACTTCTACGACACCTACGAGACCAAGGACGGTGGCCACATCTGCGTCGGCTCCATCGAACCGCAGTTCTATGCCCTGTTGGTGGAGAAGTCAGGGGTCGATCCCGAACGCTTTGGCCGGCAAATGGACGCGGGCCTTTGGCCGGACTACAAGGCCGAGCTGGCGGCCGTCTTCAGGCAGAAGAGCCGGGACGAGTGGTGTGAAATCATGGAGGGCACCGACGTGTGCTTTGCGCCGGTGCTGTCCATCTTTGAAGCGCCCGGCCATCCCCACAACCAAGCGCGAGAGACCTTCGTGCAGGTGGACGGCGTCACCCAACCCGCACCTGCGCCACGCTTCAGCCGTACCGAGCCAACCATTGCCGGATCCGCCCGGCCACCGGGTGCGGACACCGCTGCGGTGCTGGCTGATTGCGGCTTCACCGCCGATGAGGTCGCGGCCTTGCAGTCCGTCGGCGCTGTGTCTGCTGGCTGAACCGCCGATAACGGACGTTAGGCCATGACCTATGCTTCGCTTTACGGTCAGTCGTTGTCCGATCCCGAGGGCTTTTGGCGGGAGCGGGCGGCGGAAATTCCTTGGCTGGAGTTTCCGAAGACGATTCTCGATCAGGACGCCAACGGCGCGTGGCGTTGGTTCGGCGGTGGCCGCACCAACACCTGTTGGCTGGCCCTGGACCGCCACGTTGACGAGGGCCGCGGCGACCAGACAGCGCTGATCTACGATTCCCCGGTGACCGGCGCGGTGGTGCGCTTCACCTTTGCGGAGCTTAAGGACAGGGTGGCCAAGGTGGCCGGCGGCTTGGTGGCCCTCGGCGTCGGCCAGGGCGACCGGGTTGTCATCTACATGCCCATGGTCCCGGAAGCGGTCATCGCCATGCTCGCTTGTGCCCGGATTGGTGCCGTGCATTCGGTAGTCTTCGGCGGCTTTGCGGCCCCGGAGCTGGCCAACCGCATCGACGATGCGGCGCCCAAGGTGATCTTGAGCGCTTCCTGCGGCATCGAAGTGGCCACTGTCATCCCCTACAAGCCGCTGCTTGACGAGGCGCTGCGCCTGGCCAAGCAGCCGGTGGCCCATTGCGTGGTGCTGCAGCGGCCGCAGTGCGAAGCGGCGCTGACGCCGGGCCGGGATCTCGATTGGGCCGCTTGGGAGGCGGACAGCCAAGGCGCCGATTGGGTGGCGGTGGATGCCCATGACCCGCTCTACATCCTCTACACCTCCGGCACCACTGGCAAGCCGAAGGGCGTGGTGCGCGACCACGGCGGCCATGCGGTGGCGCTGCACTGGAGCATGCAGGCCATTTACGGGGTCGATTCGGGCGACGTGTTTTGGGCCGCGTCCGATGTTGGCTGGGTGGTCGGGCACTCCTATATCGTGTACGGCCCGTTGCTGCGCGGCTGCACGGCGGTGCTTTTCGAGGGCAAGCCGGTGCGCACGCCGGATGCCGGCGTGTTCTGGCGGGTCATCGAGGACCACCGGGTGAATTGCTTCTTCGTGGCGCCCACGGCCTTCCGCGCCATCAAGAAGGAGGATCCGGATTGCCTGCTCAAGCGCAACTACGACATCTCATCGCTGCGCTATCAGTTCGTGGCGGGCGAACGCTTGGATCCGCCCACCTACTACTGGCTGCGCGAGCACTTGGACGTGCCGGTCATCGACCATTGGTGGCAAACCGAGACCGGTTGGCCAATGTGCGCCAATCTGGCGGGCGTGGAGTTGATGGAGACGCGGGCTGGGTCGCCCACGTTGCCGGTGCCGGGCTATGACCTGCGCATTCTCGACGAGGACGGCCACGAGGTGGGGCCTGGCCAGGAGGGTGCGGTGGTGGTTAAGGACCCGCTGCCGCCGGGCGCCTTCACCACCCTTTGGGGCGACCATGAACGCTTCGTGGATGCCTATTGGTCGCACTTTCCCGGTTTCTACCTCACGGGCGACGGCGGCTACCGCGACGAGGACGGCTACCTATATATCATGGGTCGCATCGACGACGTGATCAACGTCGCCGGGCACCGGCTCTCCACCGGCGAACTGGAGGAAGTGGCGGCGAGCCATCCGGCAGTCGCCGAGTGCGCCGTGGTGGGCGTTCGGGATGCGGACAAGGGCCAGATGCCCTTTGGCCTGCTGGTGCTTAAGGATGGCGTGAACGTCGATGCCGCGGCGCTCAGGGCGGAACTCATCGCCACCATGCGCGCCCAGGTCGGCGCGTTTGCCAACTTCAAGCAGGCGGTGGTGGTGAAGCGGCTGCCGAAGACCCGTTCCGGCAAAATTCTGCGCCAGACGCTGCGCAAGCTGATCGACCAAGAGACAGTCGTTGTGCCGTCCACGATTGACGATCCAGCCATCATCGCCGAAGTCGAGGAAGCGCTTGGCTCCGGTGATCGCCCATGATCATCGTCCAAGGCTTGATTCCGATTCTCCCGGAGCAGCGTGACGAGGCGTTGGAGTTGCTGCGCTGGATGACCCAGGAAACCCTGCGGGAGGACGGTTGCATCAGCTATGAGTTCTTCGTCAGCTTAAGTGACGCCAACACGGTGCTGTTGATGCAAGAGTGGGAAGACCTAGCGACTTTGAACGCCCACTACCAGACCGAGCACATGGCCACCTTCATGAAGGCGTTGCCGGACGTGCTGCGTGGCCAGATTCGCACCCGGCGCTTCGCGGTGCAGGAATCGGAGCCCCCGACGGAGCCGCCGCCCGTTATTCACTGACTGAGCACTAGGGCTGCCTGCTGGTCGAGCGGCTACAGGATGTCGAGGACGTTCTCCGGGGGCCTGCCGATCGCAGCCTTGCCGTTGGCGACCACGATGGGGCGCTCGATCAGTATCGGATGGGCGCTCATGGCATTGATGAGCTCGCCCCGCGACAGCGCTGGATTCGCCAGGTCAAGGGCTTGGTAGGGGGTCTCCTTGGGCCGCATGAGCTGGCGGGGCTCGAGGCCGAGCAGGTGGAGCAGCCCGTCCAGGGTTTCGGCATTCGGCGGCGTTTCCAAGTAACGGATGATGCGCGGCTTGAGGCCGCGTTCCTCAAGCAGCGCCAAGGTCTGCCGCGACTTGGAGCATCGAGGATTGTGGTAGAGGGTAAGTTCACTCATCGGTTGCGCCTTTCCGAACCTAGAAACAAGTTGTGCGGGTATCATTTAGTTGGCTGAACTGAGTTGCGCAGCAACTCAAACGCGAGCTTGCTCGCGCAGTTGCGCCAGCAACTCGATCACGCCACCCTTGGTGGCGCGAACGCCACCAAGGGTGGCGCGTTGACCTTGCATTTCAGGCGATCATAATTGAAGCCCATGAAAAAGGCGATCTTGGCGGTTCTATTATTGGTTGGCACCACGGGATGCGAGGAGCAGCCCAGCCTGCGCTTTATCGACGGCAGCGCTCGGAGCCTTGACGCTTGGCAGGGACGTTGGCTGGTGATCAACTACTGGGCGGAGTGGTGTGCGCCCTGCTGGGCGGAAGTTGAGGAACTGAACGCGCTCCACGAGGACGAGGTGCATTCGGCAGCCGTGATCGGCGTCAACTTTGATGGCATTGAGGGCGAGGAGCTTCGGCAACTGATCGCCAAAATGGACATTCGCTTTCCGGTGGCGCTTGACGACCCGCGGGCCAATTGGGCCTACGACCGACCGCAGGTGCTGCCCATGACGGTCATCATCGGCCCGGGCGGCGACCTGCGCGGCCAGCTTCAGGGTCCGCAGACCTTGAACAGCCTCTTGGCGGCCATGCGCTGATGGCGCCCCCGCAGTTTCCTCGCCGCCATCTCTGGATGGCGCTCGGCTGGGCATCTCTGGGCTTGGGAGCCCTCGGCGTTCTGCTGCCCCTGCTGCCGACCACGCCTTTCCTGCTTTTGGCCGCCTACTTCTTTTCGCGGAGCTCGGAGCGCCTGCATGCCTGGCTGCTCAACCACCGCGTGTTCGGTCCGCCGATTGAGAACTGGCGCACGCATCGCGCCATATCAACCGGGGCCAAGCTTGCCGCGCTGGCCGCCATGGCCCTGATCCTGGCGGTTTCAGCGGCAGCCAATATCCCGGCTTGGGCGTTGGCCATTCAAGCCGTGATTCTGGCGGGCGTGGCCATTTTCCTGCTGACCCGGCCAACACCAACCCCAAGGAGCCCTGACCCATGAGCAACGAACCCATCGGCCGCTTCGACCACATTGGCATCGCGGTGCACAGCATCGAGAAAGCACTGCCCTTCTTCGAAGGCGCGCTTGGCGCCCGCCTTCGGCGCATCGGCGATTCCGCTGGCGGCGACTTTCGGGTGGCGATCCTCGACTTGCACGATTTCTGCATTGAACTTCTTGAACCCATCGACCCCAACGGCTTTCTCGCCCGCCACTTGGAGAGGCGAGGCGAAGGTGTTCACCACATCACGCTGCAGACGCCGGACTTGGAAAAAAAGACCCTGGCCTTGGAGGCAGGCGGCGTGCGCGTTGTGGACAAGCACTTCGACGACCCGGAGAACATCGACGCCTTCATTTCGCCCAAGAGCGCCCACGGGGTGCTCATCCAGCTCGGACAAACCTTGGGGCCGCTCAACAACCCGCCCTATTGGCAGTCTGGAACCTAGAAGCAGGAAGTCATTGGGTTCACCAGTATGGACCATGGTCGTTGACCATGATAACATTCTGACCATGGAAGAGATTCAAATTTCGAAATTCAAAGCGACTTGCCTAGCCGTTCTCGACCAAGTTGGCCGAACGGGCAAGCCTGTGCTGATTACCCGGTTCGGCAAGCCGGTTGCCGAGATTGTCCCGCCGCCCAAACCGCCAGACGGCGCTTGGTTGGGTGTCATGCGGAATCAAGGGACGATCCATGGCGATTTGATTGATCCAGTTGCCGGCGCGGAGGAATGGGAGGCGTGGGGGGACTCTGCCGAACCCGCCTGCCATAGCGAGTGAGTCCCGGTGTTTCTGCTCGACACGCATGTCTGGCTTTGGAGTCTGTTGGATCCAGCGCGGCTATCCGCTAAGGCGCTTGATGCCTTGACCGAAGCCGAGACAACGCTCCATCTTTCGTCGATCAGTTTGTGGGAGTCCCTCCTATTGGCTGAGCGAGGGCGGATTGCCTTGGAGCCCAGCCCCCCGGCTTGGTTGCGCAAAGCCATGACCGAAAGCCCAGTGTCTGAAGTCCCGTTGAGCATGGATGTCGTCATGGCGAGCGTGTCCGTCAACCTTCCCCATCGTGATCCGGCAGACCGTCTTATCGCCGCCACCGCCAAGTCGCTCGACCTGATCCTGGTCACTGCGGACCGTCGGTTGATCGATTGCAGGGACATCAGGGCTTTGGCTGTCTGAGCCAAGTTTCGCCGCATTCCGTTGGTCAGGCGATTGAGAGCGGATTTGCCGCCGTGAATTCTGGAGGGTTAAGGCTCTTAGGCTTTTGAAAAATGGGGTCGAGTGACAGCAGCAACCGCTCACCCGCCCCGTGAGGAGATCGATGCACCACTCCGCCGAAATGGCCGTTCCAGGCGCCACCCTTGAGCAGTGACCAGTTCCCCGTGGCCAGGTGCTTGATGTCTCCGCCGTCTCGGATTGGCGCCGCGTCGGTGTCGCGGCTGGCCAGAAGCGCGCGGTTGACGTCATCGCTCGGAATCCACTCGGTGCCAGACCCGCGGATCGTGATCAGCATGCGGCACGGCACCTGGTCCGCATGAAAGCGGGGGCACATGGGGCCACGCAGCGTGGTCACCCGAATTCCGATTCGCTCACAACCCAGCAGTTCGCTGAGCGTGTCGCTGGCAAGGGTGATTTCTTCGCTCAGTGCACCAAGCCGGTCTGCGTCGATTGACATGGAAAGAGCGGCCGATGGCGCCTCAAGATCACCCGCGGCCTGCTCCCATTGCGCTTGCACCACTTGGCGCGATGCGGACCACTGTTCTGCCAGAGCCTCAAGGGAAGCGGCAGCAGGACGTGCGACACTGACGAGCTCCACGTCCTCGTCGTAGATGGCGGCGAATTCGCCCGTCTGATCGCTCAATAGGTGACGCATCATGCGGGCGCTTCCACCACTTCACGGGTCCACCTAGGGAAGGGGGCCTTGCTGCTTTGCGTTGGCATTGAGATTAGGCTCCTTGTTCACCCAGCGTCAAACGTTATAACATATCATTGATTGATGGCCAGACGAATGTTGCCTTCGACCGCAAAGCCAACGCCGTGAGCAAGTCACCCGCCATCGAAGTCACCGATCTCCGCTTCGCCTACGGCAATCGAGCGGTCGTGGACATCGGGCGCTGTCATTTGGCCCGCGGCGATAGCATGGCCGTGATCGGCCCTTCTGGCTGCGGGAAGACGACGTTTCTCCATCTGTTGGCAGGGCTGATCCGCTCTAAGGCTGGCGGTATCCAGATCCTCGGTCAGGATCTCTCCACGCTGCGTGCGACCGAGTTGGACCGGTTCCGTGGTCAGAACATCGGTTTGGTGTTTCAGCGCTTCCACCTGCTGCCTGCGCTGACCGTTCGCGATAACGTGCTGCTCGCGCAACGACTGGCTAGAGCGCCGATCGAACGAGCGCAGGTCGAGGCGCTGTTCGATCGGCTCGACTTGGCAGGCCTTGAGCATCGCAAGCCGTCAACGCTCAGCCAAGGACAGGCGCAACGAAGCGCCATCGCGCGTGCGCTGGTGCATGGTCCTGAGTTGGTGATGGCCGACGAGCCCACTTCGGCGCTGGATGACCGGAGTGCCGAACGGGCGCTCGCGCTGCTGAAGGAGTCCGCTCAGGCGGTCGGCGCAGCCTTGGTCGTAGTCACCCACGATCAGCGGGTGCGCGGGCACTTGAACCGTGAATTCGAGATGGATGCGCAACCATGACGTGGCTGCGACTGGCCTTCGCGAACCTAGGCCTTTCACCGCTCACCTCGGCGGTGAACGTCGTGCTGATGGGCCTTGGCACGGCGAGCATCGTGCTGCTGCTCCTCGCTGGCGCTCAACTGTCCGAAACGCTGTCCCGGGATGCTCGCGGCGTCGATCTCGTGCTCGGAGCCAAAGGCAGTCCCGTGCAGCTAGTGCTCGCTGCCGTTTACCACGCCGACGTCCCGCCCGGGAACATTCAACGGCGGGAAGCCGAGCACTGGGCAAGCGACCCCCGCGTGGCGGCCGCCGTCCCGCTCTCCTTGGGCGATAGCTACCGCGGGTTTCGCATCGTCGGCACGAACGAGGCCTATGCCGGCCTCTATGGGGCGAGCTTGGCAGCAGGGAGCTTCTGGAGCGATCCGATGGAGGCCGTTGCGGGATCGGCAGCGGCGCGGTCTGCCGGGCTTGGGGTGGGAGCCCGATTCGCGGGCGCCCATGGCCTTGTGGATGGGGGCCACAGCCATGAGTCGAGGCCCTATCGGGTGGTCGGCGTGCTTGGGCCGACAGGAACGGTGATTGATCGCCTGATCCTAACGTCTCTGGAGAGCGTCTGGGCACTGCACAACCAGGACGAGCCGCCGCCGGATGATCGGCACCCGGAACCCGAGGATGTTCATTTCGAGGATCACGACTCGGCAGCCGAGCTTGAGCACGACCACGAGGATGAGCACGCGGACGGCCACGAGAATGAACAAGAGCACGGCCGCGAAGAGGATGACGAGCCCCACGGCCATCCAGCCCAGGGTCATTCGGATGTGGATGGGGAAATCACCGCCATGCTGATTCGGTATCAGTCACCGTTGGCAGCCACGACGCTGCCGCGCGAGGTGAACGCCGGCGGCACCCTCCAAGCCGCCTCGCCGGCCATGGAGATCTCGCGGATCCTGCAACTGGTGGGGATCGGGCTGGACGGGTTGACGGCTTTCTCCTGGGTGCTGATTCTGACCGCAGCGCTCTCGGTGTTCGCCGCACTCTATGGCTCCCTACGTGCGCGGCGGGGCGACTTGGCCATGCTGCGCTGTCTCGGCGCAACACGCTGGGAGTTGCTGTGGGCTATGCTCCTGGAGGGGTTGCTGCTGTCGATGTTCGGGGTGGCACTTGGCTTCCTGGCCGGACACGGTGCCATGGAGTTGCTTGGCGGATGGCTGGAAAGCACCCGTGGCGTTGCCTTGACCGGCTGGACGTGGATACCATCCGAGACGGTCCTGTTGTTCGGCCTGTTTGGCGTAGGTGTGCTGGCAGCGGCGCTACCCGCCGTGCAGGCGTATCATACCGACGTGGCCAGAACGCTGGCGGAGGGCTGATGAGCAAGCTTTTGAACAGTGCGGGAGGGTTGCGTTGGCCGCTCGCCGTGCTTGCGGCGATGGCCGTGTTTGCTCAGGTTCAGGGTTCTGACGATGGAGGGGCGTTGCTGCAGGATGGCTTGACCGCTGAAGAGCTCGCAGCCGAGCCACCGCTGGGCTGGGGGGAAGCGCCGCCGGAATCGGCAGTCGCCCCAGTCGACGCCGCTGATGCCACTGACGTCAAGATCGAGGTGCTGGCCGAGACCGGCTACGTCGATGAACTGGGACGCCACGTCGTGGACCTGCTCCAGCAGGACTTCGCCTACCTCGCAGTTCGTGTCGAAACTGCGGAAGGCCAACCGGTCGTGGGCGCGGCTCCCGTGTTTTCCATCGAGGGCACCAGCCTACTTCTGGAGCCGAACGAGGTTTCGCCCCGAGCCACCACGGATGAGCGTGGCGTGGTTGAGTTCGCGGTAGTCGGCGGGCAGATGGGCCTGGACCGGGTGGAGGTCAAGCTCGGCGAAGCCAGTACGGAGATGCTTGTGAACGTCATCAGTTTGCAGGCCGCAGGGTTCCCGATGCCCCCGGTCGTGGAGGGTAGCGTGCCTTGGGAAGACCTGATGCAAGCCCGGATCCGCTACGAGGAAATGATGCTGGTTGCCGACTTTCCCCAAGCGATCACTGAGCGCGCCGGGCAGACAGTCAAGTTGTCGGGATTCATGATGCCGCTGGAGCCGGACCTCAAACAGTACAGATTTCTGCTTACCTCAAACCCGCCGAGTTGCTTCTTCCATGTGCCGGGCGGACCGGCGGGCGCCGTGGAGGTGTTGGCCAGCGAAGGCATCGAGGTGTCTTGGAATCC
>JAPPIX010000325.1:10470-11823 GCA_028820495.1 Gammaproteobacteria bacterium
TGCCATTGCGCTGGTCGGTGCCCAGGTTTTGGCTGAATGGCATGTCGAAGGCGACGACTGCCCGGAGGAATGCTGTGTCCTTTGCGCACACTCCGACCCTGGACCCGCATTGGACGCGGTCGTTGCCAGATCCGCGCAACAGCCGGCGGCGCGCCCCGTTGTGCTTGGGGAAGCAGCGGCCCCCTTGCTCTTGCGCCCGTTCGAGAACCGACCCTCCCGCGCACCCCCTCTGTCCTGATCGACGCAGCCCAAGTCGTCGCGCGGCCTCGCTACGGGGCCGTGCGATCCGTTCATTTGTCATCAGGATTAGTTCATGCAACCCAAGAAGCTGTTTTTTGCGCTGGCGATCTGGCTGGCGGCGCCCGCCTTTGCTGCGGAATCGGAATCCGGGGAAACGGATTCCCGCATTGAGGAAGTCCTTGTAATCGGCCATCCGCTTGCCGCTGAGGGCCTCGTCCAACCACACTCCGTGCTTGCCGGCGAGCAACTCGAGCGCAGGGCGATCGACAACATTGGCGAAACGGTTGCCGGCGAAACCGGCATCCACAACGGTTCGTTCGGGGTCGCGGTGGGCCGTCCCGTCATTCACGGCCTCGCCGGGCCGCGGGTGCGCATGCTTGAGGATCGGATCGACACCCTCGATGTTTCCGTCACCAGCGGCGACCATGCGGTGACGGTGGACCCGCTCGTCGCGGACCGGGTGGAGATACTCAAGGGGTCGGCGACCTTACTCTACGGTTCGGGCGCGATTGGCGGTGTGGTCGACACGCACACGGGACGCATCCCGCACCAGGTGCCGGATCGCATCACCGGCAAGCTCCACGCCCTGGGGGGAGACAACGGCGACGGCAAGAACGGCTCGTTTCGCGTGGATGGCGGCTTTGGCAACTTTGCCTGGCACTTCGACGGTTTTGCCCGCGAGCGGGACGACTACGACATTCCGGGGTACGCGGAGTCGTCCCGACTGATGGCCATGGAGGCGTTGGAGGGCCATGATGACCACGATCACGACGAGGATGAACACCACGACGAGGACGAGCATCACGATGAGGATGAGCACCACGACGAGGACGAGCACCACGATGACCACGGGGATGAGGAGGAAGAGCACGCGCACGGCACCGTGCCCGGCAGCGGCATGGAGTCATACGGCGGCGCGGCGGGTTTCTCGTTTGTCGGCGAGCGCGGCTTTTTCGGAGTGTCGGTAAGCCAACTGGAATCGGAGTACGGCATACCGGGGCACAGCCACGCGCATGAAGACGAGCATGGTCACGATGACGACGAGCATCATGACGAAGATGAGCACCACGACGAGGATGAGCACCACGACGAGGATGAGCACCACGACGAGGA
>JAPPIX010000325.1:11923-16425 GCA_028820495.1 Gammaproteobacteria bacterium
ATGAGCACCACGACGAGGATGAGCACCACGACGAGGATGAGCACCACGACGAGGATGAGCACCACGACGAGGACGAGCACCACGACGAGCACGGCGACGAAGACCTGCCCCTATCGGACATGAAACAAACGCGAATCGATGTGGAAGCCGCGTTGAACGAACCCCTGCCGGGTTTCACCAGCGCGAATCTGCGGCTCGGCATCAACGACTACGAGCACACCGAGGGAGATGCAACGCACGGCACCACCTTTTCCAACGAGGCTTGGGAAGCGCGCCTGGAGTTGTCCCATCGAGACTGGGCGGGCTGGAACGGCGCCTTCGGTGTGCAGTATGGGGACCGTGAGTTCTCCGCAATCGGCGAAGAGGCCTTTACCCCTCCGGTGGATACCCGCTCCTTCGGCGTGTTTTGGGTCGGGGAGCGTTCGTTTTCCGGCTTTCAATTGGAAGCGGGCGCCCGCTACGACCGGGTGAAACATAAGCCGAACGCTGGCGGCAGCGACAGCTTCGACGGCTTGAGCGCCTCGCTTGGCGCCATCGTGCCGATGGGTGACATCTTCCAGGCGCGGTTGCTCGCGGACTACTCAACACGCGCTCCGGCCGGGGATGAACTGTACGCCGACGGCCCGCACCCCGCCACGAGCAGCTTCGAATTCGGCGACCGGGACCTTGACGAGGAAAAGGCCATCAATCTGTCGGCAATTCTTGATGCCCAGGGCGACCGATGGTCGCTGCACGGATGTCTCTACTTCACGGAGTTCAGCGACTTCATCTATCAGAAGGCCACCGGTGAAGAAATGCGCGGGCTGACCGTCCTGCTGTTCAGCCAAGCAGACGCCACCTTCGTTGGGCTTGATCTTGAAGGCACCGCAACGGTCGCTTCCTGGGAGGGCGGACAGCTAAACGTCAGCGCCTTCTACGACACCGTTTCCGCGGAGCTGGACATCTCCGGCAACGACAACCTGCCCCGGATTCCGCCTGAGCGCGCCGGGTTGGGCCTGGAACTCAGTTGGGGCGGCGTTGACGCCAGCATCGACTACGTGCGGGCCTTCAAGCAGAACGACACGGCCGATTTTGAGCTGGCGACCGACGCTTATGACGATCTGCGCGCCTACGTTGGCTGGGCCGGCGATTGGGGCAACACCTCGTTTACGGTCTTCCTGCAGGGCCGCAACCTGACCGACGACGAGCAGCGGCTGCACACGTCGATCGTCAAGGACCTGGTGCCGCAACCGGGCCGCACCGTCGAAGGCGGCGTGCGCATTTCGTTCTAGTTGCGCAGCGATGCGGTTATGGTGTTCATGACAGGGTATTGATGGAGCACTGGGGTGAATCAACCGGAAGATTCCAACGACAGCGGCAACCCAACCATCGGCAGCGTAGTGCGGGCCCGACTGCGGCGTCGGCAGTTCCTGAAGGCGTCGGTCGGTGCCGTGGCGGCGGGTCTCGGACCTTTGCCGCTTGCCGGGTGCGTGGACGACGGGGCGCATCCGCCGCGCTCAGGGCCCATCGGCGGTTCCGCGCTTGGGTTCGAGGCGGTGCCCAAGTCCATCGGCGACGCTTTGGTCGTGCCGCCGGGTTACACCGCGCGGGTTCTGATCGCGGTAGGCGATCCGCTGTTTGACGGCGTCGCAGCCTACCGCGACGACGGCGACAACCCTGGCTACGCCCGTCGATGCGGCGATTGGCACGACGGCCTGGAGTACTTCGGCCTATCCGCCAACGGAAGGCCTGACTTCAGCGCCACCGATCGGGCGCTCTTGGCCATCAACCATGAGTGGGTATCGCCGGCGTTCCTGCATTCGGCTGGCCCCTCGGCGTCCCCGCGCCCGGCGAGCGAGGTTGACATCGAAACCGCGGCCATGGGCGTGACGGTGGTGGAGATTGCCAAGGACTCGCAGGGGTATTTTCGGTACTTGCCGGAGTCCCCCTTCAACCGTCGCGTCACAACGCTTACTGAGATCGAGGTTTCCGGGCCTCTGCGCGGCCACCCCAAGCTCAAAACGCGCTATTCCCCTGGTGGCACCCGCACGCGGGGAACGGTGAACAACTGCGGGACAAGCAGGACGCCTTGGGGCACGGTGCTTACCGGCGAGGAGAATTGGGCGGCTTTTTTCGCCAGGGACGCGGAGGACGCGGCTCGTCGTACGGATGCGGAAAACTACGCGCTTGCGCGCTATGGCCGACCTGCGGGGACGCCGCAGGCGTACCAGTGGAACACGGTGCAGGACGGTTCGGACCGCTACCGGCGCTGGAACACGAGCGTTACGGGCGCATCGTCCGACGGGCATGACGACTACCGCCACGAGATCCACGGTCAGGGATACATGACTGAAATCGACCCCTATGACCCCGAGTCCGTCATCCAAAAGCGCACCGCTATGGGGCGCTTCGCCCATGAGGCGGCGGCGTTCTCCCGACCGCGAGCCGGGGAGCCGCTGGCCGTGTACATGGGCGATGACGCCCGGGGTGAGTACATCTACAAGTTCGTGTCCGATTCACCTTGGGATCCTGCGGATGCCGCTGCCGAGAACCGCATGGCCGTTGGTACCAAGTACCTCGATGCAGGCAAGCTGTATGCGGCTGGTTTTCACGAGGATGGCACCGGTGAATGGCTGCTGCTGAACATCGCCAACCCGGCGGTTGCCAGCTACGATCGCTACCCGTTCGCCGATGATGGCGACGTGCTGCTGCATCCTCGGATTGCGGCCGACGGCGCTGGCGCCACTCGCATGGATCGTCCGGAATGGAGCACGGTCAACCCGGTCAACGGCGACGTGTACATCACGCTCACGAACAGCAGCAGCCGCCAACTCCTCGGCGGGGATGGGGGGCACGGTGTTGATGCCGCGAACCCGCGCGCCTATGAGGACGGCAGCCAGGATTCAGCGCCGCAACGCGGCAACGTCAACGGGCACATCGTGCGCTTGGCCGAAGACAGCCCGGGTTCGACGCGCTTTCGATGGGACATTTACCTGTTCGGCGCGGAGTCTGATGCGGACGCCGGTCTGGTCAACCTATCCGGCCTTACGGCGGACCAGGATTTCTCCGGTCCCGATTGCATCCGGTTCGGGAGTGGTACGGACCTCTGCTGGATACTGACCGACGACAATGCGATGACGGATCGGTCGAACGCGATGATGCTCGCCGCCGCACCGGGCACGCTCGGAGACGGTGGGTTCCTGGAACTCGACCACGGCGAAACTAAGGTCGTGACCCGTCTTGGCGCCCAGCCGGGGGTGAGTGATTTGAAGCGCTTCATGGTAGGCCCGGTCGATCAGGAACTCACTGGCTTGGCGGAGACCCCGGACGGGCGTGTGCTGTTCGTCAACGTGCAGCACCCGGGGGTCGGCACGCCGATGGGCAGCGCCGTGCGGCCGGAGGGCTACACGAGCCATTGGCCCGGCAACAAGGGCTACGGCCCCGGCGGTGATCTTGCCCGCCCACGCTCGGCCACCGTGATGATCACCAAGGACGATGGTGGAAGAATCGGCAGCTGACCTGATCCACTCAGAGTGAATAGGCTTCGTTAGGGTTCGCCCTGTGGTATGTGCTGGAACTGGCGATGCAACGCTACGACGCCGGGCGCTGCCACCGCCGCCCAAGCGACTAGGCCGAGGGCCACCCAGCCGATCGGCAGCAGCGCGAAAGCGGCGACCCAGGCGCCGGCGAAGACGGCCATGCGACGAAACATCCTTTGGGGCTTGGCCGACGGTTTGTCGCCGGGGCGGGCGAGGGGGAAGGCCCTAGGCCGCAGGAACCAGCCATGCGCCAGCAGCAAGGCGACGAACAGGGGCCAGGACGCATCCCGGTGGGCGAATTCAGGCGCTTCGTCCAAGGCTGCGTCAGGCGAGCCGGAGGCAAGCCGAGACTGAATCTCAGCCCAGACGTATTGCGGCGTGGGCCGCTGTCCTGCGCCGCTCATGTTCTGCCGCAGCGGACGGCAGCGCCATCGATAAAGCAGGTGGCCCTGTCGGTTGATCGCCAGCACGCCGGGCTGGAAATAGCCCTTCGGGTGGCTGGCCCAAGCTCGTCTGCGAAGATGTCCAGCGTTCCCATTGGCGAAGACGCCAAGCCAGCCGCGGTCTTGGCAGGCGTTTCGGATCTCGTGGTGGGGGTCGCCGACGCAAGGGTAGCCGAGCGCCCAGGTCTCGCTGGCTTCCGTGGCCAAGCTCTGCGGCTCGCTGGTCAAGCCAAACACTTCCCCACCAGCGGCCCGGATCGCGTCGAGCGCCCCGGATTTCACGTAGCTCCGCAACTCGGAGCGGCAAGGGGGTCACCACAGGCCGCGATAGAACAGCAGCAGAATGAAGTCGTGCTTCTCGAGCTGATCATCGAGCCAGCTGGCTCGCACGCCAAGCGGCGGGTCGAGCAGCGGCGGAATCGAATTTTCCCCGGCTTCGACGGCGCTGATGGAGAAGCCGCGGCCAGTGGGCTCGATGCGGACCTGCTCGCGCTGGCAGAGCTCGCCGTCGCACAGCACCAAGCCGAGTTCCATGGGCTGT
>JAPPIX010000332.1:0-10028 GCA_028820495.1 Gammaproteobacteria bacterium
GGCCGGGAACTCTGGCGCACCTCCACGATCGCCTTGCCGGGCCATCCCGGTGACGAGACCTGGGGCGGGTTGGCGGCGGAATTCCGGGCCGGCGGCGATGTCTGGATCGCCGGCAGCTATGATCCCGGGCTCGGCCTCTACTACGTCGGCACTTCCCAAGCCAAGCCTTGGGTGGCCGCGAGCCGGGGGATGACGGTTGCTGACGCGGCCCTCTACACCAATTCGACGCTGGCGCTCGTTGCGCAAACCGGCGAGATCGCCTGGCACTTCCAGCACGCGCCGGGCGAGACCATCGACATGGAAGCCGGCTTTGAACGGGTGCTCATCGACCGCCACGGCGAGAAGCGGCTGTACACCGTCGGCAAGGACGGCATCCTCTGGCAGCTTGATCGGCGCACCGGCCGCTACCTCGGCCACTTGGAGACCCTGCCGCAAAACATCTTCAGCCGCATCGACCCACAGACCGGGCGGGCCAGCTACCGGCCGGACATTGCCGAGGCCGGCATCGGCGATGCCATCGAAGCCTGCCCCGGCATCTACGGCGGCCACAACTGGCAAGCGATGGCCTACAGCGCGGCGACCAATCGCCTGATTGTTCCCCTGCACCGGCTGTGCTCGGACCTGACCGGCCGCGCCGTACCCCAAGTGGCCGGCGAAGGCGGGTTCGGGGGTGATTCCCGCTCCTACCCGATGCCCGGCAGCGATGGCCGGCTGGGGATGCTGGTGGCGGTGGACGCCGACCGCTTGGAGCCAGCCTGGACCCACACCCAACCTGCCATGTTCATGACCGGCGCGCTGGCCACCGCAGGCGGACTGGTCTTCATCGGCGACCTTGACCGCTACTTCAAGGCCTTCGACGCGGACACCGGGGAAGTGCTCTGGCAAACCCGCCTCGGCGCGCCGACCCACGGCTACCCGATCACCTACATGGCGGACGGGGCGCAGTTCGTCGCCGTGCCCACCGGCATGGGCGTCTTTCGTGCCATGACGGCGGTCATCAGCCCCGACATTCACCAACCTGCCGGGGGCCAGGCGCTGTATGTGTTCAAGCTGCCGGCGTCGGGCGGACGGTAGCGCAACCCCGGCTTTTCAGGGCGACTCCTCTTCCTCCAGCTTGATGATGCGGATGCGTTTGCCCAAGTGGCGGGGAAAGGCGTCCGGGGCGATGGACACCTTGAGCTTGCTTTTCTGCCGCATGACTTCCGCCTCCATTGGTTTTTCGGCAGCGCCAATGGCCCGGCGCGCCTGCCGGGCGGAGGTCACGGGCTCGCCGCTGACCGAAAGCAGCACATCGCCGCTCTTTAGCGCCCCATCCTCCGGCGCGTTGAGCACCAGCGCCCCCTGATCGACGCCGAAATAGGCGCCGAGGTCGGCATCCATATCCACCAGGCGCGGCACGTCGGTGGCTTCAACGCGGCGCCCCATCGCTTCCATGCCGTCGAGGTCCAAGTCAATGTCGAGGTCGAGCCCACCCAAAACGTCGCGCATCCGCGCCGAACGCGGCTGGGTGATAACGGTCACCTGTTTCGTTGCGCCGTCTCGCAGCACCACCAGCGCCACCTCCTGGCCCGCTTCCACGGTTTCCATGTGGTCGAGGAGCGCCTTCCGGCCGCCGCCCTGATCAAGCTGGATGCCATCAATGGTGGTCAGCCGGTCGCCCGGCTCAAGCCCGGCCTGCTCGGCCCCGCTGCCTGGCGAGACCCCCATCAGCAACACCCCGCCTTGGTCATCGTCGCTGATCATGATGCCGAGTTCGGCACCGTTGTCCTTGCTTAGCCAAGTGTCCCAACTGAACCATTCACCGACCTTGGCTTGCGGGTCGTCCCCCATCTGCTCCTCGATGACCTCGGCCAGCCGGCGGGCCGATTCCTCGACCTCCTGCCTCGCCTGATCGAGCCTGGCCTGCAGCTCGGACTGCTCCTCCGCCGAGGTCTCCGCGCCAAGGATTGTGCCTGCGCTAAGCAGGCCTGCCAGCAGAATGGGGATGGGGATAAAGCGTCGCATGTTGGGCTGCTCCTTCGGTTGTCCTGGGTTCGCTGTCCCTGCTTAGATGGACAGGGGTGAAAAAGGTTGCATGAAATTCCCCCCAAAGCGGCGACCGCCCCCAGAGCACCCCTTGACACCGGTGCGGAATTCCGCGAATGTGCATCAAAGTGCTGCACCGTGCAGCTACAAGCGGTAGAGCTTGGGGAAAAGTGGCTTCAAAACACCGAGTGTCTGTGAATCTCTCCCCAGACGAGCATCGAGAACTAGCGGCGCTCGCCGAAAGCGCACGGGTTTCCAAAGCTTGGCTGGGACGCCGGGCCATCACGGAATTCCTGGAGCGTAGCCGCGATGGCCAATTGCAGTTGCCTTTGAATCTCGTTCAAGCGCATCAGGAGCTTAGACCACAATGAACCAGAACTCGACCAGTTCCTTGGAACTCTGCGCAGGAGCCGGCGGTCAAGCCCTTGGCCTGGAGCAAGCGGGTTTCGGGCACGAGGGCCTCGTCGAAATCGACCGCCATTGCTGCTCAACCCTACGGCTAAACCGCCCGCACTGGAACGTCTTCGAGAAAGACCTGCGACACTTTGTCGAACAAGATGCCGCTCGTTTCAAGGGCGTCGAGCTCCTTGCGGGCGGGTTGCCATGCCCACCCTTTTCGATAGCCGGCAAGCAACTCGGCGATTCGGATGAACGCAATCTTTTCCCTGCGGCGCTTGATCTCGTTGACATCATCCGTCCCTCCGCAGTGATGATCGAGAACGTTCGCGGTTTGTTGGGCGCTGTTTTCGAAGACTATCGCCGGCAACTCAAAACACGTTTCGAAAGTTTGGGATACCGGGCCGATTGGCGCCTCTTCAACGCTTCGGACTTCGGGGTGCCGCAACTTCGTCCCCGCGTCGTCATAGTCGCGTTGCGCAAGGAAATCGCTGATGCGTTTACCTGGCCTACCGGAGCGGGCCACAATCCTCCTACTGTGGGCGAAACCCTGCACGATCTAATGGCAGAACGCGGCTGGAAGGGGATGGCAGCTTGGCGGAAGCGGGCAGACGATATCGCGCCGACAATAGTAGGGGGCTCGCTGAAGCACGGCGGCCCTGACCTCGGTCCAACCCGTGCGCGGAAAGCTTGGGCGACCTTGGGGGTGGACGGCTTGGGCGTCGCCGATGCGCCACCCGCCGCTGATTTCGTGGGCATGCCGCGCCTCACCGTTCCCATGGTGGCCCGCCTGCAAGGCTTTCCTGACACATGGAAGTTCTCCGGAAGAAAGACTGCTTCATACCGGCAAGTCGGAAATGCGTTTCCCCCTCCAGTGGCCCGAGCGGTTGGTGAGAAAATTCACCAATGCCTGTCCACTGCTCGAACCGTGCATAGCCTCCAAGCCGCCGGATAGTGGTTCGAACCAACGAAACTGGCGGGCATAAAGCTCGGATGGACAATGAAGAACCCGTTGGCGCCGATTCGGATGCCTACATTGCTGTCATTCCGCAGGCTCGCCGAGACTTCCATGCCGCCCTTTTGCAGTCCCTTCTCCTAGCCGATGCAAAAGGCGTTCCTAGCAACGCCGACAAGCACAGCAAACAGAGTGTCGCCCTTTCCACGGGAATAATCGAGCGCCTTGGCCTGGAGCAGATAGGAGATCGTCTTGCTGGCCAGCAGGCTGGAAGTCAATTCGAGGAACTGTGCAAGGACTACTTGAGCAGTGTCTTTTCCCATCTCCACCACCTCCGGCCGGGTCAGTGGGAAGTATCCAAAGGCTTGGGAGGCCGCTCATCCATTGCGCAATACGACCAATATGAACACTTGGCAGCCCTTGACGAGGCATCCAAAGCCAATCGTGATCTAGCTGCCGCTCTTGGTTCCGACTATCTGATCAAACCCGATGTAGTCGTCCTTCGCACACCGGAGAGCGATCAGTCCATCAACGCCAAAGGCGCGTTGGTGGATAGTGAACAAGCCGTTCACACTTCGTTGCGGGAGGTCAACAACCCGCTTCCAATCCTCCACGCCAGCGTTTCCTGCAAATGGACTTTACGTAGCGACCGGGCTCAGAACGCACGGTCGGAGGCATTGAATTTGGTCCGCAATCGCAAAGGGCGGCTGCCTCACATCGTGGTGGTGACCGGAGAGCCGACACCCAATCGGATCGCCTCAATCGCCCTCGGAACCGGCGACATTGACTGTGTTTACCACTTCGCCCTTCCGGAACTCGTTGACACCGCCGAAAGCCTCGGCTTTTCCGATGCCAGTGACATGCTTCAAACGATGATTGACGGCAAGCGCCTGCGGGACATCTCCGACTTGCCTTTGGACCTTGTGATTTAGCGGCTTCCCACTCAGTGACCGACACCGTAACGCCCGAACGCCGCAGCCAGATCATGGCCAATATTCGGTCCAAAGGCATGAAGCCGGAAATGATGGTGCGCCGGTTGGCTCATTCCATGGGATACCGGTACCGCCTGCACCGCAAAGACCTGCCGGGCAAGCCCGACCTCGTTTTTCCAGCACGGCGGAAAGTGATTTTCGTGCATGGCTGCTTCTGGCACCAACATGGGGGTCCCGCTTGCAAGATCGCCCGCCGCCCTAAATCCAACCTCGACTACTGGCTACCCAAGCTGCAGAGGAATGCCGAGCGGGACGCCGAACACCAAGCCCGTTTGAATGAAATGGGCTGGCAGGCTTTGGTCATTTGGGAATGCGAGGTCAAGACAGCAGTCGGCTTGCCCGAGCGCATAGAGGACTATTTGGGACGGAGATGAGCGACCGAGGATCCAATCGCCAAAGATGGACTCGCGACGAGTCGCTGATCGTCTTTAACCTGTACTGCCGGATTCCTTTCGAGAAATCAAATCGCTCCCACCCCGATGTGCAGCACACCGCCCGCCTCATCGGCAGAACACCCGACGCCGTAAACATGAAAATCGGCAACTTCGGCAGCTTGGATCCAGAATTGAAGAAACGGGGAATCAGGGGACTTCGCAACGCCTCTCGCCTCGACCAAGCAACTTGGGATGAGTTTCACGCCGACTGGGAGGCCCGGATCAACGAAAGCCAGCAGCTAATTTCCGAGCGGGAACAAGCACTGGGCGTTGGGTCCTTGAACCGGGAGGATATTCCTCTTGAGGGCGAAGAGCGAATGGCGTCTCGGAGGGTTCGAGTGAACCAACATTTTTTTCGAGAGGCTGTGCTGTCTGCATACGGTGGCAGGTGCTGCATCACGGGCATTGACCTCAAGACAGTGCTCATTGCGAGCCACATCAAATCCTGGAAGCAGTCCAACCGCAAGGAAAAGCTGAACCCGCAAAATGGACTGTGTCTGAACGCCCTCCATGATCGAGCGTTTGACCGCGGGCTAATTGCGGTCAATGACGACTACACGATTGCAGTTAGCAGTCTTGTCTCCCAGTCCTCGAACGACGCGGTGCGCAACATGTTGTTGTGGTACGAGTCCCGGGAAATCAAGACACCATCGCGGTTCCTCCCTCACACGGAGTTTCTTCAGTGGCATCGAGACAACATTTTCACGCAATGAGGCCGATATCTGCTGTTCCCTTTGATCCCTGCTAGTCCTCTCCACGATCGCAAGGGAGTAGCAGTAATGCGAATAGAACGACATTAGCCCTGTCCAGTACAGAAATCAGCAGCGCTGCTTGTCGATCGGCAAGGTCATTAGGGCGCCCTACTTCCAGTAAACTCCCTCCTAACAATCTCAGGAATCCACCATGCCGCGAAAGTTTCCCGCCACCCGCCTGCGCCGGGTGCGCGCCCAAGATTTCTCCCGCCGGTTGGTTCGCGAGACTGTCCTGACCGTGGACGACCTGATCTACCCGATGTTCGTCATCGAGGGGAAGCGGGCATCGGAGCCGGTGGCGTCCATGCCCGGGATTGAGCGGCACTCGATCGACAACCTGATGCGGGAGGCGGAAGCGGTGGCCGCCTTGGGCATTCCGGCGGTGGCGCTGTTCCCCAACGTGGCCGCGGAGCTGCGCAGCCTCGATGGCGCGGAAGCCTACAACCCACAGGGCCTGATCCCAAGGGCGATTCAGGCCGTCAAGCGGTCGGTGCCGGAGCTTGGCATCATCACGGATGCGGCCCTCGATCCCTACACCACCCACGGCCAGGACGGCATCGTTGACGATGCCGGTTACGTCGTGAACGACATCACCGTGGCGGCGCTTTGCAAACAGGCCGTGGTTTGCGCCGCTGCCGGAAGCGATGTCATCGCGCCGTCGGACATGATGGACGGGCGGGTGGGCGCCATCCGCGAAACGCTCGATGGCAACGGCCACATCAACACCGCCATCATGGCCTATTCCGCCAAGTACGCATCCTCATACTACGGCCCGTTTCGCGATGCGGTCGGCTCCAGCGCCACCTTGGGCGGCGGCGACAAGCTCTCCTACCAGATGGACCCCGCCAACAGCGACGAAGCGCTGCACGAGATCGCCCTGGACCTCGACGAGGGCGCCGACATGGTGATGGTCAAGCCGGGGATGCCGTATCTCGACATCATCCGCCGGGTCAAGGAGCGCTTTGGCGCGCCCACCTTCGCCTACCAAGTGAGCGGCGAGTACGCCATGCATATGGCGGCGATCGAGGCGGGTTGGCTGAATGAAGCCGTAATCCTCGAATCGCTGCGCTGCCTGAAGCGGGCGGGTGCCGACGGCATCCTGACCTACTTCGCCAAACGGGTGGCGGGGTTGATCGCTTAGCAGATGATCCTTGGAGCACGTTTGAGGCTCCGGGAGTGGTTGTGCGGTGGGGGCATCCGGCACACCATGCCCCCACCGCACACACACTCCCTCCATGCGTTCGACAGGTAATCCCCTAGGGGTGGCGGAGCGTTAGATTAGCCCGGCAGCGGCGAACTGGGCCTCGGCTTGGGTGCGCAAGCTGCCATTGAAGTTGTCGAGGAAACGGGTTACGTCGGCGGTGGGGTCGCGGCAGGGGCTTAGGGCGTCCAGGTCGATGAGGTGGACTCGGCCGTCATGGACCAGGAAATTGCTGGCCTTGGTGTCGCCGTGGCCGAGTTCGGCAGCCTTGAGCTGCGCCAGGAGCGCCGTGACCTGGTCCAAGCGGCCCGGCAGCCAGCCTTGGGTGCCAGCTTCAGCAGCCAAGTCGAGATCGCCCTTGTCTGCCATGACCAAGTAGCACCGGCCAGTGAACGGACCCCAACGGCGCTCGACGAGGGCCAGCGGTTCGGCGGTGGGGATCGCCAACAGTTCCAGCCGATGCCCGTTGCGCCAGGCGGCCAGCGCTCGGCGCTTGAACCAGCGGCGAATCCGGTGGCCCCAGTTCTTGATGTTGTAGCGCTTGACCACCACTGGTGAACCGTCGAGCTCGAGCCGGAAGACGGTGGCCGAATGGCCGTCCTTGATGACCTCCGCGTTCTTGAGGCCACCCTCGGGATCCCGTGCGAAGGCCTCCGCCAAAACCGCCGCGTCGCTGCGCCAAGCCCGCTTGACCAGGCACCGCCAACGCCAGTTGGAGGCGGTGTGGAACTCGGTGCAGGGGCGTTCGGTCTTGGCCATGTAGCGCCGCACCCGCCGCCGACGCGCGGCCGCCACCAGCGGCTTCGCCCTGCGCACCCGGTCGGCATCCGCGTCCCAGTGCCGGCTGTCGGCATAGCCGGCGAGCAGCTTCTCCAGCCACGGGTCCAGCGCTGGGGGATGCTGCGCCAGGAGTTCCGCCAGCGCCCGGAGTTCGGCCACCTCACCCTGCCGCCACAAGCGGCCGACGCCGTCCCCATCGACCACCCACAGCTTGCCGCCGCTGCGAAGGAAGTTGGCGAGGTGCGGATCCCTATGCGTCAGCCCGTGCCCATGCAGGCCGGCGAGCAGGCGCACCGCCTGCATCGCCCCATCGGCCTCCCCCGCCGCCAAGGGCCGGGCGTCGGGCACGTACTCGAACAGCAGCGCCCGTCCGTCCGGCGCCGCGATGGCATCGCCAAGCAGCTCCGGTGTCGGTGTGCCGCTTGCTGCCAGCCGCTCCACGCCCCGGCGCTCCCGTGCGCAATAGCGCGCAGCGCCGGCGCCCATGAACAGCTTCACCACCAGGTCACGGCCGCGCCAGTGACCAAGCGCCGTCAACCGGCGTCCCGGCAGCAGGCGGAGGATGCGGTGGACCCGGCAGGGCTCGCCATCCAGCACGATGCTGAACGGCACCTCGACATCCCTGCCGAGGCGCACGAGATCCACGGGTTCCAGATTCAAGCCCGCCGCCCCGTGGCCGGGCCGCGCCGACCGGCCTTGGCGTGCAGCGCTTGCGCCCGTCGCGCCACCGCCCGCCAGAAGCGCGGCTCCTCGGCGAAGGCCTCGCGCAACGGCCGCCCGGTGTAAGCGCGCAGAAACCGCAGGCGCGAGAGGGCCGGCAAGTCAAGGTCCAACGTCGAGAACAGCAGGGCCGCCAGGTCCCGCTTTCGCCAGTAGGCGGACAGCTTGGGCTGCAGCCGCGCCCGATGCAGGTCGAGCACCGCCAACCGCGCTTCGCCTTGCGCCCACTGTTGGCGGTCGAGCATCAGGTGGCAGATGTAGAGGTCCCGATGGGCGACGCCCGCCTCATGCAGGCGACGCACGAAGCGGGCCACGGCCAAGATCAATCGCCGCCGAGCCAGCGGCGAAGGGGGTTGGTGGACCCATTCTTCAGCCACCGCCTCCAAGCTGTCGTGGCCGCTCAGTTCCGCGCAGAGCACGAAGGAGCGGCGCCGGGCTGGGTTGCCGCCCTCGGTGGCGAATGCGGCGACGCGGGGGGCGGGCAGATTTCGGGCGGCGAGATGGCGGCAGGCGCGGTACTCGTTTTCCGCGCCCAACACGGGCCGCTTGCCAACCATCCAGTTCTTGAGGATTTCCAGCCAGCCGACGCCAAGGTGCCGCTTGAGGAAGTAGGGCTTTCCGCCGATTTGCACCCGCAACGTGGCGCGGCCCTTCACTTCGCGGAACATCTCGCCTTCGGCCGCTGCGGCCCAACGAAGCAAGTCTTCGCCGCCCAGCCGCTCGGCCAGTTCGGGGGCCAGGTAGGCCCTATCCTCACGCATCTTTACCCTCGATTTTGGCGATGGTTCGGGGGCTGCCCGCGAAGTCCTCAAACAGGTCCACGGCGCGTTGCGCGAGTTGGTAGATGCGTTCGTCGTCGGCCAGCGCCCTGCCGTTGCAGGCCCAATCGGCTCTTTGGTCCGAGGTGATCAACTCGGCGAGCTGGGCATTGAAGGTGTCTTGGTCGTAGGGCGTGGGCGTGATCAGCCCGGCGCGGGCCTGGTGCAGATAGCGGGCGTAGCCGCAGTTTTCGGTGACCAAGGCCGGCGTGCCCGCGATCATGGCTTCAAGGATCGCCATGCCCGCGTTTTCGTCGTAGGCCGGCAGCACGAAGGCGTCGGCGGCAAAGAGGAAGTCGGGCACGTCGGGGCGTCCGCCCATGAAGCGCACCCGCTCGCCAATGCCGAGCCTGACTGCCAAGCGCTGGAACGGGTCGGCGTTGTCGTCGCCGAGCACGTAAAGCCAAGTTCTGGCGAAGATCTCGCGGGGCAGCGCCTTGAACCCCTTGAGCAGACGGTCGAGGCCCTTCTTGATGAATCCGGAACCGATGAAAAGCAGCAGGCATTCGGCTTCGCCCACGCCGAGGCTCGCCCGCATGCGCCTTCGGATGGCTCTCCTGTCCGCCGGGGCGGTGCGATTGCGTTCAATGCCCGGCGGCAAGGCGTGGAAACGCTCCGGCGGCGTCTGGTAGTAGCGCCGGAAGATCGGCGTTTCGGCATCGGAGATGGTCAGGACTTCGGTGCCGGCACCGGCATCGAAGACCGCTTGTTCCGAGCGCAGCAGGGAACTGTATCGCGGCAGCAGCCGGTACCAGGCGCTGCGTTGGGTGCGGGCTTTGTGCTGGTAGCAGGAATCCCCGGCGTAGTAGGCATCGAGGCCGGGCATCTTGTTCATGCCCACCACCAAGTCCACCGGCTCGGCCTTCAGGTCATCGCGCACCCAAACGGCGAAGCGATCGTAGAGCCGGTGATTGGTCAGGGCCTTGACGGGCGCCAGCTTAACTTCCACACCATC
>JAPPIX010000332.1:10128-16265 GCA_028820495.1 Gammaproteobacteria bacterium
AGAGCCGGTGATTGGTCAGGGCCTTGACGGGCGCCAGCTTAACTTCCACACCATCCGGCAGCGGGCCGTCGTCGCGCCAGTGGATCGCGTAGATGCGCACCCCATGCCCACGGCGGCGACACTCGGCGACCATCTTCATCATGTCCCTTTGAATGCCGCCGAACGGAAAATACTTGAAGATGCAAAAGGCGATGTTCACGCATCAGCTCCGAGCAGCGCCAAGCCCCGGGCCCACACCCGCTCCGGCGTCAGTTCGGCGTAGCACGGGGGATTGACGGGCTCATCACGCCACAGGCGCCCCGGCCCACGATAGCGGCAGTTTCTCGACAAACAAGGCGCGCAGGGGAAGGTTGAGGCGAGGGTGGCGGCCCGCTCGCCGCGGCAGCCGGTCAGATCGGGCGCCGTGCTGCCGTACAGGGCCAAGGTGGGCACGCCGCACGCGGCTGCCAGATGCGCCAATCCCGAGTCCACGCCCACCGTCAAGCGCACGCCTTGGAGGAGGTCGATCCATGCGCCGATGTCCATGGCTGGCAAAGTTCGCCCGCCACCCTGGGCGGCAATGCGTTCGGCGCGGCAGCGCTCGGCCTGATCCCCCCAAGGCAGCAACACCTCGAATCCGGCCGCGTCCGCCTGCCGCGCCAACTCGACCCACATGGCTTCGGGCCACCGCTTGGAAGGCCAGGAGCCGCCGTGCAGGAATAGGCACGCCGAATGGCACGCCGAACCTGCGGATTCGCGTCGGGACAAGCCGAAGTCGAGCGGCTCGGCCGCATCCTGGGCGTAACCGAAAGCGCCCGCGAAGAGTTGCCGCTGCCGGTCGATGGCGTGCTGTTGCCGAGGCGCGGCGATGCCGCGCCGGTAGAACCAGGCGGCGGCCGCCTCGCGCACGTCGCCACGAGCGAACCCCACCCTTTCCGCGCCACGGGCAACGGCGGCAACCAAGGCGCTTTTCACCAGGCCCTGGGCATCGAGCACCAGGTCGTATTCGCTCCTTCCAAGCTTGGCCAGGAATACCGCCATTTCCCCCCGCGAGCGCACCAGATTCCGCCGCCAACGCCGCCAGGCAATGGGGATCACCCGGTCCACCGCCGGATGCCGTTCGGCGATGGCCTGGTAGGCCTCCTCCACCACCCAATCGAAGCGCACGCCGTGCCGACCGGCTGCCGTGACCGCTGGCAAGGCATGCACCACGTCGCCCAAGGAGGAAGTCTTGACCAACAGGGCTTTCATACAACAATTGGAGACGTTGCCGTCACGGCTCGGCCCTTCCTTCGGCTTCGGCGCTTCGCGCACTGGGGCAAGCTGAGGGCTCCCATGGCAGCGCGCGGGCGACGGCGGCGGGCGTCAGTTCCCGCAGGCAGTTCAGGTGTCCAAGCGGGCAGTCGCGCTGAAAGCACGGTTGGCAGTCCAAGCCGAGGGACAGCAGTTGCGCGTTGGCATCGAGGGGCGGCGTGAAGTCGGGCGACGTGGAGCCGTAGAGGGCCACCACCCGCACCGACAGGGCACAGGCCACGTGCATGAGCCCGGAGTCGTTGGTCACGACCGCGTCGGCCAGCGAGAGGAGGTCCACCGCATCGGGCAGGCGGGTGCGGCCGGCCAGGTTGACGGTGCCGGGGGCAGCCTCGGCGATGGCGGCGCCCAGTTCCTGGTCGCTCGGCGAACCGATCACCCAGACGCCATGGCCAGCCTTCAGGCGCTCCCGGGCGAGGGCGGCGAAGTGTTCCGCCGGCCAGCGCTTGGCGGCGCCATATGCGGCGCCGGGGCAGAGGATGGTCACCCGCCCGGCGGCGGCCAAGCCGAAGCGCTCAACCAAGGCGTCGCGATTGGCTGCATCGACCCTCAGCGCGGGAGCCGGATAGGGCTGCGGCAAGGATTGTCCCGGCGGGTAGGCCAGCGCCATGAAACGTTCGATCATCTTCGGGTGGCGCTCCCGGTCCAGGCGCCGCCAATCGTTGAGCAGCCCGAACCGGGCTTCGCCCAACCAGCCTATTCGGCGGGGAATCCCGGCCCAACAGGGCAGCAGCGCCGACTTGAAGCTGTTGGGCAGCACGTAGGCCGCCTCGAAGCCCACCCGGCGCAGGCTTAAACCCAGCCGCCGCCGCTCCCGCCAGCCGAGTGCGCCGTGGGCGACAGCCAATTCGTGCACTTGGTGAACGCCCAGCATGCGCGCCCCCAACGGTGCTGTCATCGGCGGCGCCGCCAGGTGAATCTCGGCATCGGCATCCTGCGCCTTGAGCGCCAGAACCAAGGTGTGGGCCATCACCATATCGCCAACCCAGGCTGGCGCTATGATCAGGGCTTTCATAGGGCTAGCGACCTAGACGGGCGTATGCCACTCAGGAAAGGCGTTGCGTTGGCCGCGCACTTGGTCGAAGTAGGCGCTCTGCAGCCGTTCGGTGACCGGCCCCCGCTGGCCGTCGCCGATGCGGCGTCCGTCGAGTTCGCGAATGGGCAGCACTTCCGCCGCCGTGCCAGTGAAGAAGGCTTCATCGCAGATGTAAACCTCATCGCGGGTGATGCGCCGTTCGACGATCTCCATATCGGCTTCACGGGCCAAGTGAAACACCGTGTCGCGGGTGATGCCGTCCAGGCAACTGGTCAGCTCCGGGGTGTGCAGCAGGCCATCGCGAACGATGAAGATGTTCTCGCCTGAACCTTCCGCCACGTAGCCTTCGTTGTCCAGCAGCAGCGCTTCGTCACAGCCCGAATCGAGCGCCTCGTGAAGCGCCAGTATCGAATTGATGTAGTTGCCGTTGGCCTTCGCCTTGCACATCGTGATGTTGACGTGATGGCGGGTGTAGGACGAGGTGCGCACCGAAATGCCCCGTTCCCGGGCGTCTTCGTCCATGTAGTTCGGCCACGGCCAGGCAGCGATGGTCAGGTTGACGGTCAGCCCCTTGGCCCGCAATCCCATGGCTTCCGAGCCGAGGAACACCATGGGCCGCAGGTAGCCTTCGCCGAGCGCGTTGGCGCGCAGGGTCTCGACTTGGGCGGCGTTGACCTCGTCGGCGGAGTAGGGAATCTCGAGCCCGAGGATGTGCGCGGAGTTGAACAGGCGCTGGGTGTGCTCGCGGAGCCGGAAGATGCAGGAGCCCTTGGGCGTCTGGTAGGCGCGCACGCCCTCGAACACGCCGAGCCCGTAGTGCAGGGTGTGGGTCAGCACGTGGACCTTGGCGTCGCGCCAGGGGACCAACTCGCCGTTGAACCAGATGAAGCCGTCTCGATCGGCAAAACTCGGTGTGCTCATGTTCTCCTTCGCTGCGATCCTGCTTGGCCGCCCACCGCGATGTTCCTAGGCTGGCGGCTGCTCCAACAGCCGTTGCCAGAGGTCCAGGATGACGCCGCGGTGGACGGCCAATTCCGCGTCCCCGCCTTCGCCCTTTAGATCCAGCACTTCACGATGATGGCGCTCCCGCAGCGCGAGGTAGGCACGGGTCAGGCGGTCGGCGTCTTCGCTGTCCAGAACGCCGGTTTCCCTTGCCGCCTCCAAGATGCGGACGTTGTCGGAGTGACGGGCTAGGGCTGGCTCCTCATGGGCATGGGCCAAAACGATGTATTGCACCATAAATTCGATGTCAACGATACTGCCGCGGCCCCGTTTCAAGTCCTCGCCACGCTGATGAGCGGCGATGCGCTGGCGCATTTGGTTGACTTCCGCGCGCAGGGCCTCGGCTGTGCGCGGCTGGCACAGAAAGTCGATGCGGGTCTGTTCAAAACGGCGCCGAAGTTCGGCGTCGCCCGCCACCGCACGTGCCCGCACTAGGGCCTGATGCTCCCACACCCAAGCGTTGCTGCGCTGGTACTCCACGAATGCCTTCAGGCTGGTCATCAAGGTGCCGGCGTTGCCGGAAGGGCGCAAGCGCATGTCCACTTCGTACAGTGGCCCCAAGTAGGTGGGCGCGGTCAGGTAGTGGAGCAGCTTGCGCACCAGCCGGTGCGCGAACTGGACGTGCGCCAACGGCAGGTCGTGCACGAAGACGATGTCGAGGTCCGAGCCCGGCCCAAGCTCGATGCCGCCTAGCTTGCCGTAGCCGACGATAATGAATGGCCTGCCGTCCAAGCCTTCAGGTGCGCCATGGCGGATCTCGCACTGGTCCCAAGCCAGTTTGAGGCTGTGCTCGAGCACCGCCTCGGCCAAGTGGGTCAGGTAGTCGCTGACGTGCATCAGCGCCAAACCGCCCAGCGCCTCCGCCGCCGCCACCTGGAAGACGTGACGCTCCTTGAAGGCGCGCAACTCATCGAGCAGCGCCTCCTCGTCACGCACCTCGGCAAGCTGCTGGCCAAGGGCTTCGAACAGCGCCTGCCGATCCGGGGCCAGCTTCACCGAGGGGCGGTCGATGAGCAGGCCTAGGAGCCTCGGCCGCTGCCGAATCTGCTCCGCCAGCCAACGGCTGCGGCAGGCGACGCGAACCAGCCGCTCCGCCACCTCGGGATGGTCGCGCAGCAATGCCAGGTAGGTTGAACGGCGCAGCACGGCCCGCAGCAGGGGCACGAGGCGCGTCAAGCCCCGCAAGGGATCCTTGGCTACGGAAAGCGCCTGCAGCAGCCGCGGCATCAGTTCATTCAATCGATGCCTGCCCGCCTCGCCAACGGAAGCCCGGTCCCGGGCTTTCGCCAGTTCCTCAAGCAAGGCCACGGCCTCGGCTCCGTCGCCAAATCCGGCTCGGGCCAAGGCCAGCGGCACGCCGCGCGACGCCCAAAGATCCCGGTCGGGGTCGGGCGCATCGGTCACCAACAGGCGCTCAAAGACCACTTCAACTCGGCTGCGGTGCGCCGCCAAGGCCACCAAGTAGGCGTCATAGCCGTCGTAGCCGAGGCTCCGCGCCAATCGAAGCCGGCTGAGATCCGTTGCTGGAAGGCGTTGGCTCTGCCGATCGGCCTCGGCTTGGATGCTGTGCTCGGAGTCGCGCAGAAAGCGATAGGCGGCACCGAGCCCGCGGGCCGCATCCGGGTCGAAAACGCCAGCTTCCCCAAGCGCGGCCAAGGCGGCCAGAAAGCCGGGTTGCCGCAACTCGGGTTGCTGGCCGCCGCGCACGAGCTGTTGCACCTGCACGCAGAATTCCGCATCGCGAATGCCCCCCGCGCCCAACTTGAGATCGTCCGCCCGACGGCGATCATCCATTCGCCGGGCCTTCATCGCCCGCATCTCGTCGATCGCCCCGAAGTCCAGGTAGCGGCGATAGACAAAGGGCTGGATGGCGTCCAGGAAAGCGGCGCCAACGGCCAGGTCGCCCGCGCAGGGCCGTGCCTTGATGAAGGCGTAGCGTTCCCAGTCGCGGCCTTGGGTCTCGAAGTAGTTGGTCATGGACCCGCTATCCATGACCAGTGCCCCGCTGCCGCCGTAGGGACGCAGGCGCATGTCCACGCGGAACGTGAAGCCGTCCTCGGTGACGCTGTGCAGCGCCTCGATCAGGCGCTGGCCGACCCGCGTGAAGAAGTTGCGGTTCGACAGGCCGGAGGCGGTGCGCCCGTGCTCGGCAAAGGTGAAGACCAAGTCAACGTCCGAAGACAGGTTGAGCTCCCGGCCGCCGAGCTTGCCCAAGGCGAGCACCGCCAGCCGCTGGGGTTGATTCGACGACGCGCCCAGGGGCTGGCCATGGCGCTCAGCCTCCCAGCGCTCCACCACGCCGAGGGCCGTTCCTATCAAGACATCGGCCAAATTGGAAAGACCGCCCACGGTCTCCTCGAACGAAGCGAGCCGCAGCAGATGGCGCCAGACAATTCCGAACTGCCAACGATTGCGCAGGCGGCGCAGGGCACGCTTGAGCGCCGCCATGTCGGCCGCAGCGGCGACGCCGCTGAGCTCTGCCGTCAGGGCTGCCGCATCGGGCGGACGGTTGAAGGCTTCCTGAGCGAGCCCTTCGGCAAACCACGCCCGCTCAGCGCGCGCGACCTGGGCGGCGAAGTCGCTCAGGCCAATGACCCAACGGGCATCGGGTGGCAGCGCCAGCCCATTCTGGCCAGCAAAGCGGTCCGCCCGCTCAGCGATCTCCTGCGGCAGCGCATGCTGGGAGACGGCAGCCTGGTCAGGCACTCTTCCCTGCCTCTAGACCTGTTGTTCCATGGAAGATTAGCAAAGCCACCGAAAAAAGAGGAAAATTCCGCGTCCTGATTGCGGGAGGGACATCGTGCCGCTG
>JAPPIX010000224.1 GCA_028820495.1 Gammaproteobacteria bacterium
GCGCTGAACGAACTGCACATCGAGTTCACGGCGAGATCCGATCGGCGGGCTGGAGACCGCCGATCGTCCTCAGGACGAGACCCAGTCGATGGCATTGGCAATTAGGCGCTGATAGTGCGGGTTGGCGTAGGCCTCTGGGTCATCGCCACCCTGAAGATAGACGATGCGGCTGCGGCCCTCCGTCCTGGTCCAACCCACCAGATTGCTGCCGGGGTCGTGGCTCCAGCCTTCGTTGTCGAACATCTTGCCGTCCCGCACGACCCGCGCCGCTGAATAGAAGTTGTCACGCTCGAAGGCGTAGTCGCTGCGCAGTAGGGGCGTGACCTCGTCCTCGAACACTTCGTAGAGGTAGAGCTCATCAGTCATGGGGAAGGTGCTGGGAACGCCCACAGTGGCCGGATGGTCCGCCACCGCGCTGACGCGGTGGGCCACTTTGTGGCGATATCCGGAGTCTGGGCAGGGCCTGCCGCGCAGCTCGCCGGGCATGTAGAGAAACCGCCCGCCGATGATGCGGGCGTAATCCTCCCAAGCCGGCCAGCCGGCGATGGCGTGGTGCAGGAAGACGAAGCCGTGGCCTGCTTCCAGCAGCGCCTTGAAATCCCGCTTGTAGTCCTCGGTAGGCTCCTCGAAATCGGGGGCGCCGCCTTGGCGAAAGCGAATGCCGGGCATGTCGTAGAGCACATAGGCGTCATAGCGCCGTGCCTGCTTGACGTTGAACAGGGCCTGGGCCGCAGGCTGCTCGACGTGGGTCCAGTTGACGCCCTCCATGGCATTGAAGAGCGCGAAGAACGGCTCCCGTTCAAAGGGATGGCCCTTGGTGACGAGCAGTATCTCCTTCACGGCGGCGGTTTCCGGCCCGTTCAGGCCAAGTGCTCGTACAGCGGATCGTCTGGGTGCCGCTTGCCGCGCGCCAACCCATCGAAGGGCGGGCCTTCGAGAATCGCCGTCGCCGCGGCGTTCTGATTCCAATCCATCACCACCCGCCGGTGGGCGATTTTCCAGACGTCCCCGCGCTTCTCCATGCGGTCGAGGTACCGCCCGATATAGGTCATTTCGGTGTCACCGTCCTCCGCAGCCAAGTAGTGGTAGGCCGTCACGTAGGTCTCCACCCGCGCCTCTTCGCCACGCAGATCGATGGCCGTGTTGGTGATGCTGTGCTGGGTGGCGGCGTAGCGCTTGATCGCCGCAGGCAGCATCTCGCAAAACTCGTGCGCCAGGCCGTTGAAACCGCCGTACGCCACTTCCGCATCCGGCCAATAGGCCGACTTCAGGGTGGCCTCGCAAGCCCGGTCCACGCCGCGGCTGTGTTGGGCCAGCACGTCCTGAATCGCCAAGCGGTCGGCCGTCTCAGCAAGATCGGGCACTTGTCCTGTTTCCATTCTTTCTCCTGTCTGTGGCGGCAACGGTAAAGTCTGCGCTGCCTCAATCACTTAGTCTCCACGGTCTTGGGCACTGCCAGGTTCTTCGATCGAGGTGCCGGACTGTTGCGCCATGCTTACGGGAGTGTCCGGGTCGCCGTCCATGCGATAGGCCTTGAAAACATGCTCTCGGCCAGCGTTGGGATTTGTCAACAGTTCAGTGTGCAGTTCGTTGGATCGAAGATCGAATGTGTATGCCACGACAATGCGTTCTACCTCGCGTCGCACCAAGGTCGAAATTTCGAACAGGCCCTTCCCTGCCTTCATGTGTGCGGGAATGATGAGTGTTCGGTTGTGCGCCGTGCCCTCCGCCAATGCTAAGGGAGTTGGCGCGACATACATTTTGCGGTCGCGGATCAAGATGTCGCCGTAGCTGCCGAAATTCCGAAAGCTCTTATTCTCGTGAACGTAGGAGTTGTCGGCGTTCAGAAAGCTGCCGTGACAGATCACAAGGTCCAGCACCGGATAGCGATTGCCGTCTGGCTTATCGGGATAACGTCCGAATACATAGAAAATCTGTCGTCCATTGTGCTCACCGCAAGGAACTTGGCTGTTGGAGTCATAACTCGCCTGCCGCCCCGGGTAAGCCAGCCCCTTGACTTCGTATCCCTCGGCGTGGCGAACGCAACGAAAGTCGGGATAGGTGTTCCGCCCAGGTTCATCATAGGGCTCGCCAATTGCGTCAAGCCGCGCTTTGAACCAGTTCTGAAAGTGGAATTCTTTGTCCCTTTGTCCTTCTCGCTCAATGAGAACGCCATTGCGGATGGCAGACACGCTTTCCTTGAACAGCTCACCAACGATGCTCACGCATCGGCCTCCTCAGGGTAGCGCCCGCCATTCGCATGAAGCGCCTGGATCGATGCCTCTGTTTGGGCGGCGCTGGCGTCCAGAATGGTCAGAGCGGCATCCGGGCTGTGCAGAACAGACAGTTCCAGAATCAAATGGGCCATAACGATTACCCTCACATCATTGCGGCTCAAGGCGCGGCCGCGTCCTTCAAGCCGCTGCACCTGAGCTGCTGCCTTGGAGCGCACCATTGCCCAACGGCAGTCATCCCATCGGGCAGGCTTTAGCAGGAAGCGCTTACGGCAGACCAAGATGATGTCGAGGTCAATGGGTTCCTTGGCCTGTAGTTTTGGCATGGCAACGGACATCTCGGCTTTAATGGGGTGCGCGGCCGATATGCCGAACCCCGCCCTCATCAGCGCCTCCAGTACCGAGCGCCACCCTTCGCTGCGGGAATGGTGGTACGTGAAAGCAAGCACACCCTCATCGGACAGGACGCGGTTTGCTTCCATCCACACGCCGCAAAGCCGCTCAGTGAACGCGCCCGCGTCCGGGTGCTGCACTTCCACCTCCGTACGCGTGGTCGGTGGGCTAGCCTGTTCGTTCCGATCAAGAATGTGACGCTGCCAAACGTGAAAGAAATCGGCGAGTTGGGAGTAATGCACGTTGTCGAAGAATGGCGGATCCGTGACGATGGCATCCACCGAGCCAGTTCGGAGGTCGGTTCGGCTGGAATCACCGCAGGACAAGTAGAGGCGCCTACCTTCCTCGAAGGAACGCCGTTCGGTCGCGATGTCGTATCCCAATGGTTCGGACAGCCCGTAAACCTTTTCGGTCCTGACGCGGCCATTTTCACGCCGCCGCCGAAGTTCAAAGGGATCCCGGGCGTACTCCAGAGCCCGCCCGATGCGTCTCTTGAACAGGGTCATGAACGAACCGGAACTCTTCGGCGTTCCCCAAACATTGGCCTCCAGCGGCACACGCTCAGGCTTGAGGATGTGATGTGCGAACATGTGCCGCACTGCGCCAGTGCCTTCTCCCTTGTAGGACGCAAACATGTTGTTGAATTCCAGCATGCCGGAGAACAGGCAAGTGAAGAGTTGGCGCAGGTGGGGATCAGCGATTAGGCGGATGCGCTCCGCCAGTATTGAAAGGCACAACAACTGCCTTTCGTTGAACATTTCGTGCCAAAAGCGGTAGTTGTAGCCCAACGCTTGGTTGGTGTTGTAGCCCGGCTCGATGGCGACTCGAGGATACGCATCCGTCCGTTGCTTCAGCGCCATTGCGGCTTTGTCGTAGAGACGCCGATCCGCAGCGGTCGCCTTGGCGTACACCTTTCTTCCGTCTGGCGTGAGAACGAGTTTGGCGTACAGCCTGTGCGCAGGCGGGGCATTCTGTGCCCGTATGGTCTTTGCGATAGGGAAGCGGTGGGAGCACTCGGGGCACGTGGCGTACTGTCCGTGCGCCGGCCCGATTCGCGGGTCGAAGCGCTCCGTACAACGCGAGCAGGTCACTTCCGCTGCTTGGTACATGCAGGCATTCACCTCGCCGCAGGCCGGACACACCGACTGGGCTTCGGGGTGGCGTTTCGGATAGGCGTGACGAGCGAATGTCCGGGACGAGAATAGGTCCACATGGGATGCGCACTCGGGGCAATCGACCTGCTTGACCCAAAAGAAATAGAGAACTTCCGCAGAAGTCCCGTCTTCAAGCTCAGTCCTGTAAAACGCCTTGATCTCGTGCGACACATCGCGTTCGATTTCACGGAAAGTCGTTAGAACGGCCTCGGCGTCGTGCTTGGCGAGCGCATTCCGCACAACGAAATGAGCCACCGGATTCACGTCGCGACCGATCACGCGGGCGCCCAGCTTGAGGGCCTCGCCGACCGTCGTCCCGCTGCCCATGAACGGATCGAAGACAACCGTACCCTTGAGCCGCACAGGGCGGTAAAAAGCGCCCAGGACATCCGTGCCCGAAGGCGAGAGTGCACCAAGCACCATTGCCCGGAAAACTGTGCCGAGCCGCTGCGCCCACCACTTATGGACATGGTAGGTGGGGCGGTTAATTTCCTTGCGCCAGCTCTCCGCCTCGGCAACATCGCTGATCGCCTCGAAGGGAAAGTCGTCGTCTTCAAGCGCACAGGGGCCGTGGAACCTAGAGGCCGGCTCTTCCGGGGCGAGTGCCGCCCGCAGATCGAGCCGCTCCTGAGCCTCCATCAGTCCGGTTGCCATCGCCTCCTCGCAAAACTGGTTGGCAAGCTGATTCCGGTCGCCGCGTCAGCGGGTACGGATACCGTGCCTTCGGTGGCCGGTTAAGTCAACTCTCTATTCACGAACCACTGCGAGCTGTCCGCGAACTGTTGGGGGAATCGCACCGATGCGGGCACTTCCAGAAAATCACACACGGCGCTCCTTGGCGGACGTCAAGTTCGTCAGACCTTGCCCTCAGCCTGTCTTTTTTTACAGTCAATCGGTTGACGCCAGCTTGGCCTGTCCATAGATTACACACCAACGGCATTAGAGCGATTGCATCCGTTGGAGCTCGGAGCAGCGGAGTTGCAGATGACGCGCAGGGAGACCGGATTGGACAATTCCCGCATGGCGGCAGATTCGCGTCGAGGCGCTCGGAAAAACCGCCGGAAGCCGTCCGCCATAAGCCTGTTTGCCGGGGCCGGCGGGCTTGACATAGGCGTTGACGCCGCAGGCTTCCAGACAGTTTGCGCGGTGGAGCTTGATCCGCACTGCGTCTCTACTTTGCTGCGCAACGCTCGGGGCAAAGCCGTGTGGCAAGTGGATGTGCGGGCGCTCGATCCCAAGGGTGTGGGAACCTCCTTGGATTTGAAACCGGGTGAGCTCGGGTTGCTACACGGCGGTCCCCCATGTCAGCCATTCAGCCAGATCGGCAAGAAGACCGGAATCAAGGATCCGAGAGGGCAGCTCGCGTTCCAGATGGTTCGGTTCGCGAAGGAGGCTCGGCCAGCCGCCGTACTGATCGAGCAAGTGCCTAAGTTCCTGGACGCGCCCGCGACGCACGACATGACGATGCTGGATGTGCTGAGCGAGGAGTTCGCGCACATTGGGTACGACCTGCAGGCGACCGTACTGGATGCTGCCGATTGCGGCGTGCCGCAGAAACGCAAGCGAGCCATCATCGTCGCCGTGCCCAATGGTCAGGCTTTCGATTTCCCTCTGGTTAGCCAAAGGCAGCCGACCACCGTTGGTGAGGCAATCAATGACTTGCCTGACGCCGTTCCTCCAGACCGTGAGCCGCTGGTGCCCAATCACATTGACATCACGCCGCCCAGGGACCGTCACCGGATTTCATTCGTGGCGGAAGGCGAGTGGTTGTCTAAGGCGGAGGGCGCACCGCCGGATGTGGTTCAACGGCTCACGCCAAAGGACTCAACCAAATTCCGCCGGCTGCACCGAGACCTGCCAGCCTTGACCTTGCGATGCGGGGAAGCGCTCTACCACCCTTTCGAAAACCGCTACCTAACGCCCCGCGAAGCCGCACGGATTCAGGGCTTCCCAGATACCCACATCTTTGTCGGCCCGATTCGCAGGCGAACTGGAATTGTCCGCGACCTCGACCAGCATCGGCAGGTGGCCAACGCGGTTCCGCCACCTTTGGCGAAGTCTGTGGCGGCAACGGTCAAGTCTGCCCTGTGTCTGTAGGTCCGCCAACATCTACGACGACAGCTTTAGATGAACTGACCCGGCTGAGTAGCCGCACCGGTCGAGCATAGCCTTGGTGTAACGGAGCATGTCCTTGTTGCTTAGTGAAGTCTCGAGATAAAGCTCTCCCTTAACGATCGGTTCTGGGCTATTGAAGGGCTTCTTACTGTCTGGATTATTGCCATCCGCGCTGAACAAATACTTGTTTCCGAAAGGCCGTGACCATCTCTCTTCGAAAAGAGCGGTTTTCGAGTACAACCAAGTGGCAGCTTGAATAATCACCTCTCTCCACCGGCTAAGATCCGTCTCAGTGCCATCTGGAAGCCGTATTCGAGTTGGAGGAGGTCTTCCGGTAACTTCAAAACGGGAGTCGAGCGTCATCCAATCATCATCGGACAGGGTAGCCGGTTGCGCCGATTCATCAGTTTGAGGGGTGGTTCGTTTAGTCTGTGCGGCTGGGGAGTCTTGATGAGCCGTTTCAACAATAGGTTCGGTCACGGGCGCATAAACCCCATCCTGCAGACTGGGCCGCCATAATCCCACAAGATTTAGAGCAACCTTGTGTACGTTGCCTTGGGAGATCGAGGTCCGCATGATGGCCGGGTTTTGTGATCGGACATCAAGCAGATGCCAATAGTCGCCATTGGTGCATACACAGTACCGGATGTTTGCACCATTTACGTTCTCCTTGGTCACATACCCGACGACTTGCTCGATAGCCGGCCTAGGTTCCTTGAGCTTTTTCGCTTCAATGAAGACAAGCGGCTGTCGGTCAACATTCAACAGGGCGTAGTCCGCCCATCCATTGTCGGTCTTGGTCTCTACTTCAACCAGACTCGGATCCGATACGTCCCATCCAAGCGCTGAAAGCAGCGGGTCGATTAGGCTGACCCGAGTTCGCTTTTCATAGTCACCGATGTGGAGACCGTGGCTTTGAATCCGCTTTCGGAGGGATTCAATGGTACGTACAAGTTCGTCAAGCATTAGGTTGCCTCAAGTGCCCTGGTAGCCAGTATAGCCCGGACATTGCGCCAGCGTAGATGAAAGACGCGGAATTTCCCTGACAGATCAGGGCGCTACATGGAGATATGGACACACACTTGCGTTCCCAACATGACGTCGCGCTACTACTATGCCTAGGCCAAACATATCGGCTCTGACCCCTGAGAACTGCCCCGCTGGTTATGCGTTGACTCACATTTTGACAGCGAGGACAAGATGCCCTCGGTCCGGGGGGTGTTGAGTGAGCGATGTGCACTCAGGGAGGATGCAATCGCGATTCGCAAACCGCAAACTCAGCCGATCATCAGCCAAGGGAGACCGCCGCATGAGCGCTGACGATGGAATCGCTGCGGCGCGGGAGTTCATTGATGCCTTCAATGCGCAGGACCACGAGCGTCTGGCCGCTGCGCTGAACTACCCGCACATTCGCCTCGCCCGCAACTTCACCCGCATCGAGAGCGCCGCCGAATTTGCGGCCCGCAGCCGCAGCGGCGAGCCGGAGCTCAGGGCGGAAGGCTGGCACCACTCGGTGCTCGCCGTCTTGGAGGCCGTGCAGACCAGCCCCGACAAGGTGCACCTCCTGATGCGCGTTGACCGCTGCCGGGAGTCCGGCGAGGTGTACAGCAGCTTCGACACCTTTTGGATCGCCACCCGCCGCGATGGCCATTGGGGCATTCAGTTCCGCTCCAGCTACCTTGGAGCCCCCAGCTAGTCCCGGTAGTTACCCCGCCCCAGCCGGCTGATGGCTGCGGTCGAAGTCCTGCCATGCGGGCAACGCTTCGGGGTAGTCGGCGTCCTTCCAGTCGCCGCCGTAGTAGAGGCGCTGCTTACGGCTAAGGCCCTGTAGGTACTTCTCGGCAGGCACATAGTAGAGGAACTGGATCTCGCGGCGAGAGAAGCGCCAGCGGCCGTCCACGCGCCGGTAGCTGTCGTTGTACTTCATGGCGGCCAGGCTGACGAGGCCGTTGGGGGTGGTTTCCGCGTGGCTCAGCACCGTGCCGGTGGCGATGTTGGGGTCTTCGTCGTCGATGCGGACGAAGGGGTCGTGGGTCCAGTGATAGCCGGGGCCGCGGATTTTGAACGCCTCCACGAACATCGCCATGATCTCGTCGCGGTTGTTGGCGCGCATGACGCCGCTCGGCGAATCAAATTGGGCGTCTTCGGTGAACAGCGATTCGAGCCAAGGCATGTCGTGCTCATCGCAGGCCCGGGCGTAGGCGGTGACCAGCTCCTCGATTTCGATGCGCGATTCGAGCCGCTCGACCCGGCGCTCCAGCGCTTGAATGTCCGTCATGATGCCTCCTTGATCGCCTTAAGCCCCTCGCTGCTGCCGTCCATGATGCGAGCAACCGTGCGATGGTAGTGCTGAATGCCGGGCTCGTTGCGCCCGATGATGAAGTCCGAGTTCGCCCCGGCGGGCAGCGCCGCCTGGATCGTCTGCACGACGGCGTAGTCCTCATCGCGCACCGCCTGCAGCGTCATCTCGCTGAAGTTACGGGCGCTCTCCCGCCATTGGTCGGTTTGCTCGCCAGGGGCGCAAAGAATGCTCTGGCGGGTGATCGTGGTCTCCGGGGTCGGCCCCGGAAAGATGCGGCTGACCAGGCAATGGCCGCCCAGGATGCCGGAGACCGACAGGTTCGGGAATGCCGAGTGAATGATTCGAATGTAGTTGTCCGGCTGCCACTCGGATTCCGTCAGGTCCGCCAGCTCCGACAGGTTGCGGCGCCCAAAGGTCAGGCGCTGGTGCGGGCCGTAGAGGTCGTGCACCAGCAGATTGCCGATGGTGTGCCGCCCCACCGTGGAGCGGTGTACCGAATCGTGGTGATAGACCTCCAGGTACCCGTCCAGCGTTGGTTTCCAGCCTGGGCCGTCCAAGTCGCGCTGCTCAAAAAGCACCCAGTCATCAAGGCGTAAGGTGTCGAGCTGAGCCGCGAAATCGCCCAACCAAGCATCGATGTCAAACGCTACGCCCGGCGCCAGGCAGGCCCAGATCAGCCCGCAGCGCTCGACGCAGTGCAGTTCGGTCAGCGAACGTGACCCGCGGTCGAATTCGCCGAAGGACGCGCTGCCGGTGACGCCCACCAACTGGCCGCGGCTGTCGTAGGTCCAAGCATGGTAGGGGCAGGAAAAGCGGGACCGATTGCCGCTTCCCGCCGGACAGACGATCGCCCCCCGGTGCCGGCAGACGTTGAGGAAGGCATGCGCCAAGCCGTCGCCGTCACGGGTGACCAGGATCGGAATCCCCATCAGGGTTTGCGCAACGTAGCTGCCCGGCTCCGGCAACTCGATGGACAGCGCAACGGCGATGGGCAGCTGCCGAAAAATGCGATCGACCTCTCGCTCGTAGCGCACCGGGTCGCAGTAGGCCGCAACCGGAAGCCGCATCTGGTCGGCGGCTTGGTCGGTGGTCTTGCGTTGCCAGTGCGCCAGCGCGCGCTTGGCCAATTCGATCCGTTCGTTGGTCATGTCGGTGCTCAAAGGAACGGCCCGCCGAATAGCCCGAACCTTGCCGCCCTGCCCGCTTGATGTCAACGCGCCCGCGCCACCTTCGGTGGCGTGATCGAGTTTCGCTGACGCGAAACTCCGTGCCTGTTGGCGGGGAAAGATCCCAGCTCACAAAATGCTTGACCCGCAGCCTACGCAGGTTCAAGGTGGATGCGTCAACGAAGATAGGAGAGGTGTGTCATGTTAGGTGAGTTGCGTCTTAGTGCTGGCCGCGCGGTCAAGACCGCCGCAATGCTGGCGGCAGTTCTTGCCGCATCAACGGGTATGGATCCGAAATTGGCCCATGGGCAGGACAGTGCGCAATCGGCTGCGCCTGTGCTTGAGGAGATCATCGTCACCGCCCGGAAAAGACAGGAGAGCCTGCTCGAAATCCCCGAGTCTGTTGCCGCCTTGTCGGGCGACCAGATCGCCCGCCAGTCCATTGACAATCTCAGGGACATCGGCCTGTCGGTGCCGAACCTGAACCTGTCGATGCGCACCGACGGTTTTCCGAACGTCACCATCCGCGGCATCGGCGGGTTTGGCAACACCCAAGGGGTGGGGTTCTATCTTGACGACGTGCAGGTGTTCTCCGATGCGTCCTCAAGATTCGGCGATCTCGACCGCATTGAGGTGCTCAAGGGGCCGCAGGGCACCCTGTATGGCGGCAGCAACATCGGCGGCGCGGTCAAGTTCGTCAGCGCCCGGCCCGATGCCTCCGACACCTTCGGGCGCGTCAAGGGGCGGTTCGGCGAGCAGAGCCTCGTGGATTTCGAGGCTGCCGCGAATACCCCGCTGGGGGAGTCGGGATGGGCCATGCGGGCTTTCGGGTTCTACTACCAAGACGATGGTTTCCTGACCAACGAGAATCCGCCTCGGCTCAACGGCATCCGGGGCAACGAAAAGAAGGACATCGGCGCAGTCGAGGAGTTCGGCGGCAGAGTCATGGTGTCCGGCCCCTTGACCGACCGGCTGTCGGCCTATGCGGCGCTGCGCTACAACGAGATGGACGGGTTCAGCAACATCTGGATGCGCGAACTCACCGATGACTTTCAATACGTTCGCGTCGTCAACAACAGCACCAACTCAACCCACAAGCGCGACACCCTCGCCGGCACGCTGGAAATGGAACTGGACCTCGACACCGTCTCCGTGCTGTCGCTGACCTCCTACACCACCACCGACAGCACCCGCTACACGGATGCCGACATCCGCGAAGAGTTCATCTTCGACGCCAACCGACCCGAAGACATGGATGTGTTCACCCAGGAGCTGCGTTTCACATCGACCACGGATGGCGCCTTCAGTTGGCTGGCCGGCGCCTACTATTCCCTGTACGCAGAAAAGATGCGTTCCACCCAGATCTGGTGGGACGCTCGGGTCGATGCCGACGGCAACATCTCCGGGCCGCTGGGGTGCGCCATCGGGCTGCCGACCTGCTCCGGCGTCTGGGCGGGCGAAATCCTGACGCCGGAACAGGAGATGGACTTCCTCGCCCTGCCCTTTGAAATCCGCGACCGGGACAAGTCCCATTTGGCCGCATTCGCCAATGTCAACTACAGCTGGGAGAGCTGGGAGCTGGATGTCGGCATTCGCGTGGATCGCTGGAAAAACAGCACTGACAACTTCGACACGGGCATCAGCAGCAGCCAGGACGCCGTCGAGGTGCTGCCCCGCGCCTCCCTGACCCACTGGCTCAACGAGGAGTCGATGGTCTATTTCACCTACGCCAAGGGCTATGAGCCCGGCGGCTACAACTTGGCGAATTTTGAAGGCGAAAACGATCTGTTCGGCTTCGACATTGAAGAGGTGTCCAGCTTTGAACTCGGCTGGAAATCGAGGTTCCTAGACGACCGGCTGACCTTGAGCGCCGCCGCTTTCTACATCGACTACACCGATCGGCAAGTGGAATTCCAGGCGCAGGTAGGCGGCCAGGTGATCGAGGGCATCATCAATCTGGGCGACTCGGAGCAATACGGCTTTGAAGCCGAAATGAACCTGCAGGTTTCCGAGCACCTGAGCCTGAGCGCGGGCTTGGGAATTGTCGATGCTGAGTGGAAGGACGGTGCGTTGGTCGATCTGGGCGCTTCGGTCGTCGATCTGGGCGGCACCGAGGTGCCGAACACCAACGACACCAACTGGGTGCTGGCGGCCGACTACAACGCACCGATCCATTCGGCTAGCCAACTGCGCTTCATAGCCGGGGTGCAAGTCAGCCGCACCGGCAAGTTCCTTGGCTTGCAGGCTTGGGATACCGTCAGGCACTCGTCCTACACCGTGGCCAACGCCCAAGTGGGACTGCAGGGTGAGCGATGGGAGGTGCTCGTGCAGGTGGAGAACTTCACCGACGAGGAGTACTACACGGATGTGCAGCGCTTCCCCAACCTGCATGCGCTGGATGGCGGGGAGAACATCAACATTGGCACCATGGGCCAACCGCGGCTGGTGAGCGCCACGCTGAGCTACCGATTCTAACGACTAGATTCGAAAAACGAAGAACAAATGGCTGGAGCGGCGATGGACGATTATGTCCAACGTTGGCCCGGCGCAGTCGTGAATGCGGCTCGCCGAACGGCTTGTTGACAAGGACGCACCTGCTCTGGGAGACAAAATGAGTTCGAGCGAACAACCGGACGTCGCCGTCGGCGCGCGCAGCTTTCCCAAGATCACGGAAGCGGGGCTCGACGCACTGCGTCGACGCATCGGCGTGAAGATCACGGATTCCGTCGAGCCCTGGTGCTACGAGGCGACGCGCGACAACATCCGGCACTACGCGCACGGCATCGGCGACGACAATCCGCTTTGGTGCGACCCGGATTACGCGAGGAATACGCGCTACGGGGATGTCATCGCACCGCCGTCCTTTCTGTTCGCGTGCGATCGGTTCATCAGCGGCTATTGCGGCGGGCTGCCCGGTGTGCACGCCATGTGGGCCGGTGCCGATTGGCAGTGGCACAAGCCGATTCGGCGCAATGTGGCCGTGCGCACCGAGTCGTGGCTGAAAGACCTGTTCGAACATCAGACGCGCTTCGCCGGACGCACCGTGCAGCAGATCTACCACGTCGACTTCTACGACGAGATGAACGGCGACCTGCTTGCCGATGCCGACAGTTGGGTGTTCCGAACCGAGCGGGACACCGCGCGCGAAGAGGGCAGCAAGTACGACGATGTGCGCGAGCGCGGGCGCCGGGTGTACGACGACGACGAAATCCGCGCCGTTTACGCCAAGTACCGCGACGAGAAAATCCGCGGTGCCGAAACCCGTTACTTCGAGAACGTTGAAATCGGGGAGGAACTGCCACCAATCGTCAAGGGCCCAATGACCGTCACCGGCTTCATCGCCTTCGCCCAGGGTTGGGGCGGCCTCTACATCCGCGCCAACCGGTTGCAATGGAAACTGATCGACCGGCACCCCGGAACCGGAATCAAGAACCGCTACGGCATTCCGGATTGCCCAGAGCGCGTTCATTGGGAAGACGATTTCGCATTGGAGGTGGGCGCGCCCGCCGCCTACGACTATGGCCCTGAGCGCACATCCTGGATGATCCACCACCTCACCGACTGGGCCGGCGACGACGGGTTCGTGCGTGCGTCGAAGACCCAGATCCGGCGCCACAACCCGGTTGGCGACATCCTGCACATATCCGGCGAGGTGACCGGCAAGGACGTCGTCGACGGTGAAGGCATAGTCGAGGTTTCGCAGCGGGCGGAGAATCAGGACGGCGAGCTGTCCGTCATTGGCGCAGCGAAAGTGCGGCTGCCTTTCCGCTCAGTCCAGGAATGATTTGACCTGCGCACACAGGAGTAAGACACTTGGATACGGGGTGACCCTTGCGATTGAGCATTGGACAGGGGCGCTGAACTTTGACGAACGGCGGGCATGACGCTCGCCGCCGAACGAGTGGAGGAGACAATGGCTGAAGCGACAATGATGGACGACTACGTCCAGATGGATGAAGTCGATTGGGCAGAATTTCCACAGGGTCTGTGCGCAGGCCTGGTAGAGTGGAAACTGCTGCACGTATCGCCGGAATCAGGAGCCTGGACCGCGGCCTTTCGGGCCGCCAAGGGCGCATCAATTGCCAGGCACGTTCATGTGGGCCCGGGGGAGTACTACATGACCAAGGGCAAAATGCTGGTGCGCGGCGGGGCTGAGGAAGGCGGAGAAACTGCCCTGGCACCCAGCTATGGCTACGAAGCCTGCAATGCCCAGCACGACTACACGTACTTCGAAGAAGACAGCGAGTTGTACATGACCTTCCTAGGTCCGCTGAACTTCACCGACGACGATGGCAACACGATCGCCTTGGTCGGCTGGCGAGAGGTGTACGAAGCCTGGCAGGCAGCCGCCTGATCGTAGATTCGCGTAACGGGCCAGCACGCCGCTGGCCCGGCGGATTCACGATGGCCCGGCAGTCACTACAGCCGGGCCATGCCGTCTTCTAAAAGAAGTAGCTCAGGCTCGCCGTGATCAGGCGCGGCTGGCCCAAGGTGCCGATGGTGAGGCAGGCATCGCCGTTGGGATAGACACACAAGTCGCCCGCGTCGAGTCCATAGAAGTTCGGGAAGCTCTGTGAGTCGGTGTAGTAGGACTTGTCCGTCAGGTTCTCGGCATTCACCGTGAATTCCCAGTTGTCGCCGGCAACGCCCACCTGGGCGTTGATGACGGTGAAGCTGGGATTGGTGAGTGGGTGATAGGCCTGCACGGTATCGTAGGCGCCGTTCTTGCTGACCTGCACGCCGAGAATGAAGTCCATGCCATCGTTGATGGCCTTGCGGTAATCGGCGTTGACGTTCCAACTGAACTCCGGCACGTTCGGCGGCTTTTCGCCGTCGAAGTCGATGTCGTATGCCAAGGTCTCCCCCGTCCATTCGGCATCGATCGCGCCTGCGGCGAAAGAGAGCGTCAACTCTTCGCTCACCTGTACGGACAGGTCGGCCTCGAAACCGAACTGCCTCGAGTCGCCGAAGTTGCCGATCCCTTCCACGGGCCCCTGGGGGGTGGCGATGTGATATTCGACCTGCCGCTTGTTGTAGTCGATGTAGAAACCGGCGACGGAGGCACTGGCACGGCCGTCCATCCATCGACCCTTCCAGCCGACCTCGTAGCTGACGGCCTTCTCCGCGTCGAACGGCAGCAAGCCGAAATCCGCACCGATGTTCAGGCCACCCGGCTCGTAACCGAACGCGATGGTGGCGTAGATCATGCTGTCGTCGTTCAGCCAACGGGTGACTGAACCGCGCGGCAACACTTCCGTTTCCTTCAGGCTGCTCTCGATACCGGCGTCGTAGTTCAGGCTCTTGTTCTTCCACTGATCGATCCGGATACCCAGCGCCACCTCCCACTCATCAAAGTCGTAGGTGACGTTGCCGTATGCGGCCAGGTGGCTCTTGTCGCGCCGCCGGTACTCGAAAGGCAGATGGAACGCCTCGGCTTCTTCGTCCGGAGGTACGATTTCGCCGGCCCACAGGCCGCTGCAGAGGTCTCCGGCGATGCAGCCGAGCACGCCGTCGAGCCGTCCGTCGGCCGTTACCCGGCTGTCCCAGATGATCAGGTCGGAATCCATGTTCTCGTCATACAGCGAGTAGTAGACCCCGGCGATCCATTGCAGGGGCGAATCGGTCGTGGACGTGAAGCGCAGGTCCTGCGTGAGCACGTTCATCTTTTCCGGGCGGAACAGGTCGAGCAGGAACTCTGGCGTCCCGTCGACGTCGCTGTAGCGATTGCTGTGGGTGTCCGTAAAGGACGAGACGGATACGATGTCGAATCCATCCATCTCCCAGGTCAGTTCCAACATGCCCGCATAGGTGCGGCGCTCATGCCTCGGATTCTCCGGCCCGGTGTTGATGGTGGTGGGGTAATCCCAGTCCTCGACTTTCAGTTCCCGGCTCCAAGTGTTGTTCGGGCCGTCGTACTCGTTCCAGCGCGCGGTAAACAGCATCGACAGCCGCTCGGCCAGGGGCCCGCCGATCATGACGCGCCCGCCATAGGCCTCGGTTTCGCCGGAGTTCTTCTTGTTGCTGGTGCGGTGGCCGTTGTGCCGCACGGCGTTGCGGTTCTTGATGAAGCCGTCGTGACTGGAACCGAAGCCGAACAGCCGCATGGCCCAGCCGTTGCCGCCGAGCGGCGTGTTCACGCTGCCTTCCACATCGATCATGCCCTGTTGGCCACCGAGCACCTTGACGCGGCCAAAGGCTTGTTCGGAATCCGGCCGGGCGCTGACGAACTTCACCGCGCCACCGATGTTGCTGCCGCCATAGAGTACGCCCTGCGGTCCTTTCAGCACCTCGATGCGCGCAAGGTCACCAAAGCGCGAGGACGCGTCAGAAAAGATCTGCACGTCATCGAGATAGAAACCCACGCCTTGGGTGTTGCCGAAGGCGCCCAGACCCCGTATGGAAACGTTTGGGAACCCGTCAAGACGCATGGACAGGTTCAGGTTGGGCACCTTGAAGCCGACATCCTTCAAGGCCTTGACGTTCTGCCGATTGATGTCCTCGCCGGTGATCACCGACAGCGATTCGGGAATCTCAAGGACGGATTCCTCCCGTTTGCGTGCGGTGACCAGCACCTCCTCGATAACGTCAGTTTCCGCCTGCGCACCGGCTTGGGCGTAGACAGCGGACGAAATAGGCAGGAAAAGCAGTGCACTGAGCACGAAGGCGGGAATGGTTCGCAGCATGTATGTGCGGTACATCGTCTGATCTCCCCTTTTCAGACAATAGGGGCACCATAATTGAGCAAATTGTTGCGAAACGCAAGCACCAGCGCGACCTGACGGTCGCGTTTGGAGTTTAGCTGCCGCGCAAAAACCCGCCCGCCCCAAAGGGGTTTTTACAAAAAGTTTTTTAACCACCACCGCACCACACCAAGGGG
>JAPPIX010000139.1:0-2975 GCA_028820495.1 Gammaproteobacteria bacterium
AGGGAGCCGTCGCTGCACACCGCCGGGCGGGCGGCCTCGTCGATGCGCTGGCAATCGTAGGCGCTCCAGCGCGGCGTTGGCGCTTCCACGGCCCGCAAGTAATAGTAGGCGGACTGTGCGGCGTCGAACGCCTCGTCCTGTACCACGGCGCAGAGCGTGTCGGCCCCCGCTTCGGCATCAGCGGCACCGGCAATGGCGCGCACGGCGTAGTGCAGCGCACCCTCGCCGTCGATCCAGCCCTTGATGAGCTGCAGTTCCTGCAAGGGCGTTGCATCTTCCGCCGCATCCCGGGCAGCAAACGCGATGAAGGTCGGCTTGGCGTCCCCGGCGGGCCTATCTTCAAGATCGCCGCCCATGGGCACGCCGCCAGCGTAGCCCTCGGCAACCAAGGTCTCGCTGCCGCACAGGTCTGGCGCGTAGTTCCAGCCCGCGAAGAAGCGGGGCGTGATGCGCGGGCCGGAGGTGCCGAAGACTTCGCGCCGCTGCATGGCCTCAAAGATGGCGTCACGGGAGTTCTCCACCGCCCAGACCCCGGCCAATCCACCCGGGTTGCCATCACGTCCGCTGGTCAAAAGACCGCGCTCCAAGCGCGCCTCAGGCGTGGCTTCGCCCGTGACCGCCCCACGGAAGTCCGCCTCGGCCACCGCGCCAGGCGTCGCCGTATGGGTGTCAGTGGAGGCGATGATGCCGAGCTTGATGGGATTGAGGCCAATCGCCCGCTCCTCCTTTAGGCCAACCAACAATGCCGAGCGCACGAAATCGGTCTCGTCCACGCAACCGGCACCGACCATGCCGTTTTCACCGAACTGATCGCCGCACTCGGCGGTCTCCAAAACCTGCTCGGTGGTGACCAGTTCGCCGTCCACGGTGTCCATGGCCGTGAAGGTCTCCTTGCGCCCAAGCACCCGGACCGCCTCCACGTCGCACAGCTCGTCCGGTGCGCTCAGGACCGTGGACAGGCCATTGATGCACTCCGAGGCCCCCTTGTGCTGGAAGATCTCGACGATCGGCTCCCGCTCCAGACGCACCTCGGCGTAGGCCCGTCGGTTCTCCACCGTGGCCTCCAAACCCACGTAGGGTGCCATGCGCCCGTTGGCGAGATTGGTGTTGTGCGGAATGGTCAGGTAGTCGCAGCCCGTCTCGCCGTTGCAGGCCACATCAAGCTGCTGCCACAGGCTCCTGTCAATGGGCGCGTCAATGTAGGACACGGGCAGGTCCGGCACCTCGGCGTTGCGGAAGATGACGTTACGGTGATAGTTGGAGACGCCCGGCGTGCCCGTGTACTCGTAGCCAACGAAACTGGTGAAGCTGCATGCACCACTGCGGTCGTAGGCCGCCTCCGCAGCCTCAATCAACCGCTTCCAAGGCCCCTTGGCGGCGGCTAGGCAAACCCCGCCGTCCGCACCGCACACTTCCCCAACACGGATCGGCGTCTCGGTGGTGATCACTTGGCCGAGCATCATCATGCCTTGGCGTTCGTCCGCTCGGTAATCGGCGCAGAACGGCGTCTCGTAGCTTGCCGATCCAGACATCCGGCACAGAGCCCGCTCACCGAGAAACTCGCCGTGGTCCGTCACTGCCAGGAAGTCCAGTGGCCGGTCGATGGCGAACTTGCCCGCCGGCCCACCGCTCTCGTCAAGCGGCCAAAAGTCGATGGCTTCGCCCCGGGCAAACCGATGGGCGTCCGCTGGCGTGGCGCCGATGCTGTTGGCGGCGGCATCGAAGGAAAAGCTGGTGTGCACGTGCACGTCGCCGAACAGGGGCTGGCGCAGCGGCGTGTAATCACGGCAGGGCGCCCGCTCCTCGGTATAGCGCACGAGACGGTCGGACATCTCGGCCGAGCCGATGGCCGGCGCATCCGTTGTAGGAGATTCGCCCTGCGCACCCGTCTCCATTGCGCTGTCTTCACTGCAGCCATTGACCATAAGCAACGCAATCCACAGCATCGCCAACGTGCGAACGATCCCCATTTCACTCTCCGGGTAGGTCGAAACCGCCACCCTACCACGGCCAAGGCCCTGTTTCCGATTCCTTCGAACCACAGGGGATATGGTTGCAACCCGTTTCGAATGGAAGTAAAGAACTTGTTAATCAATGGGTTGGAGTCAAGCCGACGGAATGGAGCAAGCGCGGATTGCAGTTGTGCGAGGTCAAGTTCGGCAGTAGAATGCCGCGCTTCGCCGCCAGCCGCCGGAAACGGTTGCCAAGCGACGGGGATTGGCGGTGCCCAATGGCCCGCCTGCAGACATGTCTGCACTCGGTTGCAGAAGCCGCCAAAGAGGCAGATATTATCGTCCTTGGGATTGCAACGCCCAACACACACCGCAAAGGTACTTATGGAGAGCACTCATCAAAAAAGGCGCTAAGCGGGCGGAACGCGCGCTTCTGAACGAGGAGATTCCCGCCCGAACGTTGAGGTTGATCGCCGCGGACGGACAACAGGTGGGCATCGTCTCCCGGGACGATGCCCTGATGGAGGCCAAGCGCTCGGCAATGGACCTCGTGCTGATTGCGCCAGACGCCAATCCGCCGGTCGTGAAGGTGATGGACTACGGCAAGCACCTGTTCGAGGCCAAGAAGACCCGGGCAGCGCAACGCCGGAACCAAAAGCAGATTCACGTCAAGGAAATGAAGTTCCGGCCCGGCACGGAGGAAGGGGATTACCAAGTCAAGCTGAGGAACCTGATACGCTTTCTTGAAGATGGCGACAAGGCGAAAGTGTCGCTCAGGTTTCGTGGCCGCGAGATGGTGCATCCGGAGATCGGCATGAAGTTGATGTCCCGCATCGAAGAGGATCTAGCCGAGTACGGATCGATGGAGACTGAGCCCAAGTTCGAAGGCCGCCAGGTGGTGATGATCCTGGCGCCGAAGAAGCGCCGCAAGCACTAGATCGCCCCGCAACGGTATGCGAAGCGAGGGCGGACGCCCAATGGAGCAGGAGTTTCGCGCCAGCGAAACTCCCAACGCGAACCGAA
>JAPPIX010000139.1:3075-10953 GCA_028820495.1 Gammaproteobacteria bacterium
AATTGAATAATCACGGCAAAACCCGAAGAGAGAATCATGCCCAAGCAGAAAACCCATAGCGGCGCCGCCAAGCGCTTTCGCCGCACGGCCACCGGCTTCAAGCATCGGCGCACCAACAGGAACCACATCCTGACCAAGAAGTCGTCCAAGCGAAAGCGGCAGTTGCGTGGCCTTGAGGCCGTGGCAAAGGCTGACGCCGCAGCTCTTAAGCGCATGACGCCGAAGAAGGCCCGCTAGGAACGCCTCGCCGCATCGTACCGACGGTCGGCAAGCGCATCGCCCCGCCGACCCAGCAAAACAGGAGAAATCTCCATGCCAAGACCCAAACGCAGCGTCGCTTCCCGGGCGAGGCGCAAGAAGGTACTCAAGCAGGCCAAGGGCTACTACGGCGCCCGCAGCCGCTCGTTCAAAGTCGCCAAGCAGGCGGTGATCCGCGCGGGCCAGTACGCCTACCGTGACCGCCGCCAACGCAAGCGCCAGTTTCGCTCGCTGTGGATCATGCGCATCAATGCCGCCGCCCGCCAGCACGGGCTGTCCTACAGCCGCTTCATCGCCGGCTTGAAGCAAGCGGAAATCGACATGGACCGGCGAGTGCTCGCCGATCTTGCCCTGCAGGAGCCCGACGCCTTCAGCGCGCTGGTGGAAAAAGCCAAGGGCGCTTTGGCGGAGTCCGACAAGGCAGCCTTGGCTGCATGAGCGCCGCAGCAGCGGAGGAACGGCGCTCCGCGCCGTCCGAGGGCGGGACGCCCTCGCTCCAAGGCGCCACGCCTGAAATGGGCGTCATTCCCCGGACCGAGGGCGTCCCGCCCTCGATTGGGCCGCTGGAACGCGCTTTCCATCGGGAGGCTGGTTTTTCAATAGAAGTCCCCGCCTCAGCACACAGGTGATCTAGCCGAGCCATGCCTACCATGAACGTTGACGAGGTGCTCCGGGCAGCCGAAGCAGCCGTTCAAGGCACAGATGATGACGCCAGCTTGGAGCAGGTGCGCGTTCGCTACCTCGGCCGCAAGGGCGAAGTCACCGCCCTGCTCAGGGGCTTAAGCAAGCTGACGCCAGAGGAGCGCCCCCAAGCGGGGGCCTCCATCAACGCCGCCAAGCGCCGTCTTACGGCGCTGATCGCCGAGCGCAAGGATCAGATCGCCGCCGAGCAATTGGCCGCGGCCTTGGCCGAGGAAGCTGTTGACGTGACCCTGCCCGGACGCCGCCCTGGCAGCGGCGGGCTGCACCCCGTCACCCAAACGCTGGCCCGCGTCGAGGACATCTTCACCGGCGCCGGCTACGACGTATTCGCTGGCTTGGAGGTCGAGGACGACTACCACAACTTCGAAGCACTCAACATCCCGCCCTACCATCCGGCGCGGTCCATGCACGATACGTTCTATTTCGGTGACGGCACCTTGCTGCGCACCCACACCTCGCCCGCCCAGGTGCATGTCATGGAGCGCCAGCCCCCGCCGATTCGCGTCATCTGTCCGGGACGGGTGTACCGGCGGGAAAGCGACCTGTCCCACACGCCCATGTTTCACCAGATCGAGGGGCTGGTGATCGACCGGGACATCAGCTTTGCCCACCTGAAAGGCACGGTGACCGAGTTCACCCGGCAGTTTTTCGAGCGCGACCTTGAACTGCGCTTCCGTCCCTCCTACTTCCCCTTCACGGAACCCTCCGCCGAGGTGGACGTGCAATGCGTCCATTGCATGGGACGCGGCTGCCGAGTGTGCAGCCACACTGGCTGGTTGGAGATCATGGGCTGTGGCCTAGTGCACCCAAACGCGCTGCAGATGTCGGGCATCGAACCGGAGGCGTGGTCGGGATTCGCTTTCGGCATGGGCGGCGACCGGCTGACCATGCTGCTGCACGAGGTCAACGACTGCCGCCTGTTCTTCGAGAACGACCTGCGCTTCCTCGAGCAGTTCCGATGAAGTTCAGCGAAGCCTGGCTGCGCGAATGGGTCAGTCCGGACATCGACCGCCAAGCGCTGCTCGATCAACTCACCATGGCGGGCCTTGAAGTCGAGATCGTGGAGCCCGTGGCGCCGCCCCTGCCGAACGTGGTGGTGGCGCGCATCGAAGCCTGCGACCAGCATCCCGATGGCGGCCACCTGTCCATCTGCAAAGTGGCGGACGGAGCCGGCAGCCGCCAAGTGGTTTGCGGCGCGCCCAATGCCCGCCCCGGGCTGCTCACAGCCCTCGCTCTGCCCGGCTCGGAACTGCCCGGCGGCACCAAGGTCGAAGCTGCGCAAATTCGCGGCACCGCATCGGCCGGCATGCTGTGCAGCGCCGCCGAGCTCGGGTTGGGCGACGGTGCGGCGGGCATCCTGGAGCTGGACGACGGGGCTTGCGGAACGGCATTGACCGAGGCGCTCGCGCTCGACGACGTCAGCATCGAAATCAAGCTCACCCCCAATCGTGGGGATTGCCTCAGCCTGCGCGGCTTGGCGCGCGAAGTCGGGGTGCTGAACGGCCTGCCGGTGCGCCACCAAGACGCCCCGCCCCCAGCCACACAATCCGCAGCCGCCTTCCCCGTCACCTTGGCCGACCCGGCGGGCTGCCCCCGCTACCTAGGCCGCATCATCGAAGGCATGGACCTCAGTGCCCAGGCCCCGTTGTGGATGAAGGAGCGGTTGCGCCGGTGCGGATTGCGCAGCATCAACGCCGTGGTGGATGTGACCAACTACGTCATGCTCGAACTCGGCCAACCCATGCACGCCTTCGACCTGAACGCCCTGTCGGAGCGCATCATCGTCCGCCGCGCCGACCCTGGCGAAACGCTGAAGATGCTCGACGGGCGCCCGATCAGCCTGGGTTCCCAGGATCTGGTCATCGCTGACGAAGCCGTGCCGGTCGCCATCGCCGGCGTCATGGGCGGCGAGCGCAGCGGCGTGCAGGCAACCACCGAAGACGTCTTTCTTGAATGTGCTTGGTTCGACCCCCGCACCGTGGCGGAGACGGCTCGCCGCTTCGGGCTGCACACCGACGCCTCGCACCGCTACGAGCGCGGAGTGGACCACCAACTGCAGCCCAAGGCCATGGAACGGGCGACGGCTCTGCTGCTCGACATCGCCGGTGGACGCGCCGGGCCCGTTGAGGAGGCCCTGGCCGCCGAATGTCTGCCCAGTGCTGCGGTGGTGTCCCTGCGGCAACGGCGCCTTCACCAATTGGCGGGGGTGACCATGGACGCCGGCCAGGTCGATGCCGTGCTGGACCGGCTGGACTTTCGGCTGCGTGACCGCCGCGAGACCGACGACGACGGCGTGGTCTGGACCATCACAGCGCCCAGCCACCGCTTCGACATCGGCATCGAAGCCGACCTCGTGGAGGAGGTGTGCCGCATCCACGGCTACGACAACATCCCCAGCCAAACGCCGAAGGCGGCGCTCCGCCCGCGGCCCAAGCCGTTGGAGCAGAGCGGCGAACGGCAGTTGAAGACGCAGCTCGCCGCCCTCGGCTTTCAGGAGGTCATCACCTACAGCTTCGTCGATCCGATTCGTCAAGCCCTGCTCGACCCCGGCGCCGAAGCCTTGGCCTTAGCCAACCCGATGTCCGCCGACCAATCGGTGATGCGCATCAACCTGCTGCCCGGCCTGGTCGAGGCTTTGCGCTTCAACCAAAATCGACAGCAACGGCGCGTCCAGTTGTTTGAGCTCGGCCTGTGCTTTAAGACCGCTGCAGCGCCCACCGAACCACTCGACCAAGCCTTGCTGCTCGGCGGGCTGATGTGGGGGGAGCGAGACCCGGAATCCTGGCATGGCAAGCCGGAGGCGACGGACTTCTTCGACCTCAAGGGGGCGGTCGAGCGCCTGTTGGAGTGGGCTGGCACGAAGAGACTCGAGTTTGCGCCATCGAATGATCCAGTGCTGCACCCCGGACAGCAGGCCGCCATCGTCAGCGGTGGCGAGGCCGTGGGGCGCCTCGGCCGCTTGCACCCGCAAATCGAGCGCCAGTTGGAGCTTGCCAGCGGCGTCCTGGTCTTCGAAATTGACGGCCAGGCGGCGCTCTCCCATCCCCTGCGCCGTTTCTCGGCAATTCCCAACACCCCCCGCGCGCGCCGGGATTTGGCGCTGCTCGTGGACGAGTCAGTGAGCGCTGGGCAAGTGCGGGAAACACTCTTAGGCGCCCTCGGAACAGCCTTGCGCGAACTGACCCTATTTGACGTGTATAGAAGCAAAAACATTGATTCCAATAAAAAAAGTCTGGCCGTAGGGTTGACCTTCCAAGGCGCATCGTCCACTCTTACCGACCAGGACATTGCCGTCTGGATGAGCAGCGCCATCGAAGCCCTGCAGTCCGAACTGGGTGCCCAACTGCGTTAGCGGCAGGGCGATGGCGGCAGGGGTGCGGCAGCCACATGGCAACGCCTAGGCGGAAGCCTTTAGCTCGCCCCAGTGCGGTCGGCGGCTGTCGGCAAAGGGAAAACCAGCCAGACGTGGGGCTGTCTCCACTTGGCTGATGAAGGGAGGCTTGGCACTTTGGGGGCGCTGACAAAAGCGCAGATGGCCGAAAGGCTGTTTGAGGAATTCGGGCTCAACAAGCGCGAGGCAAAGGAGATTGTCGAAACCTTCTTTGAGGAGCTGGCCCAATGCCTTGAGCGAAACGAGCCGGTCAAGCTGTCTAGTTTCGGCAACTTCGATCTGCGCGACAAGCGCGCCCGGCCCGGCAGAAACCCCAAATCCGGCGAGGAAATCCCGGTTTCCGCACGGCGCGTCGTCACCTTCCATCCCGGCCAGAAGCTGAAGGCCAGAGTGGGCGCCCATGTCGGTCCCGAATCCAAGCGCTGAATCGCCTCCCCTGCCCAACAAGCGCTACCTGAGCATCGGCGAAGTCAGCAAGCATTTTGGTCTGGCCCCCCATGTGCTGCGCTACTGGGAGAAGGAGTTCCCCCAACTCGGCCCCATCAAGCGGCGCGGCAACCGGCGCTGCTACGAGCAGCGCGACGTCCTTCTGATCGCCCGCATCAACTCGTTGCTGAAGGAGCAGGGGCTCACCATCGCCGGGGCCAGGAAGGTGCTGGACAACGACGACACCCAGCAGGACCAAGCGCAGTCCAAGGCACTGGCGAGGCAGTTGATCGCGGAACTCGAGGAATTGCTGCAAGCGATCAAGTGATGCGTCACACGACCCGGGCGGGTTACAATGCGCCCGCGCCGGGGCGTAGCGCAGTCTGGTAGCGCACTTGACTGGGGGTCAAGTGGTCGCAGGTTCAAATCCTGCCGTCCCGACCAACCAAGCCACGGCCCGGAACCGGCGGACTAACGGCCCTTGAATTCCGGGGCGCGGCGTTCCAGGAAGGCGGCCATGCCTTCGCGAAAATCCGCGGACTTGAACAGCGGCAGCAACTGCAGGAAGACGTGGTGGACGTGGTCGTTGAAGTTCTCGTTCATGCCCATGCGCATCATGCGCTTGGTGGCCTGCACCGCCAGCGGGGCGTTGGCGGCGATTTCCTCGGCGAGGCTGCGGGCCGACCCGGCCACTTCATCGGCCGGGACCACCTTGGAGACCAGCCCCATCGACAGGCATTCCTCAGCGCCCAGGGTGCGGCCGGCGAAAACCAGTTCAGCCGCCTTCGACCAGCCAAGCAGACGCGGCAGAATCCAGGTGCCACCCGACTCCGGCAGGACACCCCGGGCGGTGAAGGCCGCCGAGAGCTTGGCGGCGTCCGACATGATGCGGATGTCGCAGCCGAGCGCTAAATCCAAACCGTAGCCAGCGGCGGAGCCGTTCAACGCGCAAATCGTCGGCTTGTCCAGCCCATGCAACACCGTGGGCGGCGTGTCGCGCAGGTCCAGATTGGTGACGGGCGCAGGCGGCTCGGAGTCACCGTCTTCCGAGAGGCCCGAAGCGATGCCGCCGCCACGCAGGTCGAGGCCGGCGCAGAAGAAGCGGCCGGAGCCGGTGATGACCATTGCCCGGACCTCGTCGTCCCCGTTGGCTTCGACGAGCCGCTCGGTGAAGGCGTCGAGCATGGGGCCGGAGATGGTGTTCTGCCGCTCCGGGCGGTTGAACGTGATGGTGGCAATGTGATCAGCCACGTCATAAAGCACTTCGGGTGCGGCGGCATCGGTCATTGGCGGGTCCTCTTGATTGACTTGAAGGGAATTGCGGGGGTCAAGCTCGACTCGGCAGGCGCTATTCGCTGATGTCGTAGCCCGCCGCCTCGGGAATGCGCAGGTAGTTGCCGTCGCTGCGCCGCTCCGTCCAGGGCAGCACCGTCACCACCTCATCAAGGCGCGTTTGCCGCAAAGCGGCTTCTGGATCTGGGAACTCAGCGATCTTGGCGATGTTGCGGGCCGTGGGAAAGATGATGGTGTATTGGCCGGACTCGTCGGCGGCCAAGGCTTCGGCGGCGTTGATCCACACTGAATCAACGGATTCATGGCCGTCGTGAACCGCCACGTGGTCCGCCGGCGCCAAGGCTAGGAAAAAGTGGGTGTCGAAGCGCTTGGGCAACATTTCCGGCGTGATCCAATGGGCGAAATGCACCAGTTGATCGCAGGCGAACACCAGCTCTTCCTTGGCGGCAAACTCCGCCATCGTGAGCTCGCCCCCATGCAGGCGGTTGCGGTAGGCCTCCAGCGCCCGCAGGCGTTCGGCGTCCACCAGATCGTCTGACCCGGCAGGCCTTGCCAACAGCACCCCGCTTTCCTCAAAGGCTTCGCGAATGGAGGCCACCTGCATGGCCCGCATGTTGCGGTCCGCGTCCGCGCCTGCCAGGTAGGGCGCCAACTCGTCGGCAAAGTCCTGCTCATCCACCTTGCCGCCGGGGAAAACCAGCGCGCCGGAGGCAAAGTCGATCTGGTGATGGCGCACCACCATGAAGATCTCGATGCCGCCCGCCGCGCCGGGGCGAAGCAGGACGACCGTGGCTGCCGGCACCGGCACCGCCGGTTGCTCTTGCGTCATGTTGATTGATTCCTTGTGGATAGTCGGTCCGATTGCTTGCGCGCTGTCCTAACGCCCCGCGACCTCCTTGATGAAGCGGTCCAGCACTTCAACCTTGCGCTCTTGGTCGCCCAAGTTGAAGTCCGGCACGATCAGTTCATCCACCCCGATGTCCGCGTAAGCCTGCACGGTTTCGCGCACCTCGTCGACGGTGCCGATGATGGCCGCCGGGGCTGGTTTCGACTGCCGCACGCCCTCAAGCCAATTCGCATCCTCGCTCATGAACAGCAGCGCCACGGCGGTTCGCTTGATGGCCTCGGGCCGGCGTCCCACAGCGGCGCAGTGCCCGTCGAGCACGGCCATCTTCTGCCGCAGCACGGCCACATCGCCCCAAACGTTCCACTCGTCAGCATATTGGGCGGCGATGCGCAGGGTGCGCCGCTCGCCGCCGCCGCCGATGAGCAGCGGCAAGGGCTGCTGGACTGGCTTGGGCTCCAAGGTGGCGTCCTCGAGTTGGTAGAAGCGTCCGTCGAAGTTGGTCTTGGCCTCGGTGAACAACGACTTGATGACCGCGCAGGCCTCGTCGAGCCGCTGCAGGCGACCCTTGACCGTGTGGAAGGGGATGCCGTACTGGCGATGCTCGTTCTCCTGCCAGCCGCTGCCGAGGCCGAGCACCACCCGGCCTTGGGTGATGTGGTCCAACGTCGCCGCCATCTTGGCCAGCACCGCCGGATGGCGATAGGTGTTGCCGGCCACCAGGGTGCCCAAACGCAGCCGCGGCACCGCGGCGCCGATGGCCGAAAGCGTCACCCAAGCCTCCGCCCACGGGGCGCTGGTGTCCTTGGCGTTGGGCATGAAGTGGTCCGCATACCAGATGCCATCCCAGCCGGTCGCCTCGACATGCCGGGCCAAAGCCAGCACATCGGCATATGGCTGCATCGGGTTGGGCCAGAAACTGAATCGCATCCGGTCGTCCTATTGAAGTGGGTGCGCGAAATGT
>JAPPIX010000139.1:11053-16144 GCA_028820495.1 Gammaproteobacteria bacterium
GGACGGATGCCGGTTCTGCAGACCAAGCGGCTGACGCTGCGGCCCCTGGCCGACGCGGACCTGCCAGCACTGCACCAGTTCTGGACCCAGCCGGACGTGCGCCGCTACCTCTGGGACAACGAAATCATCTCCATTGCGCGGGTCTCCGAAATCGTCGCCAGCAGCACCGCCTTCTTCGACGCCTGCAATTCCGGGTTTTTCGCTATCGAGCACCAAGACAATCCGGGCGTCCTGATGGGCTTTTGCGGCCACCGCCGCTTCGAGGACGGCGAGACCGTCGAACTGCTCTACGGCATTCTGCCGGAGCATTGGGGCGAGGGCCTGGTCACCGAAGCGGCCACCGAGGTGCTGCGCCACGGCTTCGCCGACTGCGGCTTCGACCGGGTGATCGCCGTCACCGACACGCCCAACCAAAGGTCGGTGAACGTCATGCAGCGCCTCGGCATGGTGTTCCTGCGCCGCTGCGAATGGCACGGCTTGGACACCGTCTTCTACGAAATGGAGCGGGACGACTTCCCGGGCTGACCGATCCCGTGGCCAAAGCCTGCCTGCTGCGCATCGACCTGCACTTCGGCGGCTGCCGCTCGCTCAAGGAAAAGCGTCAACGCCTCAAGGGCATCGGCGCGCGCCTAGGCCAATTGGCCAACGTCGCCGTCTGCGAAAGCGCCTACCAGGACTCCCACCAACGTTCGCAATGGTCCATCGTCGCCGTTGCCGCCGACGCCGTCGTGGTGGAAAAGACCCTCACCGAGGCCGAGCGCCGCCTCGAACAAGCCATCGATGCGCAGTTAATCGGCGCTGAGCGGGAGTGGTTGTGCTGAGTCGGCTGGAGTGAAGTGATGGCGTCCTTGCTACTCGTCGCCGCCGTTGCCGCCATCGCCTTCATCTGGCTGCGCGGCGCCCAGCGCAATCGGCTGGCGTGGCTGAAAAAGCTGAACCTGCCTGGACAGTGGCGTTCCGACTCCGGCGTAATGACGCTTGAGGGCGACGTGGATGGCGGCCAATACCGTTTGGTCGAGGGCACCCTGAGGGAACAGGGGCGTTGGTCACTCAACGGCAACCAATTGCAACTGGCGCCGGACTCAGACGAGAAGTCCAAGCGCCTGGACTTGCGCTACTTCGACCCCGGCAAGATTGGCATCGACGGCCCCGGACTGCGGGCCCGAATCTATCGGCGGGAAACCGACAACGTGGTCCCGTTGAAGACCTCGCGGTAGCTTCCTGCCGGCTCGCCAAGCCACCGCAGCGATGGACAAATCCTTAACGCCGCTCCTTAAATCCGCCGAACTGCTGGCCAACCGGCTGCTGGGCTTGCTGCCGGACCGCGCCGCCGTGGACTGGCGGGCGCACCGCGCTGCCGTCTGGCACGGCGAGGGGTTGGACCGGGGCTTCGCCCTGCACCCGGACGTCGATGACATCGCGCTGGACGACCTGCTGCAAATCGACGACCAAAAGGCCCGCCTCATCGCCAACACGCGCCAGTTCCTAGCCGGCCACCCCGCCAACAACGCCTTGCTCTGGGGTGCTAGGGGCACCGGCAAGTCATCGCTCATCCACGCGTTGCTGAACGCCTTCGGCGACCAAGGCCTGCGCTTGGTCGAGGTCAACAAGAGCCAGCTCGCAGCGCTGCCGGACATCGTGGGGCGCCTGCGCGAGGAGCCCTACCGCTTCGTGCTGTTCTGCGACGACCTCTCCTTCGAAGCGGACGACGCCTCCTACAAGGTGCTGAAGAGCGCCTTGGAGGGCTCCATCTTCAAGTCGTCCGGCAACATCCTCATCTACGCCACCTCCAACCGCCGCCACCTGTTGCCGGAAACCATGGCGGACAACGAAGGCGCGACCATCCAAGACGGCGAACTGCACCACGGCGAAGCGGTGGAGGAGAAGATCTCACTCTCCGACCGCTTCGGCCTCTGGCTCGCCTTCCACCCCTTCCGGCAGGACGCCTACTTGGCGGTCACCCGCCACTGGCTGGCGGCGCTGGCCAACCAGCACGGCACGACAGTGGCCTGGAACGATGAACTGCGCGCCGAGGCGCTGCGCTGGGCGCTGGCCCGGGGCGTGCGCAACGGCAGAACGGCGCAGCACTTTGCCAGGGATTGGGTAGGACGGCAGTTGCTTGACGCGGACGGGGACTGAGAAAACCGCCGATACTATTGTCGGCGTAACCGATTATTGTATAGTTGGAACAGATCAAATTGATGGGAATCGCTATGAACCGAACTGCCGAGATGTCACCTGCCGAGGTCATCAATGGGCTTGTGGAACGCTCGCGGCAAGCGCAAGCGCAAATCGAAAACTACAGCCAAGAACAAGTGGATGAACTCATCCGAGGCATGGTGTGGGCGGTTTCTCGTCCGGGCGTTGCCGAGGAAATCGCGCAGTTCACGGTGGACGAGACGGAGTTGGGCAATTATGCAGGCAAGCTGCTGAAGATACAGCGCAAGACACGAGCCACTTTGATGGACATCATTGACGACAAATCGGTGGGGGTGCTGGAGGAAGACCATGAGCGCAACATTGTTAAGATTGCCAAGCCCATGGGTGTGATTGGTGCGCTAGCGCCGTCCACGAACCCGGAAGCCACCCCTGTGATCAAAGCGATTCACGCGGTAAAGGGCCGCAACTCGATCATTATTGCGCCACACCCGCGCGCGAAACTAACCAACAAGAAAATCGTCGATTTGATGCGAGCTGCGCTCATGGAATTGGGGGCTCCCGCAGATCTTGTGATCGGCATCGAGACACCGACCTTGGACCTCACCAATGAACTGATGCGGCAGTGTGACCGCGTGCTTGCCACCGGCGGGGGCGCAATGGTCAACGCTGCCTATTCTTCCGGTACACCTGCGCTCGGTGTGGGCGTGGGGAACGCCGTGGTTACAGTGGATGAAAGCGCCGATCTCACGGATGCCGCGGAGAAAATCCATCTCTCAAAAACGTTGGATCTAGCGGCGTCTTGTTCCGCCGACAATGCGGTTTTACTGGTCGATGACATTTATGACGAGATGCTGGAGAAACTGGAATCGAAGGGTGGGCATTTACTCGACGAATCGGAAAAGGCGTTGTTGCAAAAAACGATTTGGGATGAACAGGGCCATCTAAACACCGCAATCGTCGCGAAGCCTGCTGAGTACATTGCAGAGTTGGCGGGAATCGACATTCCGGATGGCACGGAGTTTTTCATCGTGCCGGAAGAGGGGTGGGGCCCCGAATTTCCTTTTTCGGGTGAGAAGCTCTGCGTCACTATGGCGCTCTATCGGGCGAAGGATATCGAACACGCCATTGAGCTCACGAATAGCATTCAGAGCTATCAAGGACAAGGCCACTCCTGTGGGATCTATTCAAACAAGGATGAGAACATTCTGAAACTGGCGCATTCGACCAAGACATCGCGCGTCATGGTTAATCAGCCACAAGCGGCTTCCAACAGCGGCAATCTGTGGAACGGCATGCGTCAAACATTCTCATTAGGATGCGGGTCTTGGGGCGGGAATGGCACCAACAACAACATTTCCTGGCGAGATTTGATTAACGAGACTTGGGTCTCCAAGCCACTTGCGAAAACCAAAGAGCTACCCAACGACGACGAATTGTTCGGCGATGTGATGCAAAAGCTGGGGTAGTAGCGTTGGGCACCCGCAGGGGAACGCTTCCCTGCAGTCCGCTCACTATCCGCCACTGGCCAAGATGACATCTGTCAGCCACAGAGCAACGCTCTGTTGTCGCCGTACGCCGCGTTAAGGCGGCGCCCAACCAACCGCTGGGTGTCTTTGCTGACGCCGATGTCCGCAGCAATGGCCTGCCATTGCCCCACGGCCTCCACCACCCGCTCGACGACTTCAACCGCCCGCCCCCAACTCGAGAAATTCGCTTGCTGCGCCATCTGTTGCACGGCTTGCAACGGCGGTGCGGCACCGTGGCCGAGAAAGGCCGTGCTGTGCTCTCCTTGGGGGCTTGGGCTGAATGTCACGTCATAGCAAGGCGAAGGTCGCCAATTTCCCGCATCGTCCTGGAGGAACGCCCAATTCTTGGTGTGATCGTCCTGATTGACCGCAAAGAGATTGAACATCGCCCGGACGAATAGGCTGTGACCAACGGCTGAACTGCGGCAAAGCGTCTGGCTGGCTTTGATCAGGTCTTCGTAGTCCATTGACGGCGCCCTGAAGTCTGCATCGAGCAGGCCGCACAGGCTGTGCATGTGCAAGCGCCCACCCTCGGGTGAGCAATCGAAACGCTTAACAGCCAGCCAAGCAGCGGCTGACGAGCGGCGATGTGATTTGGACATCGGAATCAACCGCCACTCGGGAACTTCGATGCCAGCCTTCTCAGCCATACGGAGATAAGCCGCCTCACACAAACCCTCTTCATGCCCCAAGGGCAGCGAGGCGGACGTGAACTTCACCAACCAAGGCTCCAATCCCGGACCTTCCCGGATGGTTGCGCCAGCCAAACTGCCCCCCGCCGGCAGGTAAACCTGTGCCTTGGGACGCATCCCGCCCGAACTCCCCGCAAACGCGAGGCTCGGCAAAACGTCGCGGCTCTCGTCGTCAAACAGCGCCTGAGCCTGTTCACCCAACTCGGCTAAGTCCACATCCTCACCAGGGCCAGAAACCTGCGCGAAGTCCGAATCAGGACCGTACTCCAAAGCCCCAAGCCCGCGACTACCGGTGTAGGCCAGCCGATCCATGGCCGAAAGCTCACTGGGCGAGATGCCCCGGCGACGAAACACGCGATCCATGAGCCGCAGCCCCCAACCATCGGGCAATGAATCCGCAAAGACCCCATGCAGCCCCTGATGCGGCTGGGCTGGCGCCCGATGCAACGACCGGTTGAACGGCAGCATGAAGGGCGAGAGGCTGGGGAGCGCTAGGAGGTATTCCGAGTCGTATTGGAAGAACACGCCTTGGCGGTTTTGCGCCAATTCACCCACCGGCACAAGGTCGCCCGATGACAGGCGGCGGGAAACGGCAAGCCGTCTGGCCGGGACGAAGCCCGTCACGACGCCAAAACCTCGCTAATGCTGGTGGGCAGGCGCGGCGGCGGCTCGCAGACCTCCGCCAATCGGTTGAGCCGGTCCACGCACTGCCA
>JAPPIX010000326.1:0-13496 GCA_028820495.1 Gammaproteobacteria bacterium
AACGCGCTGATCGCTTCCCGGTTGTCCGGGCCGCCCATTAACTCAGCGTAAACCGCATTTTCCGCGTTGATTGCCGCCCGAATCCGTTCGCGCCGAGGTCCCATCAACAGCGCCTTGCTGTGCAGCAGCGCGGAGAGCGGCTGAGCGGCGATGGTTTGGGCGCGTTGCATGACTTCATCGGCCAATCGGTCATCCGGAAACACATCGAGCACGATGCCAGCCGACTTGCAGGCCTCCGCGTCCATCCAGGCTGAGGAGTACAGCATCCAGCTCGCCGCCTGATGGCCGAGCAGGCTGGGGAACGTGGTGGTGCTGCCCGCCTCTCCGGTCAGGCCGAGGGAGGTGAACGGACAGCGCAGCCGGGCACTTTCCGCCATGAAGGCCATGTCCGCCAGCCCGCAGATGGTCGCGCCGAAACCCACCCCAAGGCCGTTGATGGCGAGCATGAGCGGCTTCGGGAAGTCGATGAGCGCGTCAAACAACCCTGCGGATCCGTGGACGGGCGGCTCGGCTTCCTGACCGACTTCGGTCAGGTCCAAGCCTGCCGAAAACGCCCGCCCGCTCCCGGTGAGGATGGCCACCCGAACCGAGGCATCATCCGCCGCAGCGAACAACCCTTCGGTCAAAGCATCGAACAGCGCCCCACTAAATGCGTTGAGCGCTTCGGGTCGGTCCAAGGTGAGGACTCGAACGAACCCTTCGTTACGGATTTGCAGCATAGTCAGGCACTCCTATTGCGGTGGATCAAGGGCAGCTAGGCGTCAACGGTCATGTTGACTGCATCGATTCCGAGCTAGGTGTTCAATCACTTCCGTCGTGAAGGCCCCCGGCGCTTCGTCGGTCACGAAGTGCCCAATGCCGGGCAGTTCGACGAACTTGTAGGCGGCTTCCACCCACCCTTGGGTGCCTTCGGCAGCCATGCGGCCAACGGTTTGGTCGGCGTTGCCCCAGACGTAGAGCGTTGGCACGGTCACAGCGGGCACATCGCGCCACTGGATGTCGGATCGGCCGAGCGCGCGATACCAGTTCAGCGCCGCGTCGAGTGCCTCCCGGCGCCCCAGGGTGGCTAGGTAGGCCCTAGCATCAGCGTCGGGGACGCCGTTGCCCTTGAAGATGGCGCGCAACTTCGCCGCATCGTCGGCGAGCAGTTCGTCGGTGGCTTCGGCTCTCTGGAACGACCGGTGGTGGCTGGAGCGCCCGGACTGGCGCCGGTCCTCTTTCATGGCTTGTGCGAAGGCTTGCGGATGGGGCCGCGATATGACTGCCAGCGAACTCACCCGACGCGGATGCAGCGCGGCCACCACCCACGCGAGCTGGCCGCCCCAGTCGTGGCCGACCAAGTGAAAGCGTTCGCAGCCCAAGGCATCGGCGATGGCCAGTGCATCGCCCGCCAAAGTTTCCACCCGATAACTGTCGATGCCGCTGGGCCGGGCGCCGTCCGAGTAGCCCCGCTGGTCCGGCGCGCAGACGCGATAGCCGCGTTCGGCAAGCGCCGGCAGCTCGCGCCGCCACGTGTGCTTGGTCTGCGGGTAGCCGTGCAGACACAGAACCAACTCACCGTCCGCCGGTCCGGCCAGATCGGCGGTGAAGTTCATGCCGTTGGCGGCGATCGATTGGGTTTGGGGTGTGGCGTACTCAGTCGTCAAGGCGTTCAGCCCCCGTAGCTTCGTTGCCATTCGTGTTGCTTGCGCATGTCGGCGATGTAGCTCTGCCAGCGCCCAGCCGCCCGCTTGCTGTCCTCGAAGGCCCGCGCCTTGCGCAGGGCGGTGAAGCCCTCGCTGAACTTTTCCTGCTCGGCGCAGGCGATGGCCAGCAGCAGCCAAGCGTTGCCGGGCTTCTCCAAGCCCATGTCCAAGGCATCGCGCAGGGTCTGTTCGGCGCTCGCCCAGCGTCCGGCCTCGATGTGCAGGTTGGCGGCGCGGACCAAGGAAGCGCCGTTGGCCTCCAGGCTGGCCATCCGAGCGAACGCGGCGATGGCGTTGTCATACTCCCGGGCGGCCACCCAAGCGTTGGCCAGTAGATCCAAGTTGTCAGCATTCGGCGCCAGCAGATTTTCCTCGAACGCCGCCTCCACCATCCGCGCGGCATGCTCCGGCACGCCCCGGGCGACGGCAAGCTGCACCATCGACCGGATGGATGAATTCTTCTCCAGCGCTCCGTTCAGCCAAGCAATGCGAAGGGTGGCGAGCGCCCGCCCTTCGTCCTCCAGCACCAAGTAAACGCTGGCCAGTTGCTCCCAGTAACCGGATTTGTCCGGCCACAGCCGCAACAGACGCTGCAAGGTGACAGCGGCTTGTTGGTAACGTCCGAGTTCAAAGTAGGCGGCGGTCAGTAGCTGATACCAAGTTTCGCGTGGCTTTTCCGCTTCCGCCAGCGCCCGTTCAGCGTAAGGGGCGGCTTCCTCGTAACGCTGCGTCTGGGCGTAGATGTTGGCCATGAACATCATCTGCGGCGGCGAAGGATCCTCCAAGGTCTCGAACCATTCGGCGGCGAAGGCCAAGGCCTCGTCGAAATCGTTCTGTGCGGCATGCAACTGGGCCACCATGTAGCCGACGTTGTACTTCACCTTTTCCGGCAGCTTGTTGAGCGCCAAGCTGCGCTTCAGGTGCGTGATGGCTTGATCGAAGCGCTCCGCGCTCATTTCCGCATAGCCGAGCATTTGCAGGGTCAGCGCTTGGTCCAAGGTGTCGGCTTGCACGTCATCGAGCAGCGTCTTGAGCTTTGCCACGGCGCCTTCGATATCGTTCGACGCCATGAGATCCTGGGCCTCCGTGAGGCGGTTGTAGGTCTTGGCGGTGACGGAGTCGGCACTGGCTAGGACGGGAGCGCAAAGCAGAACGGCCAGCGCCACGAGACGGGCAAGCGGTCTCCCCAGCGCGGGGAACAAGCGCTTCCCAATGGTACTTCCATCGAATGAAGGAACGGCGCTATGCGCCGTCCGAGGGCAAGATGCCCTCGCTCCGGGGAATCCCGCTCGCCTCGACAGGAGTTTCGCGCCAGCGAAACTCCAATGCGAACCGAACGCTCCGAAGGTGCGCGTTCGCACGTTCATTGCCCCTCCAACACGAACTCGATGGTTTGCTTGGCGCGCTGCGCCACCGGGGTGCCGTCCACGATCTTGGGGCGAAACTTCCAGCGTTGCATGGCGGCCAAGGCCGCTTCGTCGAAGAGGCGGGGCGGGTCGGACTCCATGACCTTGACGTCGGAGACCGAGCCGTCGGGGCGGATGATCACTTCCATGGTTACCCAGCCCTCGATGCGGGCCTGCTTGGCGCGTCGCGGGTAGACCGGCGGAATGCGCACCACGGGGATGGCGTCGGTGTCGAAGCCGGCCAAGCCTTGGCCGGCGCTGAGGGTGCCGAGGTAGGGGCCGCTGCCGTCGTTGATGGGCAGGCCGATGGTCGGCATGTCCATGCCCAAATCACCGGCCACGCGGTCGATGCGGGTGGCGAAGTCCGGCGTTTCCGGCACCTCCTCCGGCGGTGGGGGCGGCTCCGGCAGGCGCCGGTCCTTGGTGTTGATCTCGGTGTCCGCCGGGTCGAGGCGAATGAAGTTCAGGTAGGCCCGCTGCCGGTCGGGCTTCTCCAGTATCTCGTCAGAGCGAATCAGCCCGTTCATCAGTGTGAAGAGGCTGAGCGCCACGCCAACCGCCAAGCTGGCGGCCCCAAGCTGGCGGAGGCGCGTCAACGCGGCTGCGGTCACGGCTCGTCAGCGGCAACTGAGACGCTGGTGGCACCGGCCAGCCGGGCTTGGTCGAGCACGTCGATGAGGGTCTCGGTGTTGGACAGCGCATCGGCAATGATGATGACGGCGGCACCCGGGCTTTCCGCCAAGCCCCGCTCGATGTTGGCCCGCACCGCCCGCTTATCGACTTGGCGCTTCTCTATCCAGATTTGGTTGTTGGCGGCGATGCCCACCTGGATGCTGGAGGCGTCGGTGGGCGCTGCGGTCTCCGCATTGGGCCGGGTGACATCCACCCCGGATTCCTTGACAAAGGTGGAGGTGACGATGAAGAAGATGAGCATGATGAACACCACGTCCAGCATCGGCGTGAGGTCGATGGGGCTATCCTCCTCCTCGTCGATGAAGAAACGGGAACTGTCCGCCATCAGGGTGCTCCTATCCTATCCGCCAGCCGGGGCTCAGGCATGGCCCATGCGCTCGCCAAGCAGGCGCAGTTCGCGCTTGTGACGGCGATGGAGATGGGTGGCGAAGGGGATGGCCGAAATCGACACCACCATGCCGGCCAATGTTGGAATGGTGGCGGCGCTGACCCCATCCGCCATGGCCCGGGGATTGCCGGAGCCGAGGCTGGCCATGACGTCGAACACCTGGATCATGCCGGTGACGGTGCCCAGCAGTCCCATCAGCGGCAGCAGGGCGATGAAGGCTGTGATGGTCTTGAGGTGGCTGGCCATCGCGCAATCGACTTCGGAGATGAGTTGAACGCGCTGCCGCATCGCGTACCAAGAGGCCCGCTCCGGGCGCGACTGCCAAACATCCAACCGCTGCTGCCGAACGGCCGGCAACTCAAAGCGGAAGAACCAGAGCCGCTCCAGCACCAACCACCAGAGCAGCACGGTCAACGCCAGAATGCCCCAGAGCACCTCGCCGCCCCTTTCCATGAAATCGAAAAACCCGACTGTCAGCCCTGCCATGGAAACTCCCAACTTCCTGACGGAGAGGGCCTTCCTTTAGCCCAATCGAGGGCAAGATGCCCTCGCTCCGGGGTCCCGCAAGCTTCAGGCGTGGACCCTCGGAGCGAGGGCGTCCCGCCCTCGGACGGCGCGAAGCGCCGTTGGTCCACGCGATTGCTGACCGGTGAGGAAAGCGCTTGCTCCCTGGGCGTCAGCGCAATGGCCATCGGGGCGGGAACTTCCATTGATCCGCTTCCTTAGCCCGAGCCGGTGGCCGAGCGGCGGGATCGGGCCAGCGCTTCAGCCTTCTGCGCCATTAGGCCCGCCGCCTGTTCGCCGATGACCTTGCTCAGATGGGTCGAGCGGCTGCTTAGGACACTGTGCGAGAGCAGCAGCGGAATGGCGGCGCTTAGGCCCAGCACCGTGGTCACCAGCGCTTGGGAGATGCCCCCCGCCATCAGCTTTGGATCGCCCGCTCCGAACAGGGTAATGGCTTGGAAGGTGCCGATCATGCCGGTTACCGTGCCCAGCAGACCCATCAGGGGCGCCACCGCGGCCAGCACGCGGATGGTGGGCAAGCCCTTGCGCACCTCCGCCACGTCAGCGATGACCACGCCTTCCAGATGGCGCGATATGAGCTCCAGGTCGTCGAGATGGGCATGCTCGTGGTAGGTGGACAGGATGCGACCCACTGGATTGTCGTCGTTGACCTGGTCCAAGTCCTCGAGCTGCCGCTTGATTCGCCGATTGATGGCCGCCAAACGCAGCCCCCGCTCCGCCACCAGGATCAGGCCGATGGCCGTGAGGCCTAAAATGAAGTAACCCACCAAGCGCCCTTGCTGGATGCGCTCGATGAGGCTCGGCGACTGCACCAGCAAACCCAGCAGGGCGCCCCGGGACGGATCCAGGGCGAAGTCCACCACCTGCTCCGGCTCGGCGGCACCCAACGCCTCGGCACTGCGGCGGGCGGTGCCGGCCGGCTGCCGGGGCAGCTCCACCAACTGGTTGCTCTCCGGCAGGTAGCTCAGGTACCTGCCGCCCGCCACCACGTTGAACAGGCCCACCCGAACGGCGTCGGCCGAGTAGGTGCCGCCCGCTGGCTCAACAATCTGGGCGGGGAACCGGCTCACCTGGCCTGAGTGCGCTATCTCCTGCATCAGCAGCCGCCAGAGCGCCCGCATCTGCGGGATGGTGGGCACTTCGGCGCTTTCCGCCAGCGCTTGGGCCTCCGCTCGCCGTTCCGGATACTCCAAGGTGATGTACGAGTCGAACAACAGGGTTTGTACGTCATCGGCGGTCTGGCGGAAGACCCCGAACAACTCGCCGAGGTCGCCAATGCGGCGGTCAAGCTGGGTGGTGAGTTCGGCCAGCCGGTCCTCGTTGCCGTCGAACTGCCGTTTCAGGTCCGCCTTCTGCCGCTCCAAACGGTCGATGTCCCCCTGCACCTGCGCCAGCATCCGCGCCCGTTCAGCGGCAGAGGCTTGGAAGCGCCGCTCGCGCTCATCGCTGCGCTGGGCTTCCAAACCCGCTTGCCGTGTCACCCTGTCGTAGAGTTCGATCAAGCTGTCCGGAGCCACGCCTTGCTCCTGTGCCCAAACTGCAGCAGGGCTAAGCCAAAGCAAGCCGCAAAGCACTGCCGCAAACGCTTTCATCGCCCCGCCTCCGGTCCCTGCACCGGCAGTTGAAGCAGCTCCGGCGGGGCCTGCTGGCGGGCGATTCGAAGGCCCGACTGTATGGGACGGCGGGCATTGCCCTCGAGCGTCTCAAAGGTGCCGCTCGAGGCATGCCAGCGGCCGCTCTCGGCACCGTCCAAGGTCTGGTAGTAGAGGCCAACGCGGCCAACGCGCAAAAAATCCACCGTTCGGACTTCACTGCCAGTGCGCAGCTCGCCGCGGTAGGCCTCGATGGTGCGTCCGTAGTCCACTTCTACCAAGTAGGCCTCCATGATGCGGCGGAACTTCTCGCCAGCGGTCACGTCGGCGCGGTCGATCAATTCCCGGAGCGCTGCGACTCGCGCCTCCCGCTCGTCGAGCAGGAAGGGCACGTCGGCGGCAACCAGTGCCAACAAGGTGTCAATCATCTCGATCATCAGCGGCAGGCTGCCGGTTTCAATCGACTCAATTTCGTCCGTCTGCCGGGCTAGGGAGGCGATTTCCGCCTCCTGGGAGGCAATGAGCCGCTCAAGCTGCTGGTTGTAGATGCTCAAGGATTCCCGCCGCTGGCTGGCAACGCGCCAGCGTTGAAGGTCCTGGGAGGCGGCGTCCGCCAATGCATCGATGCGGACTTGGCTGGCGGCAGCGGCCGCATCGGATTCAGCCTGGGCAGCTAGGCTTCCCTCAAGAGCGCCGTCTTGCTGAGCCCAGCCAACCTGAAGCGCCGCTGCGCCAACAACAAGGCACAGCACGGCTCCGATGCCACGTCCGGCAATTGGTCTCTTGGTCAAGTTCAATGGGCTATTGATGAGAGCGAATTTGCAGCCGCGAATTTCTGCGACGCAGGCTCCTAACCCCGGGGCTGCAAGCGGGCCAGAAACTCGGCCTCGGTGCCGCAGTCGATGACCCCATCGCCAACCTCGGCTAGGCGCTCGGGATCGGTCACGCCGTCGATCACGGCGGACAGGCGTTCCGCCGCCCGTTCGCCGAACTTGCGGCCCGCCTGTCGGCACAGCAGCGCCCGCTCGTCAGCCCGCGCTTCCGCCACCTGCCCCTGCCAGTAGTCCTCCATCGACTTCAACACCAACGACTTCATGTCTTGCAACTCTCCAAGTTCGGCGATTTTCCTGAGCTCGCCCTTCAGCCTCGACACCTCGGGCACCATGCCCGGCACCACCGACACCCGCACCCATTCGACGAACGCCGCCCGCAGCGCCCGATGCTCCCGCCCGCCCAGGCGCTCCGACAGGCGCCCCAGAACCCCGTCCGAATTCTGTGCCAAGGCGCCCTGGTGCATCTCGATCTGCGCCGCCACGGCGTTGTTCACGGGCAAATCCTCAACCCTCGCCCGGCCCATGTCAACCAGCGCGAAGGCCGGCCAAGCGGCCTCGCCGTCCGCCGCCAAGCTGGTCGGCGCCCGCCAAGGCCGTACCCCGTTGTACAAAACCACCGGGCGCACCAGCGGCAGGCGCCCGCCCGGGTCAAGTTGGCCCTGCCTCGCCAAGTCCTCCTGCAGCAGGGCCGTGTAGGTGGCCAAGCGCAGCGGCATCAGGCGCTCCGGGCGGCGCTGAAACTCAATTGGCTGGACGAGGCTGCGGCCACCCCGCCGCCGGACGCGCCAGACGCAGTCGCCGACACGGCGGTCCAGGGACGCGCTGAACCATTCGGCGGGCAGGCGCTCCAGCGTACTCGGGTCGAGTTCGTCGAACAACGCCTTGGGCAGCACGACCTCCATGAGGTCCCAAGCCATGAGGCCGAAGGCGTAGAGATGCTTGAAGGCGGCGTCGTGGCGATGCGCCCGCCCGGTCCCGCGCCGCTTGTCGGTTGGCTTGGCCATGGGGCCATGTTGGCGGGCCGCATGGGCAAAGTCTGTAGGTTATCTCCGCGCCTGTTGTGCGACATTGGCCCGCTGGTCGCGCATCCTCTGGCGGCCAATCCACTTGTTGCCCACACTTTTAGCGGGGCGTCATTGTGGGGTTGACCCGGGCAGCCCACCAAACGACCATCTACGCAATCATATTCAAGGCGGCGGCGAAAGATGGCGCGGAACCACATCGGCGGCGTTGGCTTGTCGGGTCCGGCGCAACTCAGGCATGAGGCGTTCTCCACGCGGGTTCGGGCGAAGTGACATGATGACTTCCCACTCTTCCAGCGACCATGTCCGAATTGCGCTCAAGGATGGCCGATGCATCGACATTGAGGTTGCCGAACGAGGCAATCGGTGCGGCTGCGTCTGCGCCGCATGCGGGCATCCCTTGGTTGCCAAGAAGGGGGTCAAGCGTTCTTGGCACTTCGCGCACGCATCCCGTAGCGACTGCCAAGGCATGGGAGAGTCGCACCTTCACCGTGCGGCGAAACAGGTCATTTCCGAAGCGAAGAAGATACTTCTGCCGGCGTTCCAGGGCAATGACCCCCTCACCAACTCAATCCCACATGCCCCAATGCACAAGGACTTGGAGGACGAGGCGAAAATGCCTGTCTTCCAAGAGAGGTTCGTTGCTGCAGATGGAGTCAGGATTGAGGAATGGCTGCATGGAATTCGTCCGGACATCATCATCGAAAAGGACGGGCGGGTCTTGCTGGTCGAGATCAAGGTCACTCACGAAGTGGACGAGGCAAAGCGTCGCGAAATCCGCAGCAGGAAGCTGCCGTGCATCGAGATCGACCTTTCAAAGACGCCCCGAGACGTCGGGCTGCAATCCCTTGGTCCTATTGTGTTGGGCACTGGCGGGGGCGAGGAGCCAGCGCCCCGCCAGTGGATTTCATGCCCCAAGGGCGAAGAGAGGGCAGTCTCGCTAAGCAGGCTGAGGCGGCAGGAACTTTCGCGGCGGATCATGTCGGCGCCGAGTCGTTTGCGCGTCCGTGCTCCCCATGGGATAGGCTCCGATGTGGTTGTAGGCTGCCCGATCAGTGTCCGCCAAGGGCGGCGTCACGAGCGGCTTATTGATTGCAGGCAATGCAAACACCATGTCGCGTATTTCAGCAGCAAGGATGACAGGTTGCACGCGGCATTGGCCGCGGATAATCCCAGTGCAAGGGAGGCCGTGTATTGCAGCTTGAAGTAAAGGGTCGGCAATGGCGCTTAAGCGAAAAGCCGTATCGAGAACGGCAACGCGAGCTCGAGCCTGTTCCATCACAACGACGAGCGTTTCTGGATGGCGCGTTTTCTTGGCGACGTATCGCATCTTGAGAGCATCGCTAAGGCATCATGATGGGGACACGGCTGAGGGATGCCGGCACCAAAAGGGAACCGGCAGCCATGCGGACCCGCTGGTTGGGCACCCACATCCCCTCGGAATTGACGGGGATGCACTCGCAGTGGCGATCGGGGGCTACTGGAATCGCCGGACGGAAGGTCGGGCGGGGGGTAGGAGCCGGGAAGGGAAACCAAACACATTGCGAGACCAACGCCCTTAATGGATGGGGTTCGCCCCGCACGGGACGAATCCGCCGACGCGTTGACCGTTTCGGACCGCCATGCCAAGCTTGCGATCCATGACCCATTGGCTCCTTGTCGACTACGAGAACATTCAGCCGTCCTTCCGCGCAGAGAGGCTGTCCGACACACGAATTGTCTTCTTTCATGGCGCACAGCAGGGGGACGCCCCCGCGAAACTGAAATCCCAGCTCTCTTCCATCGATGCGGAGTTCGTCCGATGCACCAAGACGGGCAAGAACGCGTTGGACTTCCACCTGACGTACTACCTCGGACGTTTGGCCGCTCAGCATCCCAATGACGACTTTCACGTGCTGTCCAAGGACAAGGGCTACGACCCGCTAATCGAGCACTTGAAGAACAAGGGTGCAGATGTTCGCCGTCTTGAACACGCGCCAAGCTTCAAGTCGAAGGCGCAGCCCAATCCGCCCCACCGCAAAACGTCTGCACCGAACGGCGCTGCTGCGACGAAACAAGCGGCCGGGCAACTGCCTCCAGTGGCGACGGTGCGCAAGGCACTTCAATCTGAGCCGAACCGGCCACGCAGTACCGCCCGCCTGCGCAACTGGATCAACCACCGATTCAACAAGAACTTGAGCGACGCAGCCTTCGCGGCGCTACTCAACAACCTTACGCGCGGCAACGTCATCGTCCTCCGAGGAGACAACGTCCAGTATGAGCCGCAGGGGACGGCTGCAAGGGCGTAAGCCGATCACGGCTAATCCGCGACGCTCGTTCCCTAACACGCCATGACCAGCCGACCCGATAGGCCGCAAGTCACCTCTCCGAGCGGTAGTCCATCAGTTTGGAACTCGCAGCCAGCTTGGCCGCAGCTTTACCTAGGTGTGCGCTCTGAGACAACCTGGAGCGCGCACCAAGCAGGGTAACACCATGCCGATAGAACCAAGAGGCGAGAAGCGACCCGCATATCCCATGGCCAATACGCTGTTGGTGGCCAAGATCGCCACCGGCGCGCGACATCGCCAAGAAGGCTGCCGCGGCCCGTTAAGGCTGAACTCGACGTTCAACCATGGAGTCGGAGCCTCTCGCCCGTCGCAGCCTTGACCGTCTCACGGAACGTGCTTAGACAGCCCTCCGGCAACTCCCAATATCGACCATCCCTCCACTCGGCACTACCGCACCCCTTAAACGCCCGCTCTATCAATTGAACCCGCTTCGCGTCATCCCTGACGAAGCTCGCAAGAAGGAAAAAGTGCTTGCGGTTGACATTCCAGCCGCCGACCTGCTTGCCGTCGAAAAAAATCTGGATGCCCGTCTTTTGGGGTTTCACGCTGAACGTCATTGTCAGTGCCCTGAATGGTTGATGTGGCTTGGGTCCATGGGACAGTCCGAGGAGGAAAACAAGGTCTGCTCAGAAGGATTTTGAGCCCTCAATAAACGGTAGTTTCCTGCTACCGGACTCGTGTGGCATAGGGCTGCCGCACATCTGCTTCCTACTCTCCACCGGCATGCCTGGCGGCCTTATGCCCACCGCCACCATCCTGGCGAGAAGAACGTGTGCCTGATTGGCGATCAACGGGATACACATGAGGCGGACTAACCCCCTCGCATCTGTAGAGAAACACGTACTCCGTTTCGTAGATGTTGATTTTGGTTTCCTCCCCGATCGTGCCTGCATCCTCAGACTCATCGCGCCCGGAAACATAGACCGTGCGTTTGCCCAGACTCCGGCAATGCTCGGCCGCGACAGGGGCTGCGGAATCACGGGCTTCCTCAAATGAGGGGCCGGCGATCGAGTCGAATGGCACGCGGACCTCGGCTTTGATCTCAGAGAAATCAACCAACACGGGCATTGGCGTTGCGCATCCATTCAGGAGCGCGGCTAAACCCAATGCCCCTAGAAGCTTGTTAAGTCTCATACCCCGCACTAGGCCCCCATTTTTTTGTTGGCTTCGAATGCCCCCAACAGGGCGCCTTCTTCGCAGAACGATCACCCTCTCATGAGTTCACCCTGTCGAGGATTCGGATTAAACCAGAAGCCACAGCTTGTCGGCAGGGCAAAGGGCCGTTGTTCTGGGAACCGACACCGATGCTGGCTCCGCTTCGGCGGTCGTTTTGTATCCGGCCAAAGGATGTGCTCGTAGCGCAAAGGCCTCTTGGTTAACCCCAGCCTCAGGGCGGGTGTACTGCCACTCTTTCCGATGTGGATGACGTTACTCACGTTCGGAAGATCGTCAGGTACTTCTGCATCATTGCCTAGCTAACAATGGAAAAGAGGAGCGGCGAGTATGTGATTCCTAAGCTACCATCGCGCGGCGAATGGCTACTCCACGTTCTCGAAACCTTCTTGAGGATGGTGGTGGGAGTCACAATCGTAACAACTTTCCCTTGGCTTCGCCCAACAGGAACTGGTGGGCTTGGCCCGCGGCATCTAGGAACTGAGGGATCCGGGTGGAGGCGCTGGAGCGGCAGGGGCGTCGTGCGGGACTGATCCAGAACAAGGTCGCCGGCGCGGACCACGAAGGGGGGCTGCTGCTCGTGCCCGGGTCCGAGGGCTACGTCAGCCTGGAGGAGTTTCTTTCGCTGCTCGGCGGCCTCCGCTAGGCGAGGTTTCGACGGGCTGGAGCCAATCCAAGCAACGTAAAGCAGCGCTATCCAGCGGCAGGCGCACCAGTGTGCCGGGTTACGCTTCTAAAGCAACGCTTTGAGCAGCATTACACCCACTCCCAGCTTTCTGACCGGAAGCGCATTCCGACGGCCCAATCGAGGGCGGGACGCCCTCGCTCCGGGGGGCTACGCCAAAACTGAGCGGGGCGCCTTGGAGCGAGGGCTTCCCGCCCTCCTCGGACAGCGCACAGCGCCGTTCCTCCCTCTCAAACGCCGCGCCACAGGTCCTCCGGCAGGTCATCTTCCGCGTTCAGGGCGCGCGCCAGGACGAAGCAATAGTCGCCCAAGCGGTTGAGGTAGCGGCCCCCGCCGGGCATTTCGGCCCGCCACAGGCTGCGCTCGGCGCGACGGCAGACGCCGCGGCAGACGTGCGCGGCCGCTCCCGCGCGGCTGCCGCCCGGCAGCACGAACTCCGTGAGCGGCGGCAAGGCTTCGTTCAGAGCCGCTACGGCCACCTCCAAGCGTTCGACGCCCGGTGCGGGCAATTCGCCAACTGTCGCCAAGTGGGCGCCGAGGTCAAAAAGCTGCTGTTGGATTTCGCGCAGTTGGGCCACCAAGTCGCCGTCCGCGACCTCCGTGAGCAAGGCGCCGAACTGACTGTTGAGCTCATCAACGTCGCCGATGGCAGTGAATAAGGCATCGCTCTTCGGTCGCTTGCTGCCATCGGCCAGTTGGCTTTCGCCCCCGTCGCCCTGGCAGGTGGTCACCCGGCTGATGCGGTGGCGCGGCTTGGACTTGCGTTGTTTCATGGCTTGCGGCCTGGATGGGGCGGGATGTGGCACCCGCCGGGGTCTCGGTATAATGCGCAACCGCAATTATAGGTAGATGAACAGCAGGAGGTGAAGCCATGCCCGCATTCGATGTCGTCTCCGAGGTGGATCTGCAGGAGGTTCGCAACGCCGTCGATCAAGCGTCCCGCGAACTGCGTTCGCGCTTCGACTTTCGCGGGGTGGACGCGAGCTTCGAACTCTCCGACCAAGGCATCCAACTGGCCGCCTTCGAAGACTTCCAGCTCAAGCAGATGGAAGACATGCTGCGCGCCAAGATGGCCAGCCGAAAAATCGACGCCGGAAGCCTGGATCCGCAGGCCATCGAAGGCGCGGGCAAGCAGCGCCGTCAGTTGTTCCGGCTCAAGCAAGGCAT
>JAPPIX010000326.1:13596-16069 GCA_028820495.1 Gammaproteobacteria bacterium
CCAGCCGCGCGACGCACTGGGTATCCTGCCGTTCCTCAACGACGGCCGCCTGTGGCGGATTTTCCTGTTCGGGGCGCTAAGTGGATTCCCTTGGCTGCTGGTCGGCTCCGCGATGACGCTTTGGCTCAAGGATGAAGGGCTGTCCCGCACCAGCATCGGGGTGTTCGGCCTGCTTTTTTCCGTATGGACCTTCAATTTCCTGTGGGCGCCGATCATCGATCATGCGCGTCTTCCGTTCCTGCACCGGCTGGGTCAGCGCCGTTCCTGGATCTCGCTCTGCCTCGCCGTTCTGGTGGCCTGCTCGGCGCTGCTAGCGATTCTCGGCCCGCACGTCAGCATTGCCGCCACGGTGGCCTTGTGCTTCGTCATCGCCTTGGCGTCCGCCACCCAGGACCTCGCCATCGACGCCTACCGCATTACCGTCATTGGTGAGGACGAACCCGAACTGATCGGCCATGGCGCCGCCATGGCCACCTGCGGCTGGTGGACCGGGGTGAGCCTGCCCGGCGCGGTGGCCTTTCAATTCAGCGACGCGCATGGCTGGCCGCCGATCTACTTGGCGCTGGCCGCCCTTTTGGCCGTGGTGTCGCTGCTAGCGCTGCGCTGGTTTCGCGAGCCGCCGAGAGGCGGGGATGCGGGGCCGACGCGAGCCGTCCAGCTCGGCGCCGGTAACTGGTTCAACCGCACCTACGTGAGCGCCGTCAGCGAGTTTTTTCAACGCAACGGCGCCCGCCTCGCATTCGGCCTGCTGGCCTTCATCTTCCTGTTCAAAATCGGCGAGGCCTTCCTGGGCCGCATGGTGGTGGTCTTCTACAACGAAGTGGGGTTCAGCGATGCCGAGATCGGCACCTATGCCAAGGCCCTAGGGCTGCCGGTGACGATCATCTGCGCCCTCGCAGCGGGCCTCTTCTCGGGCCGCTTTGGAGTGGTGCGCGGACTGCTGATTGCCGGCATCGCCATGGCGGCAACCAATTTGCTGTTCGCCTGGGTGGCCGTGGTGGGGCCAGACGTGGGAGCGTTGTCGGTGGCCGTCATTGCCGACGGCGTGACCTCGGCGTTTTCCACCGTCGCCTTCGTCGCCTTCATCTCCTACTACACCAGCCGCCTGCACACGGCCACCCAGTACGGCGCCCTCGCCTCCTTGGGCAACGCGGGACGCAACCTTGTGGCCGCTGCGAGCGGAATTTTGGTCGATGCGCTCGATGGGGACTGGGCGGCGTTCTTCGTGCTGACTTCAGTGATGGTGCTGCCCTCCCTGGCGATCCTCATTTGGATCGCGCGCGGCGCGGCTGGCCCACAGGCCGGAGGCGAGGTCACGGCAGGTCCGGGCGCGCCTCCCAGCGGCAACCCGCCGCCACCCGCCCACCGATCAGGCTGACGCCTTCGGCTGCAAGCCGCCGCCTTTGCTCGGCCTCGCCGTCGGGGTCGCCTCGGGCAGAGACGCGCAGGCCCGCATTGACCACCCGATGCCACGGCAGCCGGGTGCCCGGCGGCAGCCGAGCCATCAGGGCGCCAACGTAACGGGCGTGGGCTGGTAGGCCCGCGAGCGCTGCCACTTGCCCATAGGAGGCCACCTTGCCCGGCGGAATCATCGACACCACTTGCCAGATGCGTTCCCTGGGGCTTGGATCGCCACCTCGCTGACCCTCAATTCGGTCGTTTATCATCGACATACCGTCTTTTTTTCCGGACAGGCCTTGAATCTGGATGGAACAGCCCTATGATATGCCGCCCTTGGGTTAGCACTCTCATGGTGAGAGTGCTAATTCCGGGGTTGCGGCGTTGTCCAGTCTCGGGGCGGCGACGTAGCTAGGTAGCCATGCAACCAGAAACTTGCCGCACGGCGGCAGGGAAGAAAACGGGAGAAACCAGTCCATGAACATTCGACCCCTACATGACCGCGTCGTGGTGCGCCGGTTGGAAGAGGAGACCACCACCGCCGGCGGCATCGTGCTGCCGGATTCGGCTGCCGAGAAGCCGTCGCAAGGCGAAGTGCTCGCCGTCGGCCCCGGCAAAGCCTTGGACAACGGCGAAGTGCGGGCGCCTGACGTAAAGGCCGGCGACAAGATCATCTTCGGCCAGTACGGCGGCAGCACGGTCAAGATCGACGGCGAGGAGCTGCTCATCCTCAGCGAAAGCGAGATCTTCGGCGTACTCGAAGGCTAACGCCCACGAGCCGGCAATCGAAGCTCCGCATCCAACAAATCGACGTAACCAGAAACCGACAGACACACGAGGAAACAGGCAATGAGTGCGAAAGACGTACAATTCGGAGATGACGCGCGTGGCCGCATGCTCAAGGGCGTGAACACCCTGGCCGACGCCGTTAAGGTCACTTTGGGCCCCAAGGGCCGCAACGTGGTGCTAGACAAGTCCTTCGGGGCGCCCACCGTCACCAAGGACGGCGTCTCGGTAGCCAAGGAAATCGAACTCAAGGACAAGTTCGAGAACATGGGCGCGCAGATGGTCAAGG
>JAPPIX010000181.1:0-2568 GCA_028820495.1 Gammaproteobacteria bacterium
ACGCCTTCGAGCGGCTCGCCGCGGCGCAGGCGCTTGAGATTTTCGACAAAGCGGTCGATGTTGCGGGCGGCGCGAAACTGGCTGGCGCCGGCAGTGTGGGGCGTCATCACCACGTTGGGCAAAGTCCACAGCGGGCTGTCCGCCGGCAGGGGCTCGCGCGGCGCGACATCCAGAGCCGCCCCCCGAATCTGGCCGCTGGCCAACGCCTCCACGAGATCATCCTCCACCATGACCTCGCCCCGGGTGACGTTGACCAGAAAGGCGGAGTCCTGCATGGCGTGGAAAGCGGCGCGGTCGAACTTGTTGCGGGTCTCCGGGGTCAGCGGCGTGCAAATGGCTAGCACGTCCGAGCGCGCCAGCAATTCGTCAAAGAAATCCGGCCCCTCCACCCGCTGCACTTCCGGCGAAGCGGGCACCGCCTCCCGATCCATGGCGACAACCTTCATGCCAAAGGCCGCCGCCCGCCGAGCCATGGCCCGACCGGTGCCGCCAAAACCCCACAGTCCCATGGTGGCGCCGGTCAGCTCGATTTCCTGTGCCCGCATCTCGGGACGGTGATTCCAGCAATCGGCCCCCAAGCGATGGGCAGTGGCCAAATGGCGGGTGAGCATCAGCAGCAGCCCGAAGGCGTGATCCGCCAAGTGCTCGCCAACCAAGCCCTTCTCGCTGGTCAGGATCACCTCGCTGTTGCGAAATTCGTCAAACAGCAGCGCATCCACGCCGGAAGCGATGGCATGCAGCCAGCGGAGCTTGCGGGCGCGCCGGAACAGCCGCCGGGAGATGAAACCCAGCACCACGTCCGCATCACCGATATCCTGATCCGTCTCGGCATAGTCCCGAACCACCACTGTCGCGCCGCCGCCGCCCGCTTCGGCCATGCGCTCAAGGTCGGCGGCGCTCACTTCCGGCAGGGTCAGCCCTGGCAACACCAGTATCTTCATGCGTACTCCATGGCAACGCGCCCTAGACCTTGAATCTCACCTGTACCAAAGTCCCCTTCGTAGCGGCAGGGACCGGCAACGGCCTGCTTGGTGAAGGAGCCGGTGATGATCCGCGCCCCGGCTTCGATCCGGCGTCCAAAGGCGGCCAGTTGGACGGCAAGCGCCACAATGGACGCAAAATGGTCGTCGATGTGGCCATCGGCGGCGACCTGCTGGACCGCTTCGCCATCTCGATGCAGGGTGACGGAGAGGCCTGAGAACGGGAAGCGTTCCCAGTCGAATTGCCGCTCCTTCCCGACCACGATGCCCCATTGGGCCAGATTGTCGGCGATATGGTCCCCTTGGTCCGCGTTTGACGGCAAACGGCGTTCTATGAGTTCAAAGGCCGGGGCGACGGACGCGACCGCGTCAAGCACTTGGCTGCGACTCACTTCGCCTTCCAGCGCCCGGCCGAGCCGGAAGCAGAGTTCGTTCTCGATGCCGGGCGTTCGCATCCCAGCCAAGGAGATGCGGGCGCCGCTGTCGAACACCCGATCGGCGCGAATGTGGCCAAAAGGCCGAAAGCCCTCGCCCATGCTGTCGCGAGCTGACCCAGAAGTGAGACCCACCTTCCAACCCGCCGGCGCATCAGCCCCCAACGCATCCAACTGACGCTGCAAACCCGCCTCGAGTTGTCGCCGGTCCGGCATGTGGAATCTCCAAACAACGACCAATCAATAGGCTAACATGGCCCCATTCGACTCACGGGAATGGACATGCGCAACGGCTTGTCAGTGCTCGACACCGATGCCCACCAGATGGAGCCGCCGAGCATCTGGAGGGAGTGCATCGACCCGGCCTTTGCCGACCGGGCGCCGCGGCTGGGCGACTTAGGCCAAGGCCGCACCGGCATGGTGGTCGAAGGCGAGCCCATCACCAAGCAGGACGGCAGCTACCCCATGCACTCCGAGGAGTTTCTGCAAGCCGCGGCGCGCGGCATGGAGAAGCATGAGCAGTCGCGGGCCGAAGGCTTCAGCCCGGCGGCGCGGCTAAGCGACATGGACAGTTACGGAGTCGATGCCCAGGTGCTCTACCCCACCGTCGGCGGGCAGATGCTCGGCAAGGAATTCCGTGACTTGGAACTGCTCGCCGCCGTCTGCCGGGCCTACAACGACTGGAGCCTCGACTACTGCGCCGCCGCTCCCGAACGCCTGCGCATGGCGGCCATGCTGCCCATGCAGGCGCCGGACCTTGCCATCGAGGAAGCCCGGCGCACCGCCGAACTGGGCGCGAGCGCCTTTTACGTGCGTCCCAACCCGGTCTGCGGACGCAACCTGCATCACGAGGCCAACGAAGGCCTGTGGAACGCCATTGAGGCCCTCGGCAAACCGGTGTGCATCCACGACTCGGGCTCGCCCTATCTGCCCTCCTTCGGCGAGCGCATGGAGACCCACACCTCCGGCCACATCATCGCCCATCCCTTCGAAGCCATGGTGGCGATGATGAGCCTCATCTGGTACGGCGTGATCGAACGCCATCCGCTTCTTACGGTGGTGCATGTCGAAGCGGACGCCGGCTGGCTCCCCTACTGGCTGCAGCGCATGGAGCAGCACTGGGAATTTTCCGGCAACGCCGAGCATCCGCTGCT
>JAPPIX010000181.1:2668-15866 GCA_028820495.1 Gammaproteobacteria bacterium
ATCGAGCGGCTGCTCATGGCCCTGCTGTGCGGCGGCCACCTGCTCGTGGAAGGCGCGCCAGGCTTGGCCAAGACCCGCGCCATCAAGGAACTGGCCAGCGTCGTCTCCGGGGACTTTCACCGCATTCAGTTCACCCCGGATCTGCTGCCCAGCGACGTGACCGGCACCGAGGTGTACCGCCCGGAGGACGGCTCGTTCAGCTTTCAGCGAGGCCCGGTGTTCCACAACCTGCTGCTCGCCGATGAAATCAACCGGGCGCCGGCCAAGGTCCAGTCCGCCCTCCTTGAGGCAATGGCCGAGCATCAAGTGAGCTTTGGCCGCGAAACCTTCCCGCTGCCAGACCTGTTCCTGGTCATGGCCACCCAGAACCCGATCGAGCAGGAGGGCACCTATCCGCTGCCGGAGGCTCAGCTCGACCGCTTCCTGATGCATGTCAAGGTCGATTATCCCGACGCCGCGGCAGAAGCGGAGATCCTCAGGCTGGTGCGCACCGAGGTGGCATCGGCCACGGCAAACGCCCAGCCGCTGGCCTTGGTGGACGAGGCGGCGGTGTTCAGCGCCCGGCAAGCGCTGCTCGCCCTGCACATGGCGGAGCCGGTTGAACGCTACATCATCGCCTTGACCACCGGCTCCCGAAACCCGGCGGGCGATTTGGCCGAATGGCTGGAGTACGGGGCAAGTCCCCGGGGCACCATCGCCTTGGATCAATGCAGCCGGGCGCTGGCATGGCTCGACGGCCGTGACTTCGTCACCCCTGACGACGTCCAAGCCGTGGCGCACGACGTCCTGCGCCACCGCCTCATCCTCTCCTTCAAGGCCGAGGCCAAGGGAATCAGCACCGACGACGCGGTGGATGCCCTGCTCAACCAAGTCGCGGTGCCCTGACCCACCAATCTCATCCCGCCGCCATGAACGCTCCGGTCCTGAGAGGCGCCTACGTTGAACTGAGCGACCTGCTCGCCTTGCGCCATCACCGTGCCCCGAGCCAGCAGCAAGCCAGCCTGCGCCGCGGCCACCAAGCCGGTTCCCGCCTGTCGAAGCTGCGCGGGCGCGGCGTGGACTTCAGCGAGGTGCGCCTCTACCAGCCGGGCGACGACGTGCGCAGCATCGAATGGCGGGTGACCGCCCGCAAGAACAAGCCCCACACCAAGGTCTTCCGCGAGGAACGGGAGCGGCCCACCCTGGTGGTGATCGATCAGTCCCAGAGCCTGTTTTTCGGCAGCCGGGTGCGGCTCAAGTCCGTGGCTGGCGCCGAATTCGGTGCCAGCGCCGCCTGGCGGGCGCTCGCCCACAACGACCGGGTGGGCGGCTTGATCCTCGGCAACGAGCGCACCCCCGTCCATAAGCCGTTGCGCAGCGTCAAGGCGGTGGCACGGCTGCTGGCCGATCTAGCCCAGCAAAACCAAGCCCTGAGCCGCCATACCCGGCTGCTGAATCCGGCCCGCTACCGCGACAGCCTGCAACGCATCCGCCGCCTGGCACCCAACAGCTTCCGCATCGTGCTGATTTCCGACTTCCTGACCAGCGCCGACGCTTGGCATGACTTGGTGCCCAATCTGGCCCGCCACAATGAGCTGACGTTGGTGCGCATCGCCGACCCCTTGGAGCGGGCGTTGCCCAAGGCGGAACGCTACAGCATCACCGATGGTTCCGAACGCTGGCAGTTTCACAGCGGCAACCGCCGGCTGCGCACCGCCTACGCCGATCAGTTTGAAAGCCGCGATCAAGCGCTGATGAGCCTGTGCGCCAATCACGCCGCCCGCTTCATCGCCGTGATGACGGACGATGATCCCGCCGTAGGGTTCCTGTGATGGAGCAGGAACTGCTGAATCAGCTCCGCGACATCCACCTGCCCCAAGCGCCGGTGTGGTGGCCGCCGGCTCCCGGGTGGTGGGTCTTGGCGGCGCTGGCGCTCTGTCTGCTCGCTTGGGGCATGGCCCGGCTGTGGCGGCGCTGGCGGCGCTTCCGGCCGGCGCGCACGGCAAGGCAACTGCATCGTGGGCTAACCCTTGAGCTGCTTGACCAGTCGATCACGCCAATGGCTTGGTTGCACCGGACCAACGAAGTGCTTAAGCGCCTGGCCGTCCACGGGCTCGGCCACCGCGAGATGATCCGCGCCTGGGGCGATGATTGGCTGCGCTACTTGGACGGCCGCTACGGCGAACCCGCCTTTTCCAAGGGCGCGGGCCGCAGCCTCGGCCAAGCCCGGTTCCGCCGCACGGCCGAGGTGGACGTCCAAGCGCTGGACGGCTTGATCGGGCGCCTGCTCGATCGGGAGTGCCGTCGCTTTTGGCGTTTTTCCCATCCGCCAACATCCCGGTGCGAGGAGGCTGCCAAGCAACCTGCGGGAGGACCGCCGTGATCGAATGGGTCTGGCCTTACGTCCTGCTGTTAGCGCCGCTCCCCGCCTTGCTGCGCTGGCTCTGGCGCCCGCTAGCCAACCGCCAAGCCGCCCTGACGGTCCCTGACGTCAGCTCGTTCCGCCTGCAGCCGGAGAGCGCCTTGACCGGGCGGACCCGCCGCTTGCATTGGCGTCCGGCGTTGCTGTGGCTGGCCTGGCTGGCGCTATTGACCGCCGCTGCACGCCCGCAATGGACCGGCGAGCCGGTGACCCTGCCGACCACCGGGCGGGACCTGATGCTGGCGGTGGACATTTCCGGCAGCATGGGCACCGAGGACATGCAGCTTGCCGACCAGTTGGTGGACCGTCTCACGGTGGTCAAGCAGGTGGTCGCGGACTTTGTCGCCGCCCGCCAAGGCGACCGGGTGGGATTGATCCTGTTCGGCACCAACGCCTACCTGCAAGCGCCCCTGACTTTTGACCTCGCCAGCGTCGAGCGGCTGCTGAACGAGGCGCCGGTAGGCATCGCCGGCGGCAAGACCGCCATTGGCGATGCCATCGGCCTAGCCGTCAAACGCCTGCGCGCGCACCCGGACGGCGACCGGGTGCTGATTCTGCTGACCGACGGGGCCAACAACGTCGGCGAAGTGGCGCCCACCAAGGCCGCAGAACTCGCCGCCGCCGAAGCCATTCGCATCTACACCATCGGCGTCGGCGCTGAGCAGATGCGCATGCCGGGCATCTTCGGCGCCCTTGGCTCCAGGCTGATCAACCCGTCCGCGGAATTGGACGAAGACACCCTGACCCGAATCGCCGACGCCACGGGCGGCCGCTACTTCCGGGCTCGCAACACCGCCAAGCTGCTGGAAATCTACGACATCATCGACGCCCTTGAAGCCATTGAGCAGGATCCGGAAACCTACCGCCCGATCTCGGCCCTGTACTTCTGGCCCTTGGGCTTGGCGTGGGTGCTGATCTGCGCGCTGCTGCTGCCGATCCCAGGACGGTTCCAACATGATTGAAGCTTGGCAGGAGTTCCACTTTCTGCGGCCCTGGTGGCTGCTCGGCGCCTTGCCGGCCTTGGCGCTGGCGGCGCTTTGGGCGCGCAAGCACCTCGCTGGCTCCCATTGGCAGGACGCCGTGGAGCCCCGCCTGCTCAATGCGCTGCTGGAGCGCGCCCAGGAAAGCCGGCACCGCTGGACCGCCTGGGCGGCGGCGCTGGCATTGCTGGTCGGCAGCGCCGCGTTGGCCGGCCCTACATGGCAGCGCCTGCCGCAGCCGGTCGAGCAGAAGGAGGACGGCTTGGTCATCCTGTTCGACCTGTCGCTGTCCATGTACGCCGAGGACCTCAGCCCCTCAAGGCTGGCGCGGGCTGGCCACAAGATCGCCGATGTGCTCCGCGTCCGCGACGAAGGCTTCACCGCGCTGGTGGCCTATGCCGGGGACGGCCACGTGGTCGCCCCGCTGACCGACGACGTGCGAACCATAGAGAATCTGCTGACGGCGCTGAGCCCGGCCATGATGCCGGTGTTCGGCAGCAATCCGGCAAGCGCCTTGGACCTAGCGCTCGAACTTCTCGCCAACGCCCGCATGGCGCAGGGCCGGCTGCTCATGGTGACTGACGGCATTGATCGGGTTGGTGAAGTCACCGCCCGCTGCAGCCGTCGCTTTCCGCTGTCCATCCTCGGCGTCGGCACGGCTGCGGGGGCACCCATTCCCCTGGAGTTCGCCAATCAACCAGGCCAGCAACTGGTGGACAGCCAAGGCCAAATCGTTCGAGCGTCCTTGGACGGCGACCGGCTGGCCACCGTGGCGGACCTCTGCCACGGACGTTATCGCCCCATCGGGGTGGGCGATGCGGACATCAGCCACCTGCTGGCGACGCCCCTGCCCGGTGAGGCCGCAAGCCAGGAACTCGACCGGGAATTCGACGTCTGGGCGGATGTCGGCTATTGGGGCGCGGTGCTCCTGCTGCCGGTTCTGCTGCTCGGCTTCCGCCGCGGCGTCCTCGCCTGCGCCCTCGTCTGCCTGCTGCCCTTCCCCGCCAGTGCCGGCCTCTGGGACGACCTGTGGCAACGCCGCGATCAGCAGGGCTGGCAAGCGCTGGAGGACGGAAGCCCGGAAGCGGCCGCCGAGCTCTTCGAAGACCGGGATTGGCGCAACGCGGCCCGCTACCGCAGCCAGGATTACCAAGGCGCAGCCCAGGGCTGGAGCGCAGCCCAAACCCCCACCGACCACTACAACCTCGGCAACGCCTTGGCCCAGCTTGGCGACTACCAAGCCGCCATCGCCGCCTATGACCAAGCCCTGTCCGGTGCGCCGGACCACGAGGACGCCACCTTCAACAAGGCGCTCATGGAACAGCTTCTCGAACAGCAGGCGGGCGAGGAGGCGCAGTCCGGCAACCAGCCGAGCCCCAGCGAAAACCAGGACCAGCCGCCCCAGCAAGACGGCCAAAGCGCCGACGGGCCGCAACTAAGTGAGGCGGGCTCGGACCCCTCCGAGGCGGAAAGCAGCCAAGGAACGGGCCAGCAGGAGGAAACCCACGAGGGCGATCCGCTGGCAAATGCCGAAACCGCCGACGCCGAAGGCGCCCGCGACGAGCAGCAGGAGGCCTTGGAGCAGTGGCTGCGTCGAGTTCCCGACGACCCCGGTGGCCTGTTGCGGCGCAAGTTTCAATACGAAACCAACCAGCGGCTGCGCCAAGGCGACTACCGCAACCGAGAGCAAGAGAAGATCTGGTGAATCAAGCCTTCCGATTGCTTTGGCTGTTGGCCGCCGTCTTCACTGCCAACGCCAATGCCGCCATCACGGCCACTTTGGACCGCCAAGCCATCGACGAGCTGGGCACCGTCCAACTCACCCTGCGCGCGGAAGGCGCCAGCCAAGCCGAGGAACTCGACGTGAGCCCGTTGGAGAACGCCTTTGAAGTGGTCGGCACGAACACCACCACCCAATTCCGCAGCGTCAACGGCCAAGTCAGCCAATGGGTTGAATACCAGATCAACCTGCGTCCCAAGCGAAGCGGCTGGCTGGATGTCCCTCCCCTCAGCCTCGGCGGCCAGCAGAGCCCGCCCTTGCGCTTGCAGGTCATTCCACTGGACGCTGGCGTGCGCGACGCCATTGAAGCCATGATCTTCTTCAAGGCCAACGCCGCCCCCAACCCGGTGCGCGTTCAAGCGCAAACCATACTGACCCGCAGCCTGTTCTACGCCAACGGCGTGCAGGTCTATAGCGACCTGCCCGCGACGCCCGAAATCCCCGGCGCCCTGGTCATCCCCCTAGGCGAGAACCGCTCCGCCACCGCCACCCGCCACGGCCAACCCTACGGGGTGCTCGAACAGCGCTACGCCGTCTTCCCGGAGCAGAAGGGCCGCCTGCGCATCCCGGAAATCTCGGTGATGAGCTCTGTGCGCCTGCCCGGACCGACGGGCGGACGGCGTTCCGGCATCCGCGTGAGCACCCCGGAAATCCAGGTTGAGGTGCTGCCCATTCCCCCCAACTACCCAGCCGACCAACCTTGGCTGCCGGCTGAAAGCGTCTCCATCGCCGAGACTTGGCAGCCCGCCGACCCGCGCTTTCACGTCGGCGAGCCGGTGCAACGGACCATCCGGGTCAACGTGGCGGGCAACACCGGCTCCTCGGTGCCCCCTCTGGACCTGAACCTGCCCGAGCGCTTCTTCAAGCAGTACCCCGAACCTGTGCGCCTCGACGACGGCAATTCCAACCTAGGCGCTCAAGGCAGCCGCCAGGAGACCCACTCCATCATCCCCGTTCATCCCGGCGAAACGACGCTCCCACCCCTCAAGCTCACTTGGTGGGACAGCGTCAACGAGCGGGTGCAGGAGGCCGTCCTGCCAGGGCGAGCCCTTCGCATCACCGGCGAGGCGCCTGCCGACCTAGGCCCCGCGGAGGAAACGTCCGTGGGGGGTCCACAGCGCAGCGAACCCGCCAACACGGCGAATGCCCAGCCAATTCCTCACCCGGAAACCGACACCCCATCGTCCGGCACCGCCACCTATCCCGTTTGGCTGTTGGCGCTCACCGCCGCCGGATTTCTCGGCTGGATGGCCACTTGGCTGCTCATGCGCCACCGGCGCCGACCTGCCCCAACCCCAGCGCCGCCCGATGCTGCCGCGACCGCGTGGAAGGCCCTCAACCAAGCCTGCAAAACCGACCGAATGGACGCCATGCGCAACGCTTGGCTCAAGTACCTAAGCGCCCATTGGCAACTTTCGGCCGCTAAGACCCTGGCCCGCGTCCGCCGAACGCCGAAGGCCCTTGAACTGCTCGAACGCCTCAACCGCGCCCTCTACGCCAGCGACCCCAGCGGCGAGATCAGCGGCCAGGATCTGCTAGGCGCCACCCGAGCGCTGGTAAAGGAAGAACAGGAGGCGGAGCGAACCGCGACCCCACTATCCCCATTGAACGGATGAAGATATGAATCTTGAAGCAGGCACCGGCGGCATGCGGGCTGGAAGCCGCACTGGCGGAACCTGGTCTGACCAGTTAGACTAGGTCATGTATGACTGACTCATCCAACTTTGCAGGAGCGACACCATGACTGACCTGCTTTCCGTTTACGAAGCCAAAACGCGCTTCTCCGAAGTGATTCGTCAGGTGCGCGAAGGGAGAACGATCACTATCTCCTACCGGGGGGAGCCCGTGGCGGAAATCCGCCCCGCACGAAAGCCCGAGTCCTTTGCAGCCCGGCTTGAGAACCTGAGACGACGGGGGATACTCACTCGCTCCAAAGGACCTCACAGAGAACTCGTCCCCGGAAAGCCACAGCCGGGAGCGCTTGATCGGTTCCTCTCCGAGCGCAATGAGTGACCATCGCGTACGTGGACACCTCGGCCTTGGTCGCGGTGGCCTTCGGCGAGCCGGAGGCTCCTGCTGTCGCGCAACGCCTGAATGCCTGCACCACCATCCTGTCCTCCAATCTACTCGAAGCGGAACTGCGGTCGGTCTATTCCCGTGAAGGTCGCCCCTTTGAAGCGGATCGCATCGCACGAATCGAATGGATCATGCCGAATCGATCGCTATCCCCGGAAATCGTTGCAGTTCTTGATACAGGACATGGGCGCGGTGCGGACCTCTGGCATCTGGCGACCGCGCTCTATGTCGCGCCCGACCCCAGCGAACTGTCCTTCGTGACGCTCGACAAGAAGCAGGGCGCAACAGCCGCACTCTTGGGATTTCGGATTTAGCAAAGTTACCCGCGAGCTTCCATCCCGGCCCGGCCTCGTCTTGAATCGGAGAGATTCAGGGGATCCCCGATGCCCTCAATCCCGCGCTAGGCTCTTAGTCACCACCTCGAACACGTCCTTGGATAGTCCTGCTTGGGCTTCCAGACGCTCCAAGCCAGCCCTCATGAGGCGTTGGCGGGCCGCGTCGAACTTTTTCCATTGGGTTAGGGGAGTCAGCAGGCGCGAGGCCATTTGCGGGTTCTTGGCGTCGAGGCCGACAATGACATCGGTCAGAAAATCGTAACCGGAGCCATCGGCAACATGGAAGTTGCGGCTGTTTTGGCGGGTAAAGGCACCAAAGAGCGAACGCAGCTTGTTGGGGTTGCTGAGGTCGAAGCCTGGGTGGGCCTCCAGTTTCCGAACCGCAGCCACGTCCGTGCCGCGAGCGCTGGCCTGAATGCCGAACCACTGATTGACCACCAGGCTTTCATGCTGCCAACGTTGGTAGAAGTCGTCCAGCACCTTCGCCCGGTTGGGATAGGCGGCGCGGTCGGCGATCTGGCGCAGCGCCGCCAAGCGGTCGGTCAGGTTGTCGGCGGCGTCCAGATGGGCCTTCAGCAGGCGGTTGACATCCTCCGCCCCGGAGTGGGCCAGGTAGCCCAAGGCGAGGTTGTTCAGACCCCGGCGCGCCATGCCCATGGCGTCCGGCTGGTAGGGGCCTTGGGCAGCATTGCGTTGGTAGAGTTGACGCCAACCATCGGCCAACTCCTTGGCCAAGGTCTCAAGCAGGCGGTCCCGGGCGGCGATGATCGCCTCCACGTCGATCGACTCGACCTGTTCGAATACATAGGCCTCGCTGGGCAGCCGCAGCATTTCCCCGAGCATGGAGCCGGTCTCGGCGTCCTCCGCCTCGGCTGCATCGCCGATCAGGGCGCGGAACAGGTTGAGCACGGCTTCACTCACCTCGGCCCCGCCACCCATTCGATCCAACTCGTCGAGCAGCAGGCTCTGCATGGCGTCCCAGCGGGCGAAGCCGTCGCTGTCGTGGCGGGCCAGAAAGGCCAGGGCCTGCGGCGAGCGGGGGTAGCGCACCCGTACCGGGGCGGAGAAGCCGCGCAGGAAGCTGACTGCCGGCGGTGTGGCCAAGCCGCCCACCTCCAAGGTCGTCGTTGGTTCGTGCAAGTGTGCCAAGAGGCTTGCGCCACGCACCTCGATGGCTGCGTCATCGCTGGTGATGCGCAAATCCGACACGGTGAGCTCCCTGCCGTCCGCGCCCAGCAACCCCATCAAGGCCGGGATGTGGAACGGCGCCTTCTCCGGCTGGCCCGGGGTCGCCGGGCAATGCTGTTCGATCTCGATGCGGAACGTGCCGTCCTGCCACTCGGTGCCCACTTTCAGGATCGGGGTGCCCGCTTGGGCGTACCAGCGCCGGAATTGGCCCAAATCGATGCCGTTGGCGTCCTCCATGGCGGCCACGAAGTCCTCGGTGGTCACGGCTTGGCCGTCGTGACGGTCGAAGTACAGATCCGTGCCCTTGCGGAAACCCTCGCGGCCCACCAAGCGCGCGGCCATGCCCACCACTTCGGCGCCCTTTTCATAGACGGTTGGGGTGTAGAAGTTGGATATCTCGATGTAGGAGTCCGGGCGCACGGAGTGGGCCATGGGGCCGCTGTCCTCGGCGAACTGCACCGCCCGCAGGAGTGATACGTCCTCGATGCGCTTCACCGTCCTGGAGTGCATGTCGGAGGTGAACTCCGCATCCCGGAAAACGGTGAAGCCCTCCTTGAGGCTGAGCTGGAACCAGTCCCGGCAGGTGACCCGGTTGCCGGACCAGTTGTGAAAGTACTCGTGGGCGATGATCGCCTCCACCCGTTCGTAGGTGGCGTCGGTGGCGGTGTCCGGGGAGGCCAGCACGCAGGAGGTGTTGAAGATGTTCAGGCCCTTGTTCTCCATGGCCCCGGCATTGAAGTCCTCCACCGCCACGATCATGAATATGTCCAGGTCGTACTCGCGCCCAAAGGTCTCCTCATCCCAGCGCATGGCGCGCTTCAACGCCCCCAAGGCGTACTCGCACTGGCCAATGTTGTGCGGCTCTGAGTAGATGCGCAGCTCCACCTGCCGCCCGCTCATGGTGGTGAAGTGGTCGGCCTTGCAGGCCAGGTCACCGGCCACCAGGGCGAAGAGGTAGGAAGGCTTCGGGAACGGGTCCTGCCAGGTGACGGTGCGCCGCTCCCGGCCCTCGTCATCCGCCACCAGATTGCCGTTGGACAGCAGCACCGGAAAGCGCTCGGCGTCGGCGGTGATGGTGGTGGTGAACCTCGCCAGCACGTCGGGGCGGTCCTGGTAGTAGGTGATCTTGCGAAAGCCTTGGGCTTCGCACTGGGTGCAGTACATCGCCTGCGACTTGTACAGCCCCAACAGGGAACTGTTGTCCTCGGGCTTGATGCGGGTCTCGACCTCGAGCTCGAACGCCGCTGGCGGGGCGTGAATGGTGAGGGACTCATTATCCACCCGGTACTCGTTGCCGCTTAGCGCCTCGCCGTCCAAGCGAACGGCCAGCAGCTCCAATTCCTTGCCGTCGAGCACGAGCGGCGCATCGGCGGCCGCCTCGGGCGCGCGTCGAATGCGCAGCTTGGAGCGCACCTTGGTGGCACCGTCGCCAATGTCGAAGGCGAGTCCCGTCTCCTCGGTGCGGTAGGCGGGCGGCTGGTAGTCCTTGAGAAACGTGGGTGCGGGCAGGGCTTGGGATGGCAAAAGCGGGCTCCTTGACAGGTTCGGAAGGTGGATGAGAGTTCGGGCGGCAATCCGTCCCGTGCTAACATTCCGGATCGCATCGAACAACCGTCCGGCTATTCTATCCATGCAGGCCGTCGATAACGAAGTCCTGAACCAAGTCGCCGATTGGCTGCACGGCGGCCAGCCGTGCTGGCTGGCCACGGTGGTGCAGACTTGGGGCTCCTCGCCCCGCCCCATCGGCTCCCTGTTCGCCTGCAATCCCGAAGGCCAAGTCTCCGGCTCCCTGTCCGGGGGCTGCGTTGAGGACGACCTGTTGGAGAAGCTCACCCGGGGCGAACTCGCCGCGGAGCGGGCGCAGTTCTTTCAGTACGGCATCACCGCCGAGGAAACCGAGAAGCTGGGCCTGCCCTGCGGCGGCCACCTCTACATCGTGGTCGAGCCGCTTAAGGCCGCCGAGCCTTGGCTGTCCCACTTCCAGCATCTGAAGGAGCGCTTGGCCGAACGGCGTCCGGTGCGCCGACGGGTGGATCTGCGCCGAGGCGATTTCAGCCATCGGGACGTGGACGCGCACGAACCCTTGGAGTGGAACCCGGCGAGCGAAGTGCTGGAGCACACCTACGGCCCGCGGCGCCAGCTTTTCATCATCGGCGCCGGCATGGTCTCCAGGTATCTGGCCGACATGGCGCAATCCCTGGACTACGAGGTCACGGTCTGCGACCCCCGCGACCACCTGCTGCAGGATTTCAACGTCCCCGGCGTGCGGTTGATCAACGACATGCCCGACGACGCCGTGCGGGCATACGCCAAGGATCCCTCCTCGGCCATCGTCGCCCTCACCCACGATCCCCGCATCGACGACATGGGCCTGATGGAAGCGCTGACCACCGAAGCCTTCTACGTCGGCGCCATGGGTTCGAGCCGCACCTCGGCCAGCCGCCGCGAGCGCCTGCGGGCGCTGGATCTGGGCGAGGCCGAACTGGAGCGCCTGCACGCCCCCATCGGCCTGCCCATTGGCAGCAAGACCCCCCCGGAAATCGCCGTCGCCGTGATGGCGGAGATCATCGCCGTGCAGAAGGGCCGGGTGGCCGAGGGCCGCCAAGCGTTTGAACGCGCTGTCGCCTGAACCGACGTTCAACTGCGCCGCCGTCATTCTGGCGGCCGGCTTCGCCCGGCGCTTCGGCAGCGACAAGCGGCAATGGTCGATGCCGGACGGGCGCACCCTGCTCGAAAGCACCCTCGCCCGCTATCAGGAAGGTTTCGAGTGGGTTTTCCTGGTGCTGCGTCCCGAAGACAGTGATTGGGCGCGGGGGCTCGGTGGCTGCACGAAGGTCTTTGCCTCTGAGGCGCACTTGGGCATGGGCCATTCGCTGGCCGCTGGCATCGCCGCGGCCAAGGACTTCGATGGCGTGTTTATTGCCTTGGGGGACATGCCTTGGGTCGAGGCGCCCACTCTGGAAACCCTGCGCCGGGGGTTGAACGATCACAGCGCGATTGTTCGTCCGCTCCACGACGGAACGCCCGGCCATCCGGTCGGATTCGGTCAAGTTCACTTCGATGCGTTGATGAACCTAACCCGCGACGAAGGCGCCAAGGTGGTGCTGAACGAAAACCAACAGTGCATTGCCGACATCCGCGTCACCGACGCCGGCGTGCTTCGCGACCTCGACGTTCCGCCACGCAGCGAAGTCAACCCATAGGAACAGCTCGGCTCGAGGGCGCGAACGCGAACCTCCGGTTCGTGTCGGTTCGTTATGCCCTCGCTCCGGGTTATCGTTGTCCCCCTAGCCGGGTGGCCCAGTCGAGCTTGCTGCGGCAGGATTCGTAGAAGCTGTGGCCGTAGGCGTACACCAAGCGCAGCGGCGCGGTGTACTTTTCGATGGCGATTTGATCGCCGCTTTCCAGGTCGAAGGTGACTTGGGAGTCGCAGCTCACCTGCGCCCGCTCCACAGCGCCCAAGGTCACCGTGATGGTTGAATCGCCCCGCACCACCAAGGGCCGGGAAGTGAGGGTGTGGGGATACATGGGCACGATGACGATGGCGTCCAGGGATGGGTGCATGATCGGCCCGCCGGCGGAGAGCGCATAGGCCGTGGACCCGGTGGGCGAGGCCACGATCAAGCCGTCGGAGCGCTGGTCGTACACGAACTCGCCATTGACGGCCAAGGAGAACTCCATCATGCGGGCCAGGCTGCCGGGATTGACCACCACGTCGTTGAGCGCCGGCGACCGGGCGAGCTCCTGCGACTCCCTCAGCACCTTGGCTTCGAGCAGAAAGTGGTCCTCCACCCGATATTCCCCCGCCAGCACCGCGCCGAGCTGCTCATCGATGCCCTTGGGCGCGATGTCCGCCAAAAAACCCAAGCCGCCGCGATTGATGCCGACCACTGGCACCCCCGCATGGGCCAAGTCCCGGCCCACGCTGAGCAGGCTGCCGTCGCCGCCGACCACCACGATCAGGCCGCAGCGCTCGCCAAGCTTCTGCCGTGAGCACAGCCCAAAGCCTTCGCCCTCCAGCAGGGCAGCGGTTTGATCCTCCACCAGGATGCTAACGCCATGCCCCGCCAAGCACCGGACCACCGCCCTTAGCGTGTCGGCCACGTGGGCGCTGTCCCGCCGCCCGATCAGGCCAACGGTGTTGAACGCCGGTTTCTCGCTGCTGCCCATGCCCGCACCCTACACGACCGGCTTGGCCCTAGCCAGCGCACCTGCTCCGCAGGCGCGCCGTCACCACCCGCCGCCCCAGCTGGACTCACGCCAAGCTAGTGTGCTGTCCCGTAAATAAGTGGGTTTTAGGCGCTAGGCCATTTTGGCTCCCGGCAAGGCGCGACAACGCCGTGTGGCAGGCCCCACACAAGGCGGAGCAACGCGGCCGGGGGGCAAAAGGGCCACGAATAATCACACTTATTTGCGGGACAGCACACTAGGTCCGAAG
>JAPPIX010000088.1 GCA_028820495.1 Gammaproteobacteria bacterium
GCGCTGTCGGCGTATCCGGCGTTGCCCAGGGCTTCCAAGCAAGCCGGTGCCTCCGCTTCAGGGGCGCAGGCCAGCAGGCCACCGGCGGTTTGCGGGTCGGCCAATAGCTGCACGGCCGGATCCGCCGGCAGGCAGCCGCGCAGCTCAAACTGGGACAGCGCGAGTTCGTTGTCGGGCTGCAGCACGCTGGCGGCGCCACGCTCGAAAGCACCCATCGCCCCCTCCAAGGCGGGCAGACCGTCCAACCAAAGCGTTGCGCCCAACCCGCTGGCGTCCAGCATTTCCGCCAAATGTCCGATCAGGCCGAAGCCGGTGACGTCGGTGGCGGCGCGAACGCCATGCCGGCGCAGCACCGCAAGCGCTTCGGCATTCGAGCGGTCGAGGCGGCGCAAGGCGTCCTGGACCAGGGCGGTGGGCGCGAGGCCACGCATGTGCGCGGCAAGCAGCACGCCGATTCCCAGGGGCTTGGTGAGGATCAGCCGATCACCGGGCTGCGCGCGCCCCTTGGTGAGTGGCGGATCGACCGCCGCGCCGCTGATCGCCAAGCCTAGCGACAACTCTGCGCCCTCGGCGGAATGGCCGCCCACCAGCGGCACGGCGTCGGCGTTCAACACCTCAACCGCGCCGAGCAGCATTTGGTGCAGCTCGTCTTCCATCAATGCCTCCGACATCAGCGGCACCGTGGCCAGCGCCATGGCGCTGGTCGGCACCGCGCCCATGGCGTAGATGTCGTTCAGGCAGTGATGGGCGGTCAGGCGCCCGAACCGGTAGGGATCGTCCACTAGGCTGCGAAAACCGTCGATGGTCAACGCCAAGGGGGCCGGATTGGGCGCCAGCAGGGCCGCGTCATCGCCGATGCCCTGCAGCAGATGGGTGCCCGATTGAGCCGGCAGCCGCGACAGCGCCCGGTTCAGCACGCCGGCTCCGATCTTGGCGCCGCAGCCGCCGCAGCGCATGGCGTCCAGTTCATCACCATCCTCCGGCGCCGCCTCATCCATGGCCGGCAATTCCTGGTAGCGCTGCATGAAGCGCCGATCAATCCACTGCTTCCAATGCCAAGCCCAGCGCCCGGAAACGGCCAAGGCGCCTCTCGAAGCCACCGCTCGGCCATCGCCGGTGCCGATCAGGCTCAAGGCGCGGCGCTGGGGCCGATAGGGCCGCGCCGAACGGCCCTCCAGGACACGACGCAAATTACCCGCCAGCGCAGGACCGGCGCGCACCGCGTAAACACCTGACTTGGGGCGAGCCCCGCTTTCGAAGTGGGCAATGTCCCCGGCGGCGTAAACCCGTTCATGGGAAACGGAACGCAGGTTGGCATTCACGCGGATGAAGCCCTTGCCGTCGGTGGCCAGCCCACTGTCGCGAATCCAAGGCGGCGCTTGGACGCCCGTCACCCAAAACAGATGATCGAACGCCAACTCCGCGCCATCCTGAAGGCGTAGCGCGTCCGCAGACCCCGAGGCAACCAAGCCGCGAACCAAGGCGATGTTGGCCTTGGCCAGCTCGCCGAGGAGCAGCCTTCTCGCCATGCGGCCATGACCGGGCAGGATGTCGGCGGCGACCACCTTGATGTCGATGGATTCCGGCAAGGCCCGGCGGGCGGCCAGGGCCAATTCGAGGCCGCCGGCGCCGCCACCGACGAACACCAGCTTGGCGTTGGGGCGGATGCGGTCGCGCAGGCTGTCCCATTCGGGCAGAAAGCGGCCAATGGGCTTGACGCAGTGGCCCAGCTCAACCGGGGCCTCCGGCGCCGCACCGCAGTTGATGGACAGCAGGTCAAAGCGAATGGGCGGCCGCTGGGCGCAGTGGACCACACCCTCATCCAAATCAAGCGCGGTGACCTCATCATCCATGAGACGGGCTCCGGCGAAGCGGCACAGGGGGCCGAGGTCGATGTGAATTTCGTCCCAGCCATAAAACCCCGCGACGTATCCCGGCAGCATGCCCGAATAGGGCGTGTGGACCTCTCGGGCCACCACGGTCACTCGAACCCCGTCCAGGGGCGCCATGCCGAACGACTTGAGCGCCTGGACGTGGCTGTGCCCTCCCCCGATCAACACAAGGTCTCGACGCGGTGGTTTGGACGGCGTTTTCACGGATTCCACCAATCCCGCTAGGTGGGAGTGAACTCCGCGGCAGCGGATGGGCACTCCGAAAAATAGGCCGCGTCGAACAAGGTCTTGAAGTCAAGACGGTCCTGGTCTGGGCTGAAGCCGCGCCCAATGGGCGGCGCAAGCAGCCGCCAAGCCGCATCGAAGCGGGCGCCGATGGAGAAGAAGCTCTCCCTAGGGTCCAAGGTGGCGCCGTATCGCAGATCGTTCAAGGTGACCAGGAAGCCGTTGGCCAATGGCTGCACCACGGGAAAGCTCCAGCCCATGGCGAACCAATCAAAGGTGCGGCCTTCGTCCGTGGCCGCCAACGCCGAAGCCGCCGCCGCGCCCGCCCGAGATGCCCGCCCCCATTGGATGGCGCACGGCGACCAAGTGGAGTAGTAGCCGACCCGCACCTCGCTGGGCGTGCGCACCACGATGCGCCGGTAATGCACCTGCAGAATCGTGGGGAAGGCGCTTAGTTCGTAGTCCCCCACCCCCTCGGTTTCCAGTTGGGCGGCGGCAAACTGCGCCGCTTCCCGGTTTTGCGCCCATCCGTACGCGAGGTAGGCGCAGCTCAGCGCCAAGGCGGCAAGTGCCGAAGCCTTGCGGCGGCGCGGCGACTTGAGCCAAATCCCCGCCGCCAATCCGCCGAGCAGAATCAGGGTGAACACCGGGTCGATGATGGGCATGGCGTTGACCGCGAAGCGCCGATCGGAAAACGGCGCCAGCCACTGGGTGCCATAGGTCGTCAAACCGTCCAACAGCGGGTGCGACAGCAGCGCCAGCGTGGCCACCGCCAGCCACCAGAGATGTTGTCGGCGCCAACGCAGACCATCGCCAAAGCGCCGCCACAGCCAGTGGCCAGCCAGCGGGCCCAGCGCCAACAGCACGATGAGCGAGTGGGTGACACCCCGATGGTGCCTTAAGGTGTCAAAGAAATCGCCGCCAATCGAGAAGACCACGTCGAGGTCCGGAGCGGCCCCCAGGGCAGCACCGGCGATGAGCACCCCCTTGGCCATGTCGGCGGGTGCGACGCTGCGGGCGGCAATCGCGCCAAGAGCCGCTTGGGAGACGGGATCCAATCAGATCACGCCTTGCGCCGCGAAGCGGGCGATGTCCGCATCGCCATAGCCCAGTTCGGCGAGCACTTCAGCGCTGTGTTCACCCAGTTCCGGAGCCTTCTCAATCGGCGCCGGATCCAGCCCTTCAACGTTGATCGGCGGACGAATGAACTGCGCCCCTTCGGCGGCGTCGCTGGGCGGGGAAAGCAAGCCGCTGGCCGCGACCTGGGGATCGTTGGCCAAATCATCAACCTGGCCCACCAAGGCCACCGGTGCACCAGTCTCGGCAAACCGCGCCATCCAATGGTCGCTCGGCTCAGCCGCAATGCGGGCGCGAAGCCGTTCGATCAGCGCCTCGCCATGGGTGATGCGGGATTCGCTGGTCGCGAAGCGCGAATCGTCGCTCCAATCCTCGACTTCCAGCCCCCGCAAAACCCGCTTGAACTCAGCGTCGGTGCGCACCATGGTGAACTGCAGCCAGCGGCCGTCCGCAGCGCAGTACAGGGGGCGGTTCCAAAAGTGCCGGTGGACGTCTTGGTAGCCCGCGGTCGCAGCGCCGCAAAAGCGCGCCTGGGCGATGCAGGAAGCGGCCCAAACGCCGTTGGCCATCAGCGAGGTGTGCACCATGCGGCCCTCCCCCGTTCGCTCGCGGTCCAGCAGCGCGGTGACGATGCCGGCGTAAAGCGCCATGGCGGTGGGATGGTCGCCCATGCCCGGCAAGCACTGGGCCGGGTCCGCACCCGGCGCGCGCACTAGGTCCATCAGGCCGCTGCGCGCCCAGTAGGCGACCAAGTCGAAGGCTTCGCGGTCGCGTTCCGGCCCGGATTCGCCGTAGCCGGTGAGCGAGGCGTAGATCAGCCGCGGGTTGAGCGCCTTCAAGTCGTCGTAGGTCAGGTTCAGTTCGCGGCGCAGGGCCGGCGGCTGGTTGGTGATGTAAACATCGGCCTGCGCCGCCAGCTCCAGGAGGATGCGCCGCCCCTCCTCCGACTTCAGGTTCAAGCTGAGCGAGCGCTTGTTGTGCGCGTCCAGCAGCCACGTGTAGTTGGCCTCCGCGTTCGGGCTGATGGCGAAGGAGGCGAAGCGCCGGTAATCGTCGCCGCGCCCCGGTCTTTCCACCTTGATGACGTCAGCGCCGTAGTCGGCCAGCATGGTGGCGGCCACCGGAGCGGCGATCCAAGTGCCCACATCGAGCACCTTGAGCCCGCGAAAGATCGTCATGCCGCCTCCGCCAAGCGCGTCGCGGTTCTGGTCAGATGAGTGGGCCCCCGTAGGCGCACCCGTTCGAGCAGGCGCCCGTCCGGATCAAGCAGCACTAGGGTCGGCGTTTGCATCACTTGCAGGGCGACGGCGAGCTCGGAACTGGCCAAGACCCTTTCAGGGCGCAAGCCATGAAGCTCTGCGAAGCTGCCTAGGTCGCTACTGGCAGCACCGCCCACCAAGACCAGCGGCAACGCTTCGTAGCGGCCCAGTGCCGCCTCGTAGCTTGGCAGCAGGGACTTGCAGACCGCGCACTCATCGCTGACAAACAACAGGGCGATGGCCCGGCCCTTGGCAAGCTGCCGCAACGGGCCGGCGAAACCCGCCGCGGTGGCCACCGGCACAGCGTCGAGATCGATTCGATCCACCTTGGCGGCCTCGCGCCGTGCTTTCTCAAGCAACCCGCCTACCGGCGCGGTGCGCTCATGAAGCACACCGATCTGGCGGGCCAAGGAGAGCGCCACGAGGCCGAGGGCCAACAGGCCCAGCAGCAGGCCAACTTGGGAGGCAATGACGGGGATCACAGGTTGCGCCGTTGGATCTCCCGCCGCAGGCGCACCGTGTCGGACTCCAGGGGTTCAGCGAGCTCCGACGGGTCCAGGCTGCCTTCGGTGTGCGCCCACATCTTCACCCCGTCGTAGGTGATGTACTTTTCGGGAATCACTTCCAGCACGATGCGCAGCGGCGAATCGAGCATCTGCTCAAAGGCCTTGGCGGCGTCCTCCTCCGGCCGCAGGGCGCGGGCGAAGTCGGGGTAGAACCAATCCTTGGTCTCCCGATCCTCATGCACCACGCAGCGCCCCTTGATGGTAATGGTCTTCGAGGGGCCAAGTTCGGTGCCCGTGCTGGTGATGACCACGGACACCTTGGGGTTGCGCCGCACCGCCGAGATGCGGTGCCGGTGGGCGCCGGCCGTGAGCCAGACGCGCCCCTTGCGCCAGATGTAGGACATGATGACCCCCACGGGCCATTCGTCCTTGGTGCACCAGTTGAACACGCACTCCCGCTGGGTGAGCAGCAGCCGTTCCTGGTCGTCGGGATTGAGGCGATAGATGGAGACCAATTCGTAGTTTTCCAGATCGTCGGACATGCGCAATCTTCCTGTTCGGCGGCAAAAATGGATTGTAACCCGCTTGAGGCGGTCGTTTACTCCACCTTGGGCTTGCGCATCCAGCGGCTTGCGGAAGCGGTTTCCTGCACGGCTTCGCCAGCCTTGGCCCAGCCGTTGAAGCCGGGCTCCAAGTGGGCGACGTCCGGATAGCCCATGTCAAGCAGCGCCTTGGCCGCCAGGGCGGAGCGCCCGCCGGCGGCGCAATAGACGACGATGCGGGCCTCCGGGGTGAAGTAGTCCCGAAAGTAGGGGCTTTCCGGGTCGGCCCAGAATTCCAGCATCCCCCGGGGCGCATGGCGGGCGCCGGGAATCGCGCCTAGATCCACGTATTCCTGGATCTCCCGCACGTCAACCAGCAGCAGATCGTCCCGCTCCGCCAGTTCCTGCTTCAACGCCTCGATGGAGAGGTTTTCAATGCCTTGCTTGATCTCTCCAACAGTGGCAAAAATGGACTTGATGCCCACAACTCGGCTCCTCCGCAAAAACCGGCATTTTTGCAGATTTCACAGCGCAATGCTGACTAGGCGCGTTAAAGGGTATGATGGACCAATAGGCCATTAGCGGGAGGATGCAACGTGAAGTCGCGCAGGCAATTCCTGAAGGTGGGCGTCGTCGGCACAGGCGCCGCGGCCATGACGCCGGTGCTGCCCCAGGCGGCGGTTCGAGACGCGGATGCCGCCAATCGAGTGCGGCGCTACGTGACGCTGGGCCGCACCGGGCTCAAGATGTCCGATGTCTCCTTCGGCTCCAGCCGGTTGCGCCTAGGCGAGGAAGACTTGGTCCGCCACGCCTTGGGCAAGGGCGTCAACTACTTCGACACCGCCGAAGGCTACACGGGCGGCGAATCGGAACGGGTGCTCGGCAACGTGCTCAAGGGCCAGCGGGAGCGCGTCATCATCGCCTCCAAGACCGTCGCCTCGGCGAGCGCGTCCAAGGAACGGATCATGGGCGAACTGGAGGGCAGCCTAAGGCGCCTGCAAACCGACCACGTGGACATCTACTTCAACCACGCCGTCAACGATGTCGCCCGGCTTGACAACCCGGAGTGGTTCGAGTTCTGCGAGCGCGCCAAGCAGCAGGGCAAGATTCGTTTCACCGGGATGTCCGGGCATGCGGGGCGCTTGGTGGAATGCCTCGACCACGCCTTCGACAAGGACATGGTGGACGTGGTGCTGGTCTCCCTCAACTTTGGCCAGGATCCCGAGTTCCACGAACGCTTCACCCGGGGCTTCGACCTCGTCGCCCGGCACCCGCAACTGCCGCGTGCCTTGCGCCGCGCCAAGCAACTCGACGTCGGCGTCGTCGCCATGAAGTGCCTGATGGGCGCGCGTCTGAACGACATGCGGCCCTACGAGCGGGACGGCGCTTCATTCGCCCAGGCGGCCTTCCGCTGGACGCTCTCCCAGCCCAATGTTGACGCCTTGGTCATCTCCATGACCTCAACGGCCAAGATCGACGAATTCCTCGGCGCATCGGCTTGGCAGTCCTTGGCTGCCGGCGATGCAGCGCTGTTGCACCGCTACGCCGCCCTGAACGGCGCGAGCTACTGCCAGCAAGGCTGCAACGACTGCGCCGGCGCTTGCCCGTTCGACGTGCCCATCTCCGACGTGTTGCGCACCCGCATGTACGCCACGGACTACCAGGACTTGGATTTCGCCCGCCGGGAGTACGCCCAACTCGAGGTCAACGCCAGCGCTTGCCTCGGCTGCAGCGGGGCGCCCTGCCAGGACGCCTGCAGCCACGGGTTGTCCATCGCCGAACTCTGCGCGCCCACGCATCGGATGCTGGCCTGAAGGCATGGCACTGGACGACATTCTGGCCGCTTTCAAAGACGGCGCGATCGAGGCTGACGAGGCGAGCCGCCGGATCCGTGCGTCCTTCTACCAGAATGTTGGCCAACCGAGTGGAGGCCATTCGACCCTCGATAGCGACCGCTTGGCGCGCACCGGCGCCTCGGAGGTGATCTACGGGGCGGGCAAGAGCGCGGCGGAGATCGCCGATTTGGTCGAAGCCTTGGTGGGGACAGGACAAAACGCCCTGGTCACTCGAACCACCCCGGAAGCCTATGAGCAGGTGCTTGAACGCACCGCCATCGCCCGCTATCACGAAGCGGCATCGGCCATCACCGCCACCGTTCAGGAGCCTGCCGGTGCCGATACCCTGATCGCGGTCATCACCGCCGGCACATCGGATGCGCCGGTGGCGGAGGAAGCGGCGGTCACCGCCGCCTTCTACGGCAACCCGGTGCTGCGCATTCGCGACGTGGGAGTCTCCGGCCTGCACCGATTGCTGGCCCGGCTCGACGAGATTCGCCAAGCGCGGGTGGTGATCGTCGTGGCCGGCATGGAGGGCGCCTTGCCCAGCGTGGTCGGCGGCTTGGTGGAGGCACCGGTCATCAGCGTACCCACCAGCGTCGGCTACGGGGCTGCCTTCGGCGGCGTCACCGCCCTGCTGGGCATGCTGTCGAGCTGCGCGGCGGGCCTCGCAGTGGTCAACATCGACAACGGCTTCGGCGCCGGCTACCTGGCCCACAAGATCAATCGGCTTTGACCGTGGCACCGCAACCGCTTTCCGGCGAACTCACCGCCAAGCTCGATGCCCTTAGGGCCAGCCTAGGGGCAATGGACAGCGCCTTGGTCGCCTACTCCGGCGGCGTGGACAGTTCCTTGGTCGCTTTTCTGGCCGCCGAGGTGCTTGGCGCCAAGGCGCTGGCGGTCACGTCCGGCAGCGCCAGCCTCAAGCGCTCCGACTTGAACCTAGCCAAATGGCTCGCCGAGGAATGGGGCATGCGCCATCGGGTCATCGTCACCGACGAGCTCAGCAAACCCGACTACCGAGCCAACCCGGTCAATCGCTGCTTCCACTGCAAGACCTCCCTGTACACGGCGCTGGCGAGCATCGCTCGGCAGGAGGGCTTCGCCGAAATTCTCAACGGCACCAACACCGACGATCTTGGCGACCACCGGCCGGGCCTCATCGCCGCCGAGGACTTCGCCGTCCGCTCGCCCTTGGTGGAGGCCGGCCTGGACAAGGCCGGGGTTCGTGCCTTGGCCGCTCATCTCGGCCTCGACAATGCCGACAAGCCGCAGTCCGCCTGCCTGTCGAGCCGCTTCCCCTACGGCGCGTCGATCAACGCCGAACGGCTTGCCCAAGTGGAGCGGGCCGAGGAGTGCCTGGCCCGGCTCGGCTTCGTTGAATTTCGGGTCCGCCACCACGAGGACGTGGCCCGCCTGGAGATTGGCGCCGACGAGCTTGGGCGCGCGCTGGAACTGCGCGATACGCTGCAAGCCGAGATCCAGGCCTGCGGTTACCGCTTCGTTGCCTTGGACCTTGGCGCCTTCCGCTCCGGATCATTGAACGAAGGCATCATCAAGGCGATCAACATCAAGTAGGCGAATCACACCCATGATTGAACGCATACCTTTCGGCGGCACCGGACATTCGAGCAGCCGCATCATCTTCGGCGCGGCGGCGCTCGGCGCGATGCGCCAGGAGCGGGCCGACAAGACCTTGGATACCCTGCTTGAATTCGGCGTCAACCACATCGACACCGCGGCCAGCTACGGCGACTCCGAACTGCGGCTTGCCCCATTTCTGCGCGAGCATCGTGCCGAGTTCTTTCTCGCCACCAAGACCCATGAACGCAGCGCCGCTGGCGCGCGGACGCAACTGCACCAATCCCTGGAGCGGCTGGGCGTTGCGCAAATCGATCTGGTGCAGATGCACAACCTGGTGGATGAAGACGAGTGGCAAACCGCTCTTGGTCCAGGCGGCGCGCTCGAAGCCTTGGTGGAGGCGAAGGCGGAAGGCCTAGTGCGCTTCATCGGCGTCACCGGCCACGGCACTTGGGTGGCGGAGCGGCACTTGCAGAGCCTTGAGCGCTTTCCCTTTGACTCGGTGCTGCTGCCCTACAACCACACCATGATGCGCCAACCCGTCTATGCTGAGGACTTCAGGCGCCTGCAGGCGCTTTGCCGGGCCCGCAACGTGGCCATGCAGACCATCAAGTCGGTGGCGCGGCGGCGTTGGCAGGACGCCGACTCGGACCCCCACTTCTCTTGGTACATGCCGCTCAGGGAGCCTGCCGCCCTGCGCCGCGCCGTGCATTTCGTGCTCGCCGAGCCGGGGCTGTTTCTCAACAGCTCCAGCGACGCCACCCTGTTGCGCCCGATTCTCGAGGCTGCCAGCGAGCCGGTCGAACTGCCCACGGCGGAGGCGATGGACCGGGATGTGGCGGAGCACGGCATGGCGCCCCTGTTCGTGCGCGGCGAATCCGACGAGGTGATCCTGGCGCCAGCAGGATAGGTGGAGACCTCCCGTCCGCATCGCACCCTGTCCGTCGTGGTGCCGACGTTTCGCGAGGCTGCCAACATTCCGGCCTTGGCGGAACGCTTGGACGAGGCGCTTGGGGAGAACGGCATCGAGTGGGAGTTGCTGCTGGTCGATGACGACTCCAACGACGGCAGCGAGGCCATCGCCCAGGAACTGGCCCAGCGGCTGCCGGTGCGCATGGCCATGCGCCGGGAGGCCAGCCGGGACCTCTCCCTGTCGGTGCTGCAAGGCATCCGGCTGGCTCGATTCGACCGCTTGGTGGTGATGGATGCCGACCTCTCCCATCCTCCGGAGCGCATCATCGACCTGCTGCGAGCGTTGGAAGAAGACGGCTGCGACCTGGCGCTTGGCAGCCGCTACGCCACCGGTGGCACCCTGGACCGCGCCTGGAGCCCTTGGCGCTTCCTGACCTCCCGCTTGCCGACCGTGCTGGCCCAGCCGCTCACGCATTGCGCCGACCCCATGAGCGGCTTCTTCGCCACCGATCGCCGACGACTGCCCGACTTAGAGCAACTGCGGCCCATCGGCTACAAGATCGCCTTGGAATTCATGGTGCGCGGAGGCTTACAGGTCAAGGAAGTGCCGATTGGCTTCTCGGAACGCGCCACGGGCACCAGCAAGATGAACGCTCGGCAGTGGATCAACACCGTTCGGCACCTGCACCGCCTGTACCGGCACCGATTCGGCGGCTGGGCGCGGTTGCTCTGGTTTGCGGCCGTCGGCACCAGCGGCTTCCTCGTTGATGTGCTTTTCTACTTGGGCCTGCAATGGGCCGGCGTCAATCACCAAGTGGCCCGGGCGCTAGCTGGAATTGGGCGCTCCATCGCCGCATCACCTTCGGGGAACACCCGCGCCGCCCGCCCACCCGGCAGTGGGCCGAATTTGTCGCCGTCAGCCTAGCCGGTCTCAGCGTGAACCTAGGCACCTACCTCGCCCTGACCGGCTGGGTCGACTTTTTCGACCGCTACCGTTTGTTGGCGCTGACCTGCGGCTTCTTCCTCGGCGGCGGGGTCAATTTCCTGATGTCAACCCTCTACGTCTATCGCCGGCAAACCGCACCGACGAGCTGACGCCCTTATATTTCGCTGACGGCGAAGCAGACACAGATCGGGACACAGCCAGCCATTGACCGTAAGGCCAAATCGCCTTACCATGATCATCTCTTCACGCACAGGTTCCGCGTCATGGCCATCGCCCTCACCGTCACAGCCAAAGGACAAGTCACGCTGAAAAAGGACGTACTCCAGCACCTGGGAGTACGGCCTGGCGACAAGCTGAGCGTCGATCTGGTCAAAGACCATTGCATTCAGATGCGAGCGCAACCGGGCAAACCTGTGTCCACAATTTTCGGATTGCTGGAGCAGTCAAATCGGAAACGCCTGACGATAGAAGAGATCGGGGAGGCCACCGCCGCCGGCTGGGCGGGCGAAGGGTGAGGATCACCGTCGATACGAACGTGCTGTTGCGCACCATCCTGCGGGACGACACCGAACAAGCCGACGCCGCCGAGGCTCTTCTCGCCCGCGCAACGGTACTTGCAATCCCAATTCCGGTCTTTTGCGAGCTCTCCTGGGTGTTGAGACGCAGCTACCAACAGACTGCAAGCCAGGTTGCAGACACTATCCAAGCAATCTGCGCCATCGAGACGGTTGTGACCGACAAGCCCGCCGTGGACGCCGGCACCAAGGTCCTTCGATCCGGTGGCGATTTTGCCGACGGCGCCATCGCCCGACAGGGCGAGAGCCTAGGCGGAACGGTTCTGGCAACGTTCGACCGGCGGGCCCTGACCATCCTGCGGGAAGGTGAGATCGAAGCCGCTGAACCGTCGGAGATCGGGGATTAAGCAGCTGCCGGCCGACCTACGCCGATGCCCTTCAAGCGCCACCAAGCTCTCTGAGCTCGGGCAATTCATGAACGACTATAGTGACGGCGAAACGGACCCTTACCGGCACAGGTAACTCACCACTTACCAGTGGTGACATCGCTGCTGCACGCCACTCACGATTTAGTAGCCGCGCAAGACATACCATCTCTACTTTGAGCCAACAACAACTAGACCTTTCGCGATCCCAAAAGGTCTTTCACCAATATCCCAAACCAGTTTTCAGTTCGTGCCATCTGGTCCTGTGCGTACAATGGCGCGTTCGTTTTATTGTCTCTTAGTATAACGCCAAGCTCACTTCCATCGTGCGTGATTTCGAGCAGCCGCGACCACTGCTGTTGCCCTACTTGAACGTGATGCGACAGATCAGACGAGAACCTAGATATATGCAACGAACAAGTTCGCCTAAGCGCTGAATTGAGTTCGCCCGCCATCTTCGAACTCGGGCCAAAGTAGAATACCAACTCCTCCTCGTCCACAAGAAAGTCGAAGTCTAACTTTAAACACCATGTTCGCGCAAACCGCTGCCTTGTACGAATCGCCCGGTACGTCTCCAACTCAATAATCGGGTAATCCTTAACCCTTACTTCACCCTGCCACTCCGTCTTGAAAACCCGAGAAAGCTGCGCTGAGAGCTCCTTCACTTCGGAAAGAACAGCCGACATAGCATTAAACCAACCTTCGTACTGCTCTTCAAATTCCAACGGCCTCGCTTTCCCGCTATCTTTCAGCTCCATCATCAGTCGGGTAAACTCCGAATCCCGTTCGCTGCGGTCTACGACTGTCACCTCACCTATTACGTCTACTTCATCTACCTCCACTTCTCCAATCTGCTCGACAGTTCCCTCAAAAGCATCGCAAAATAGGTTTGCTAGATCGGTCAGGTTTCCCCATAGGCCAGGCTCCTTGCTGTTACACTCTTCAAGCGCGTCGTAGTACCGTTCACGATTTTCCCACAGCAAGAGAAACCCGGGCAGTTTCTGCCTCCACATAAAGTAGTTCGCAAGGAGCCGCGCGACTCTTCCGTTTCCATCAGAAAATGGATGAATCGATACAAACCTCGCATGAGCCTCGACGGCCTGAATGATGGGAGGAAGCTCCCTGAAATCGTCTGACTTGAAGTGATCTAACATTGTGTGGATTAGAGGCTCCACTTGTACAAAATCAGGTGGGACGAAGGTAGTCTGCGAGATCTCAACATTTTCTTTCCTGAAACTGCCCGGTGAAGCCGCTTCTTCCCCATTCATCACTAATTGATGCATCTGTCTTAGCGTAACCGCGGAAAACGGTTGTTCTGCACCGCGGAAAACGGTTGTTCTGCATCTTCCGCGAGCCTTTCGACGAATTGAAACGCGTCTCGAAGATTAACAGCGGCGCGGGTATCCCGTATCAACCTCGGTGCTTCAGTAATCCGTCCTTGTTCATCGATCATCCCGAGTCTGCTGTCCAAGTTGACAGGGGTGTAGTCCGCATGGGATTCGACGTCCTTGTTCGCGTCTAATGCCAGTTGGGTATCGCCACGATCTAGTTTGCTACCTTCAATTCGATTGGAGTGATAGACATATTCCGTTATCGCCTCTTCATTGAGTTGTGCGACCTTGGTAGCACGCTGCATCTCTGTTCCAAGCACCCGCACTAACTGAGTTACTAGATTGCGCGCCCTTTGAGCCGCACGGGGGTCTGCCACGTACCTATTTGGCAAAGCTTGAAGCAGATCTGGATCCTTAAGGTTTACGTACGCGATCTGTGTGTTGTCGGTCCCAAAATCAACGGCAAAGAAAGTATCTCCGACTAGCTCTGATAAGTCATGGAGATCAATGAGTTTCAGTTCATAGCGTAGATTTTCTGTGGTATCTACGGATAACTTTGCAAACCCATCCTCCTGAAGTGTCATTGTAAGATCAAGTCGCCGTCCCGCCCGTTCTTTCGAGCGAGATATTCGGTGCCATGAGTCAAGCACGTGTTCTATACTATCGGAACCGGATAGTTTGGAGAAGCGATAGAAGAGTTCTCGGCTTTTCTGCCTCAGTTGAAATGACCAAGTCCACGGTTTGTTAACCATTTGGCCAATTTCTTTCGGTGCCTTGATTAGAATTCCGTTAGGCAAATCCCCTTGCGACTTGTAGTCGCCTTTTAGTTTTGGAGGCTTGTAGAATTCGTTGCCTTTGTGCCCGCATTCGAATTTGAGATCTTCCTGGAGATAAGCACTGACGCGACTCGGCAGCATGTCATGATGTCTGGAGTTTGCGGCCGCTTCGATGGCAAGCCCGTGCGCTACTGCAGATCTGTAATCAGGAGGGACGAGGAATCGCGTATCTTCAAATCTTGGGTCTGCACGGACCTTGAGCTTGACTAGCTCCTGAAGCAAACTCATCTGACAGACACCGCCGGCTAGGATGACGATATGTATCTTCTCCGCCCCGATACCCCTAACTTCAATCTCCTCGAGGCTTTCATCGAGAGTGGCAGCAATAGCAGGCCAAACACTGTCAACAAAGACTCGCTTAAGAAGAGTCGCCGAGAGCTCGACACTACGCCCGTTCCAATCCAACTCGACGCAATTCGTCAAGCTGGTATCATCCCAACTGTTCTGGAGGTCCGAGAGCTTCTCTTTTGCCGACTTTATGTGCCGAACAATCTGGCTTACCGGGCCCTCGAGACCTAGCTCCTTCGCGATACTCGCATCAAAGGTAGCGCCGCCTACTTCCGTGGACTTCACTCCGTGCGGAACATGATTGACACCGCCCCGAGCGAGTCTGCCGTGCTGTGTGGTTTGAATCAGACAAACGTTCGTAGTCGCACCGCCTACATCGAGGACTAGTACGTTTTGTCGTGTTCCAAGGTCGCGTATCTCGACTAAGTTCAGATGATACTGGAAAATAGCGAATGGTTCCGGCCAAAAGCGGGGCTTCGGATATCCTAACTCCTCGAAAACTCGCTCTATTCGTCGTTTGTAGTTTTGTCGCCACCTCACTTGATCCTGCGAAACTGAGGGCGGAACGCCAATTATGGTTTGAGGCTTGTCTTGAACCTCCGGTTCGTTGCCGATGGTCTGACTTAGCATCGCCTTAAAGTAGCAATGTGCAACCTCGTCGAGCGTTGTGTTTCGCAACAGCTTTGCCAAGTCCGGATTGGTGGCCTTCTCCGTTTCCAGTTCGGTCCTTGACTTTCCTAGGAGCATCTTCCAATTGGCTAACTTTAGATGTGAGGTCTCATCAGCTACGCTCGCCTCTTCACCAATTAACGGTTCTCCATCCCCAGTTGGAACAGCAATTATTGTGGGAACACCCTCAGGACATGCCGGGAGTGAATCGACCTTTATTCGTGCGCGCTTGATAAAGGAACTCCTATGCTATAGTCGATGGCTACCCGCATGGGAGCCACAGCCGCTTGGGTATGGTTCGACCTCTCAGTCCGAGCCGAATCAGCAGTGGGCTCCCATCCATGTCTCCGCGGAATGCGATGACCGCTTTTTTTGATGGTAGCACCTCTTGCGCTTCGGGGCGAGGCAGAAGGACCATACAACTCAATACTAGCCCGGACGTCTAGTTGAAGGAGTGGTGGAAGACTGTTACCGCCTGAGGTTGATCGGCGCGTAGAGTATCAACAGGCTCTACTATCAACTGCTGCTGTGCGCGAAGAGCTGCAAGACTGCATCGAGGAATGGCAGCTGGAGCTAATTTCTCGTCGTTCTTCCATTTGCTTCTACTCCCGCTGTGGCGGCTCGATGTCCAAAGCACTGACACCGGTCTGCGGTGGGTGCGGCGTTTCCCACCTGAAGCCGCCACAAAGCGGATCTACGCATTCAAATCAAGGTAGGACTGTGCGTCCATGGGCTTCGTAGCACCTTCAAACAGAACAACGTTCTCGGTAAACCGTGCACGTCACTAGACGCCACCGTCACGAGTACCAAGAAGACCCTTTACCGGGGCAACGATGTACTCCGGGAAGGTATATCGGTGGTCGGTCCAGCCTACGCTGACGGCGAAGCAGACCCCTTCCGGCGCAGGTAGCTGAACAGTTGGCGGTCATGGCGGCTGGCGGCGGAGAGCCGTGCCGGACGCGGCCAAGGCGGCCAGCGCGGCGGCTCGCCTTGGGGCTGGTCGCCAATCACCG
>JAPPIX010000336.1 GCA_028820495.1 Gammaproteobacteria bacterium
ACCGCCATCGCCTCCATTGCCCACCGGATTTCCGGAATTCTGCTGTTCCTTGGCTTCGCCTATCTGCTCTACCTGCTTGATCTGGCGCTGTCCTCCGAAGCGGGTTTTGCCGAGGCGGGCGGTTTGCTGACGATGACCCTCCCGAAACTGGCGTTGTGGGGCGTTCTCGCCTTGCTGGCCTACCATCTGCTGGCCGGCATCAAGCACCTGCTGCTCGATCTGCATGTTGGGGATGGCTTTGCCGCGGCCAAGCGAGCCTCTTGGCTGGTTTTCGCGGCAACGGGGGCGGCTGCCGCCCTGCTGGGGGCCTGGTTGTGGTAACCCAAGTCACTTCCTTGGCGCGCAGCGGCTTGGCGGACTTCCTGATCCAACGCTTGAGCGCCGTGGTGCTGGCGCTCTACACCTTGTGCCTGCTGAGTTTCTTCCTCGTCAATGACGATCTCGATCATCGTCAGCTGGTCGAGTTTTTTGGTTCGGCATCAATGCGCGCCTTTAGCGTTCTGGCGGTTCTCTCCACCGCCGCCCATGGTTGGGTCGGCCTGTGGACGGTCGGCACGGACTACATCAGGCCGCACTATTTCGGTGCTCGGGCGGTGGTCTTTCGCATGGTTTACCAAGTGGGTTGCGGCCTGGTGCTGTTCATCTACACATGGTGGGGCATTCGCCTCTTCTGGATGCTGCCGGGCTAGGCTGATGGCTGCGCTGCGCAAACTGGAATTCGACGGCCTCATCGTCGGCGGCGGCGGCGCCGGGTTGCGGGCCGCCCTTGAGCTCGCCCAGTCCGGGTTACGAACGGCGGTCATCTCCAAGGTGTTCCCCACCCGCTCCCACACGGTGTCCGCCCAAGGCGGCATCACTTGCGCCATCGCCAGCGAGGATCCGGACGACGACTGGCGCTGGCACATGTACGATACGGTCAAGGGATCGGACTACATTGGCGATCAGGACGCCATTGAGTACATGTGCAGCGAAGGTCCCCAAGCGGTCTTCGAACTGGAGCACATGGGCTTGCCGTTTTCGCGCACCGAATCAGGCCGCATCTATCAGCGGCCATTCGGGGGCCAATCGAAGGACTACGGCAAGGGTGGGCAGGCGGCCCGTACCTGCGCCGCCGCCGACCGCACCGGGCATGCCCTGCTGCATACCCTCTACCAGGCGAACGTCAAGTGCGGCGCGACCTTTCTGAACGAATGGTTTGCCGTTGACTTGGTGAAGAACCAGGATGGCGCCGTGGCCGGGGTCATCGCCATTGAGATCGAGACTGGCGACGTGGCCTACGTGGCCTCTCGGGCGACGGTGCTGGCCACGGGCGGCGCGGGGCGAATCTACGCGAGCACCACCAACGCCCTGATGAACACCGGCGATGGCGTCGGCATGGCTTTGCGCGCCGGCTTTCCGGTGCAGGACATCGAAATGTGGCAGTTCCATCCCACCGGCATCGCGGGCGCCGGGGTGCTGGTCACCGAGGGTTGCCGGGGGGAGGGCGGCTACCTGATCAACAAGGACGGCGAGCGCTTCATGGAGCGCTACGCGCCGACCGCCAAGGATCTGGCGGGCCGCGACGTGGTGGCCCGCTCCATGATCATCGAAATTCTCGAGGGCCGCGGCTGCGGCGAGGCCGGGGACCACGTGCTGCTCAAGCTCGACCACCTCGGCGAGACGGTGCTCAACAGCCGTCTGCCGGGCATTCTGGAGCTGTCGCGCACCTTTGCCCATGCCGACCCGGTGCGCGAGCCGATTCCCGTGGTGCCAACCTGCCACTACATGATGGGCGGCATTCCCACCCAAGTGCGTGGCCAAGCGCTAACCCAGGACCAAGCGGGGCAGGACCAGGCCATCGAGGGCCTGTACGCCGCCGGGGAAGCGGCCTGCGTCTCGGTGCATGGCGCCAATCGGCTGGGCGGCAACTCACTGCTCGACCTGATCGTCTTTGGACGGGCCGCCGGGCTGCATATCGAGCAAGCCATGCGCCAGGGCATCAGCCGCCGGGAAGCCAGCGAATCGGACCTTGAGGCGGCTTTCGCACGGCTCGCCCGCTGGAATGCCTCCTCCTCCGGGGAGAGCGTGGCTGCGCTGAAGCGGGAATTGCAGAACTGCATGCAGGCGAGTTTCGGGGTGTTTCGCACCGAAGAGCATATGCGCAAGGGCATCGAAACCCTTAAGGGCTTGCGCGAGCGCATCAACAGAGCGCACCTGCCGGACAAAAGCAACGCCTTCAACACCGCCCGCTTGGAGGCCTTGGAGCTAGACAACCTGTTCGAGGTGGCCTACGCCACTGCCGTCGCCGCCGAGGCGCGCCGCGAGAGTCGGGGCGCCCATGCCCGCGAGGACCATCAGCAACGCGATGATGAAAACTGGTTGTGCCACTCCCTGTATTTCCCGGATGATGAGCGGGTGGCCAAGCGGACGGTTAATTTCCAGCCGGCCACGGTACCGGTCTTCGAACCGATGGAAAGGCGCTATTAGCGCCTCCAAGTTGCTGCGCAACTCGGAGGCGCTGTAGGCTTGGCTCAAGCGGAACGAACTAAGGAATTGCCCAATGCAGGTTAGTGTTTATCGATATAACCCGGATGTGGACGATGGGCCGCAAATGCGGGATATGAGCATTGAGTTGCCTGAAGGCAAGGACTTGATGGTGCTTGATCTGCTTGAGCGCCTGAAGGAGCAGGATCCGTCTCTATCCTACCGCCGGTCCTGCCGCGAGGGCGTATGCGGTTCCGATGGCATCAACATGAGTGGCCTGAACGGCCTGGCCTGCATCACGCCCGTTTCCCAAGTGGCCAAGCGCGGCAAGCTGACGCTCAGGCCACTGCCGGGGCTGCCGGTGATCCGCGATCTCGTGGTGGACATGAGCCAATTCTTCGACCAATTTGAGAAAGTGCGGCCCTATCTCATCAACGACCAGCCACCGCCGGCCCAGGAGCGCCTGCAATCCCCCGAGGAGCGGGCGGAGCTCGACGGTCTCTACGAGTGCATCCTATGCGGCTGCTGCTCAACCGCTTGCCCGTCGTTCTGGTGGAACCCCGATAAGTTCGTGGGCCCCGCCGGCCTGCTGCAGGCCTACCGCTTTCTGGCCGACAGCCGCGACACGGCCAGCGCCGAACGTCTGCGCGACTTGGAGGATCCGTTCAGCGTGTTCCGCTGCCGGGGCATCATGAATTGCGTCAACGTCTGCCCCAAGGGCCTGAACCCGACCCGGGCGATCGGCAAGATTCGCGGCCTGTTGGTGAAGCAAGGCACCTAGGCGCGTCAACCCATGGAGGAATCCTACCTTGAACGCATGCGTGCCAGTTCGCATCTGGCAGGCGTCAATGCGGCCTACATCGAAGCCATGTACGAGGCTTGGCTATCCGCTCCGGACAGCGTGCCATCGCAGTGGCGCGGTTTCTTCGGCGATCTGCCGGCGGCCCAACCGGATATCGAGGCCGAGATTCCGCACAGCGGGGTGATCGCGCACTTCGAGCGCATCGGCCGCAACCGCCTGAAGGCGCGCCCGGAACGGCAAAGCGCCGCCGTCGAAAGCGAACATTTGCGCAAGCAGATGCGCGTTCACGACTTGGTCGCCGCCTATCGGCTGCGCGGCAACAAGAAGGCCAAGCTCGACCCCCTGGACATGATGGAGCGCCCACTCATGCCAGTGCTCGACTTGGCCTACCACGGCTTGTCCGCCGCCGAGGCCGAGGAGATCTTCAACACCGACATCCTGCGCTTTTGGGACGGAGCGGCCAAGCTCAAGGAAATCGTCGAAACCTTGGAGAAGACCTATTGCCGCAGCATTGGCGTCGAATACACGCACATCCTGCAGGCCAATGAACAGCTCTGGGTGCGGGAGCGCTTGGAATCGGTGCATTCCGAGGCACCCTTAAGCCCGGCGGAGAAGCGCTCCATACTCGAGCGGCTGACGGCTGCCGAAGGCCTTGAGAAGTACCTGCACGGCCGGTATCCCGGCACCAAGCGGTTTGGCTTGGAGGGCGGCGAGTCCCTGATTCCCTGCCTGCACGAATTGCTGCAGCGGCTGGGTGGGCACGGCGTGCTGGAGAGCGTGGTCGGCATGGCCCACCGCGGCCGCCTGAACGTGCTGGTCAACATTCTCGGCAAGGATCCCTGGGGTTTGTTCGACGAATTCGACGGCAAGGTGGCCGCCGCGTCCGGCTCCGGAGACGTCAAGTACCATCAAGGCTTTTCGACCAATGTCATGACCCCTGGCGGGGAGATGCACCTGGCATTGGCCTTCAACCCCTCCCATCTGGAAATCGTCGGTCCCGTGGTCGAGGGATCCGTGCGTGCCCGCCAGGATCGGCGGCGCGACTACGCCGGCGATCTCGTGGCACCCATCCTGATCCACGGCGATGCCGCCTTCGCCGGCCAAGGGGTGGTCATGGAGACCTTCCAGATGTCCCAGACCCGGGGCTTCAAGACCGGCGGCACGGTGCACATCATCGTCAACAACCAAATCGGCTTCACCACCAACCGCCGTGATGACGCCCGCTCGGCGGAGTACTGCACCGAGATTGCCAAGATCGTCAAGGCGCCCATCTTCCACGTCAACGGCGACGACCCCGAGGCGGTGGTGTTCGTCACCAAGCTGGCCGCCGACTACCGCATGCGCTTCCGCAAGGACGTGGTGATCGACATCGTCTGCTACCGCCGCCGGGGGCATAACGAGGCCGAGGAGCCGATGAAGACCCAGCCGCTGATGTACTCCCGCATCCGCGCCCTGCCGACCACCCGTGAGCGCTACGTCGAAAAGCTGATCGAAGAGGACGTGGTCAGTGCCGCCGAGTCCAACGAGATGGTGGAGCAGTACCGCAACACCTTGGAGAGCGGCGGCCACGTGGCGCTCTCCATTGTCCATGAACCGGACCAGGGCCTGTTCGTGGACTGGCGTCCGTTCCTGGGCCATCGTTGGACCGCAGCCGCTGACACCCGGGTGCCCAAGCAGCGCTTCATCGACGTCGCCGAGCGTCTGACCACGCTGCCGGATGGCTTCGAGCTGCAGCGCCAAGTGGCCAAGACCATGCGCGAGCGCGATGAAATGACTCGGGGCGAGCGGCCCGTGAACTGGGGCTACGCGGAGGTCATGGCCTACGGCACCCTGGTTGATGCCGGCCACGGCGTGCGCCTTACCGGTCAGGACGTGGGGGTTGGCACGTTCTCCCATCGCCATGCCTGCCTGTACAACCAAAATGGCGGCAAGCGCTACATTCCGCTCAACCACCTCTCGGAGACCACCAACTTTGACATTTACGATTCGCTGCTCTCGGAAGAGGCCGTGCTGGCCTTCGAGTACGGCTATGCCACCACCACCCCCCACGAACTGATCGTCTGGGAGGCGCAATTCGGCGACTTCGCCAACGGTGCCCAGGTGGTGATCGACCAGTTCATCTCATCGGGCGAAATCAAGTGGGGGCGCCTGTGCGGGCTGACCATGCTGCTGCCCCACGGCTATGAAGGGGCGGGGCCCGAGCATTCATCTGCGCGGTTGGAGCGCTATCTGCAGCTTTGCGCGGAACACAACATGCAGGTTTGCGTGCCCAGCACGCCCGCCCAGGTCTTCCACATGCTGCGCCGCCAAGCCATCCGGCCCCTGCGCAAGCCCTTGGTGGCATTGACGCCGAAGAGCCTGCTGCGGCACAAGCAGGCTGTTTCGTCACTGGAGGAACTCTACGACGGCCAGTTCCACACGGTGCTGCCGGAAGTTGACGATTTCGATCCAGCCCAGGTGACGCGGCTGGTGCTGTGCAGTGGCAAGGTGTTCTACGAGTTGTTGGAAGCTCGCCGCAGCGGCGGCGGCAGGGCGGCGCACATCGCCATCGTGTGCATCGAGCAGCTTTACCCCTATCCCGAGGATGACCTCGCCCAAGTGGTTGCCCCTTACCGGAACCTCAAGGAAGTCGTTTGGTGCCAGGAGGAGCCGATGAACCAAGGGGCCTGGTATTCCAGCCAGCACCATACCCGACGCGTGATGCAGCAGCATGATCCGTCCCTGAACCTCCAGTTTGCGGGCCGAGAGGCTTCAGCGGCACCGGCGGCCGGCTATCTTCAACTGCACAATGAACGCCAGCAGCGGCTCGTTCACGAAGCGCTGTTCGGAACCTAAGAGCAAATAGCGAGCCATGGACATCAAAGCCCCGACATTTCCGGAGTCCATCACCGAGGGCACCATCGCCGTCTGGCACAAGGGCGCGGGCGAACCCATCAAGCGCGACGATCTGCTGGTGGACATCGAGACCGACAAGGTGGTGCTCGAAGTGGTGGCTCCGGCGGATGGCCAACTGGTGCGCATCTTCAAGCAGGAGGGCGACGTGGTGGAGAGCGAGGAGCGGCTCGCCACCTTTGAAATCGGCGACCTGCCGGCATCCCGTTCCGCTGCCGCAGTCGAACCGCCAGCGCCTGCCGTCCCCGCCGCCAGCGCCAGCCCAGCGGCACGCAAGCTCGCCGAGGAGAAGGGCCTCGACATCGCCAAGGTTCAAGGCACCGGCAAGGACGGGCGCATCACCAAGGAGGATGTGGCCCAATACGTCATCGAGGAGCGGCCCACGCCGCCGCCTGCGGCGGCTGTCGCCAAGCAAATCGACGAATCCGACGACGAGGACGGCTTGGCGTTTCCCGACCAGGCCGTGGGCGAGCGGGTGGAGCGCCGCGTTCCGATGACACGGCTGCGGGCCAGCATTGCCCGGCGCTTGGTCGAGGCGCAGCACAACGCCGCCATGCTGACCACCTTCAATGAAGTCGACATGTCGCCGGTCATGGCCCTCAGGAACAAGTACCAGGAGGAGTTTCAGGCGCGCCACAATGGCACTCGCCTAGGTTTCATGTCGTTCTTTGTGCGCGCCTCCGTGGAGGCCCTCAAGCGTTATCCGGCGGTCAACGCGTCGATCGACGGCGACGACATCATCTACCACGGCTACTACGACATCGGCGTCGCAGTCAGCACCGACCGGGGCTTAGTGGTGCCCGTGGTGCGTGACGCCGACGCCTTGAGCCTCGCGCAGATCGAGGATCAGATCAACGGCTACGGCGAGCGGGCGCGCAGCGGCAAGCTGGCCATCGAAGAGATTTCCGGGGGCACCTTCACCATTTCCAACGGCGGGGTCTTCGGATCGCTGCTTTCGACGCCCATCCTCAACCCGCCGCAGACCGGCATTCTGGGCATGCACAAGATTCAGGAGCGGCCGATGGTCGTGGGCGGCGAGGTGCAGGTTCGGCCCATGATGTACTTGGCGCTGTCCTACGACCACCGCCTGATCGACGGTCGCGAGGCGGTGCGCTTCCTAGTGGCGGTGAAGCAGTTGCTTGAAGACCCGGCGCGCATACTTCTGGAGCTATGAGCATGAGCGATCAATACGACGTCATCGTCATCGGCGCGGGCCCGGCGGGCTACGCCGCTGCCATCCGCTGCGCCCAACTCGGCTTTGCGACCGCCTGCATCGACAAGTCCTTGGGCAAGGACGGCGCTCCGGTGCTCGGCGGAACCTGCCTGAATTGGGGCTGCATCCCGTCCAAGGCCCTGCTCGACGCCTCCCACAAGTACGTGGAAGCCAAGGGGCATCTCGGTGACATCGGCATCGAGGTGGACGGCGTGTCAATCGACGTGCCGAAGATGATCGCCCGCAAGGATGAAGTGGTTAAGGGCTTGACCGGCGGCATCACGGCCTTGTTCAAGGGCAATGGGGTCACCAATCTGCCGGGCACCGGCCAATTGCTCACCGGACTGCAGGTCGCCTATCAGGACCATCAGGGGACGACCTCAACGCTAACGGCGCAGCACGTCATCCTGGCGGCCGGCTCGGTGCCGATGGCGATACCGGCCGCACCGCTGGCCGAGGACCTCATCGTTGATTCCGAGGGGGCCTTGGAGTTTCAAACGGTGCCGCAGCGATTGGGCGTCATTGGCGCCGGCGTGATTGGTTTGGAGCTCGGCAGTGTCTGGCGCCGTCTGGGTTCCGAAGTGGTCATATTGGAAGCGCTGGAGGACTTCCTGCCCATGGCGGACCGACGCATCGCCCGTGACGCCTTGAAGACGCTCAAGGGGCAGGGCTTGGACATCCGCTTGGGCGCCATGGTCACGGCGGCGGAAGTCGCCGACGGTGAGGTGCGGGTGCGCTTCGAGGACGGCACCGGGGAACAGGCGCTGACCTTCGACAAGCTCATCGTGGCGGTGGGGCGGCGTCCCTGTACCGACGACCTGCTGGCTAGCGACAGTGGCGTCGGTGTCGATGGGCGCGGCTTCATCGAAGTGGATGAGCACTGCGCCACGGGGGTGCCAGGGGTGTATGCAGTCGGCGATTGCGTGCGCGGCCCGATGCTGGCGCACAAGGGCGCGGAGGAGGGCGTGATGGTGGCGGAACGGTTGGCCGGTTTCAAGCCGGCGGTGAATTACGGCACCGTGCCCAACGTCATCTATACCCACCCCGAGATCGCCTGGGTCGGCAAAACGGAAGAGGAGTTGGCCGACGAAGGCATTGCCGTCAAGACCGGCAGCTTCCCCTTCGCGGCCAGCGGCCGAGCGTTGGCGGCCAATGATGCGGCGGGTCTGGTCAAGGTTGTGGCCGATGCCGAGTCGGATCGCCTGCTTGGCATCCATGTGCTCGGCCCCCAAGCCTCGGAGATCATTGCCGAGGGGGTCATCGCCATGGAGTTCGACGCCAGTGCCGAGGACTTGGGGCTGACGATGTTCGCCCATCCCACGCTGTCCGAGGCGTTGCACGAGGCGGCGCTTGGCGTCGGTGGCCGGGCGATTCACATGGTCAACAGAAAGGCGGGGCGGTCATGAATCTTCACGAATACCAAGCCAAGGCGCTGTTCGCGGACTACGGCCTGCCCGTCTCCGAAGGGATTGCGGTGGATTCCGCTCAAGAGGCGCGCGCCGCGGCCCTTAAGCTCGGCGGCTCGCGTTGGGTGGTCAAAGCCCAGGTCCACGCCGGGGGCAGGGGCAAGGCTGGGGGCGTTGCGGTGGTTGACTCTGCGGACGAGATCGATGACTTCGCGAAGCGCTGGCTGGGCCGCCATCTCGTCACTGCGCAAACTGACGCCGCCGGCCAACCGGTCAGCAAGATTTACGTTGAACAGTGCACCGACATCGAGCGCGAGCTCTACCTCGGTGCGGTCATTGACCGCAGCGCCCGCCGGGTGGTGTTCATGGCCTCCACCGAGGGCGGCGTGGACATCGAAAAGGTGGCCGAGGAGTCGCCGAAGAAAATCCTGCGCGCCGCCGTCGATCCCTATGTCGGGGCGCAGCCGTACCAAGGCCGGGAACTGGCCTTCCAACTGGGCCTCGAAGGCCATCAAGTGAAGCAATTCACGGCGCTGTTCATGGGATTGGCGAGGCTTTTCCATGAGCTCGACTGCTCGCTGGTGGAAATCAACCCCTTAGTGGTCACCACTGCCGGCGACGTGCACTGCCTGGACGCCAAGGTCAACATCGACGGCAATGCCCTGCATCGGCAGCTGGCGATCGCCAAGCTGCGCGACCCAACCCAGGAGGACCCCCGGGAGGCTGAAGCGTCGGCCTACGGCCTGAACTACGTGGCCTTGGATGGCAACATCGGTTGCATGGTCAATGGCGCGGGCCTCGCCATGGGCACCATGGACCTCGTGAAGCTCTACGGGGGCAATCCGGCCAACTTCCTCGACGTGGGCGGCGCCGCCGACCCCAAAGCCGTCTCGGAGGCGTTCAAGATCATTCTGTCCGACGTCAACGTGCGGGCAGTGCTGATCAACATATTCGGGGGCATCGTCAGTTGCGCGGTGATTGCCGAGGGCATCGTCAGCGCTGTGAAGCAGGTCGGCGTCAAGGTGCCGGTGGTGGTTCGTTTCGAAGGCAACAACGCGGGCACGGGGCGGGAAATCCTGTCCGCCAGCGGGCTGCGCATCATCGCTGCGGAATCACTAGCCGACGCCGCCAAGAAAGCAGTGACCATTGCGGAGGATAGGTGGGAACAATGAGCATTTTGGCTGACAAGGACACCCGCCTGCTTTGCCAGGGCTTTACCGGCGCCCAAGGGACGTTGCACAGCCAGCAGGCGCTGGAGTACGGCACCCACTTGGTGGGTGGAGTAACGCCAGGCAAGGGTGGCTCAACCCATCTTGGCCTCCCGGTTTTCAACACCATGGCCGAAGCGGTCGCCGCCACCGGTGCCGATGCATCGGTCATTTACGTGCCGGCGCCCGCCTGCAAGGATTCGGTTCTCGAAGCGCTCGACGCGGGCATACAGTTGATCGTCTGCATCACCGAGGGCATTCCGACCTTGGACATGCTGGCCGTCAAGGCGAAGCTCGACACCACCGGCGCTCGGCTGATCGGCCCCAACTGCCCCGGCGTCATCACCCCTGGGGAGTGCAAGATCGGCATCATGCCCGGCGACATCCACATGCCGGGCCGGGTGGGCATCGTGTCCCGCTCCGGCACGCTCACCTATGAGGCCGTCAAGCAGACCACGGACAAGGGCTTCGGCCAAAGCACCTGCGTCGGCATCGGCGGCGACCCCATCCCGGGCAGCCACTTCATGCAAATTCTGGCCATGTTCCAGGACGATCCCGACACTGAGGCCATCGTCATGGTCGGCGAGATCGGCGGCACCGCCGAAGAGGAGGCCGCAGGCTTCATCAAGGCCAACGTCACCAAGCCGGTGGTGGCCTACATCGCCGGTGTCACCGCGCCCAAGGGCAAACGCATGGGCCACGCCGGCGCCATCATCGCTGGCGGCCGCGGCACGGCGACGGAGAAGATCGCCGCCTTGGAGGCTGCCGGCGTGATGACCGTGCGCAGCCTTGCCGACATCGGCAACGCCCTCGGCGATGCGACTGGCTGGCATTGAATTGTGTCGGTATTCCGCCAGCAGGCACATCATGAGACGACCATCGACCCCGAGAAGTCTAGGGCCTCGGCACTCCAGCAACGACAAACGCAGGCTGATGCCCGCTCCCTCGCAAGATCTCATCAGGGAGCTGGTCGATTCGGTCGTCTATGAAGGGAGTTCCAAGCACAAGCGGGAACCTCACCGTTATGGCTTGACACCTTTCCAAGGCCGAAGAGGCGACGCCACTCTGTGCGATGTCCATGCCGATTTTCAACCCGAGCATATGGCTATGATTCCTCAATTGATTCGAAGGGGCATTCGCGCCGGACTAATCGGGATGGGGAACCGCACCATCTGGGCGGTGGCAAACGATGGTTGGATATTCGAGGCCCGCTTAACCAACGCTGAGACCTCAACCTATCACGGCTATCCGGTACGTCCGGAGGAAGCGATCGCTGACATCGTGTTCCGGAGATATTCCGCGTGGGCGGTCGCTCATGGCACACAACAAGACCAAAACGCGATGGTATTCTGTCGAGACAGATACGGGTTGCGATGATGCAGAGCCTTGAGATTGGTGTCGAGAGAATCCGTCATGCAGAGGGCCTGCGGCGGATAAGAATCAGTGTCGGCGATGTGGTTCTCACCCGATTGGTCAGGCCAGACAGCCGGAAAGAGGATCAATGGTTGGAGGCTCCGCCTGATCAACTGGCTTTCTGGCTGATCGATAACTGGTGGCGCATACGTTGGGAGCCAGCGCCGCCGGATCGATTTCATCCGGGATGGCGGCTTGCGCACGACCTTTCGTCCATTGGGGGCGGGTACATCTGGCCCTGCGTGTCGATCTGGGGCGAGGGACCAAAGTTGGGTGTTGCGTCTCAGGCAGACCTGCAGGTCCGAACCCAATCCGTACGATTCCTAACCGATGGCCTTTACTACGTTTCCGCTTCCAACATGATTTCAAGCGTTGACGCTTTCGTCGACTCACTTCTTGACGATGACGCCATTGCCGACCGGCAAAGTCTGCGAGTGGAGTATCAGCAATTGCTGACGGAGCGAAGTGATCCGGAAATTGCTGACTGGCGCAGGCTGGAGGCGAAACTGGGTTTTGACCCGGACGAAGCCCCAACTGAACTCATGGACCGTCTTGGCCAGCTAATGGAACGCTATGGCCACGACGGTGTTGAAGAGGCCGCAGTTGCCCATCAGGGCCATCAGGCCGCAGCGATGCTTCAGGAAGAGGTGGAGACCGCTCGAAACTCGGATGTTCGGATCACCCCGCCTGCCGAAGCGGAGGCGATCTGCGTCGAGCGCGATTCTGAACGAACGCCGTGGCAGCTAGCCGAGGGTGCCGCTGCTGACTTGCGCGCTCGACTTGCCCATGATCGCGGCCCCATCCGCAACCGGGCATTGAGCGAGATCCTCTGCCTCGCCAGTGACCAACTGAAAACGAAGCGAGTGCCAGCGCCTCTGAACTATGGCCTTCGTCTTCGCGATACGGATGGAGCCGGGAGCCTAGTGGCTATGAAGGCAAAGTGGTCTCACTCCCGGAGGTACGAGTTGTGCCGAACGCTGGGTGACATCATTTGGTCAGACAACGACAGTCTAGGCCCTCTATCCGCAGCGAAATCCGGACGCCAGAAGTTTCAGCGGACGTTCGCTCAGAGTTTCCTGTGCCCCTTTGACGATCTGCAGGCCTACATGGACGCCGAGCACCCGGAAGATGACGACATTCAGGCCGCCGCCCGCCACTTCCATGTTCCAGTGCGCATGATCCAGACTTTGCTCGTCAACAAAGGTGTGATAGGTCGTGCAAGTTTCGAGGAGATGATTGAAGCGGCCTGAACTGGTGCTGCGTTAGTTTCACGGCACTGCGTTGATGTATTGGGAATTCAGATGTCCTCAGAAGAGAGAAACGGGATACTCTGCTTGGAAACCGTCTGGTTTGATGAGCTACGAAGCCCTTCTACCCGTTACGTGCTCGAATTGCTCGACCGTCTCGCGGGTGTTCCGTTCGTGTACCGGGACATCAGTACTCGCGAGGAGTTCAAGTTTCACCTAGGCAGGTGGGTTGGGCGCAACACCTTCAAGAAGGATTATGCCCTCGGCAACTACAACATCTTGTATCTCGGCTTTCACGGAGGCCCTGGGGCCATCTCCCTACGGTCTGACCTTGCGGAAAAGAAGTCGCAAAGCGACATTGACGACGTCCGATTGGATGAAATCGCTAAGATGCTGCTCCATGACGCCCAGTTCAACTGTGGCGGTTCGGTGATCCACTTCGCGTCGTGTTCCGTGCTCCGGGCACCCGCTCAGGTGGAGGACTTTAGGAAGAAGGTCGGTGCTGCGTGTGTCAGCGGTTACACGAAGATGGTTGACTCGACCCTGTCATGGGCATTCGAACTGATGTATTTGGACGAGCTATCCAGGAAAAACGCCGATAATCCAAACACCCTGCGCACATTGCGGAAGCGACTGAACGAAAAGCCTGAATACGCCGGGCTAGCGGAGCATTTGGGCTTTAAGATGATCGTTTAGTATCAGGTTCTACTGGCACTTCGGTGGCGGCCAGTGCTCTTTCGCCGAAGCAAAGACAGCAAAGACAGCCCTCGCTAACTGCGCCGAAATGCATATATCTTGATACATTGCACCCGATGGACACCATGACCCGATCTATCCCAAGGTATGCGACATGAGCAATGCGTCGATTTACAGAGGCATCGCCAGAGTGTTCTGGAGCGGACGCAGCCAAGTGGTACGGCTACCGGCAGGGTGCCCGTTCAATACATCGGAAGTCGAGGTCATCAAGGAAGGCGACCAACTGACCTTAAGGCCGCGGGACAAGAACTGGGGCGCCTATTTTGACGCCAGATCTCGTGGTCACCTCCCCACCCGTGACCAACCGAACCTCGATGAGCGATTGGCGCGAACGACCTGCTGATTGCTGGTCATGCCCGAAGCGTCGGCGCAATTCTCGTCACGAACAACAAAGGGGAATTCGGCAGGGTTCCGGACCTGGCAATCGAGAATTGGCTGTCCGGTGCTTGATTTCGTCCCACCTATCCCCATATTGGCACCTTCGTCGCAGCACTAAGCCCACACTATGAGCGCCCAAGCCGAGACCTTTGGCTTCGAGACCGAAGCCAAGCAACTGCTGAAATTGATGATTCACTCCCTGTATTCCAACCGGGAGGTGTTTCTACGGGAACTGATCTCCAATGCATCGGATGCGATCGACCGGCTGCGCTTTCAGGCGATCAGCAAGCCGGAGTTGGTGGGCGAGGACAACGACTTCGCCATTCGGGTCGCCTTTGACAAGGAGGCCAAGACCCTCACCGTGGCCGATAACGGCATCGGCATGAGCCGCCAGGAGGTGATCGACAACCTCGGCACCATCGCCCGCTCCGGCACCGCCGAGTTCCTGAGCCAACTGAGCGGCGACCAGAAAAAGGACGCCACGCTGATCGGCCAGTTCGGGGTTGGCTTCTACAGCGCTTTCATCGTCGCCGAGGAAGTTGAAGTGCTGACCCGGGCGGCGGACGCTGAGGCCGGCGTGCGCTGGGTCTCCCGAGGCGAGGATGAGTACAGCGTGGCGGAGGCGGAAGCGGAGCGGGGCACCCAGGTGACCCTGCGGCTGCGCGACGATGCCTTGGAGTTCGCCGATGGATTCCGCCTGCGCAATCTCGTGCGCAAGTACTCCGACCACATCAGCGTGCCGGTGCGCATGGCCAAGGAGGTGCCAACGGGTGACGATGACGATGGCAAGGCTGCCGAGGCGCCGGAGTGGGAGAGCGTTAACGAGGCGACGGCCTTGTGGACGCGCTCCCGCTCGGAAATCAGCGACGAGGAGTACCGCGAGTTCTACAAGCACGTTTCCCACGACTTTGAAGATCCCCTGTCCTGGAGCCACAACCGGGTCGAGGGCCGGCTGGAGTACACGAGCCTGCTGTACCTGCCCAAGCGCGCCCCCTTCGATCTCTGGAACAGGGAATCGCCACGGGGCTTGAAGCTCTACGTGCAGCGCGTGTTCATCATGGACGATGCCGATCAATTCCTGCCGCTCTACCTGCGCTTCGTCAAGGGCGTGGTCGATTCCAGCGACTTGCCGCTCAACGTCTCCCGGGAGGTGCTGCAGCAGGACGAACGGGTCGCCAGCATCCGCAGCGCCCTGACCAAGCGCGTGCTCACCACCTTGGACGGCATGGCCAAGAAGGAAGCGGAGGACTACCAAGCGTTCTGGGATGAATTCGGGGAGGTCATCAAGGAAGGCGCCGGCGATGAGTTCGCCAACCGGGAGCTCTACAGCGGGCTGCTGCGCTTCGCCTCCACAAACGGGGAGGACGCCAGCAAGAACGTCGGGCTCAAGGATTACCTCGAACGCCTCGTGGAGGACCAGGACCGCATCTACTACCTCGTCGCGGAAAGCTATGAAAACGCTCGCTCCAGCCCCCACTTGGAGATCTTCCGAGAGCGCGGCATCGAGGTGCTGCTGCTGTTCGACCGAATCGATGAATGGCTGATGTCGAACCTCCCCGAGTTTGACGGAAAGGCGTTTCAGGACATCACCCGGGCTGGCCTTGTCCTGCCGGGTGAGGCTGGGGATAAAACCGCGGAGGGTGAGGACGCGCAGAAGGATGCCAGCAAGGATGAATCCGACGACGACCCGCTAGCCGAACGCATCAAGACGGCTCTAGGAGACCGTGTGGAGGCGGTGCGCGCCTCGACCCGCCTCACCGATTCGCCGGCCTGCCTAGTGCAGGGCGAGTTTGCCTTGGGCAGGCAGATGCAGCGCATCATGGAGGCCACCGGCCAAGCGTTCACCCCGCCGAAACCGAGCTTCGAGTACAACGCCGAGCATCCGCTGCTCAAGCGCCTCGACCAGGAAAGCGATGAGGACCGCTTCGCAGAACTGGTGCTGGTGCTCTTCGACCAAGCCAGCCTAGCGGAAGGTGACGCCCTCCAAGACGCCGGCGCCTACGTCAACCGCATGAACCGATTGCTGCTGGAGCTGCTGGAACGCTGAGGG
>JAPPIX010000009.1:0-7338 GCA_028820495.1 Gammaproteobacteria bacterium
CTCATGGCCATCCCAACCAATTGAATTTATTCGACTTTTAACCGGACACTAGTGGTTTTACATATAGTTTTCCAACAGAATAACTGTATTTACAGCCAGCATCAAGGCCTAGGAATTCCCCTGCAGCTCTGCCAGCTTCTCCCGCGCGTCACGCGCTGGCTGGAAGCTCTCGTCGGCGTCCGCCCATGCCGAGAGCGCCAAACGCAGGTGCTCAACGGCTCCGGCGGTGTCGGGCTTCCCTTCCAGGATGCGGGCCAATTCCAAGTGGCTCCTTGGGTCCGCAGGAACGAGCCGAAGCGCTTCCCGCAACGCCGCCTCCGCCTCATCCAACTGTCCGAGCTTGCGCAGCACTCGACCGATCGATCGATGCGGCGTCGATACCCCATCGATGTCCACCGCACGCCGGTAGTTGGCCAACGCCGTGGCATAGTCACCGGCCAGTTCGTCTATCCCGGCAGCATTCGCCGCCAGAGTTCGGCGAGCCGCATAGAGCTGCAGCGCCGCCATTCCGCGCAGCGCCCGGTCGTGCGCTTCCCGGGCTGCCACGAGATCATTGTGTTGCAGGGCGATGTAGGTTCGCCAAGCGGGAACGTGGAACTGCGCATGAAGCGCCGTCAGTTCGGCCTGCAGCGCTTCCAGGAGCGCCACGCCCTCCTCGCCGCGTCCCGCTTCAAAGTAGATCACGATGTCTCCGCGGTTGAGGCGCGCCTCGGCCAAGTCCAGCCGCGACATGAATAGGGAAGCCTCCGCGGACCAAGCGTTCATCGTCGCAATCGCGCTGTCCATCTCGCCGCCAAACTGGTGGCGTTGCCGCAGACCGTCAAGCGCTGCCGCTCTTTCCTGCGGCGTCTCAGCCTGCGCCTGCGCACGCTTGTAGCCGGCGTCGGCATCGGCGAATCGACCGACATGAAGGTCCAAGGCCGCCAATGCCAGCGTGATCCCGGAACGATCCGGCTCCAGCAGAAGGGCGCGGTCGAGCACCTCCCGGGCGGCATCATGGCGGCCTTGGCGCTGCAGCAGCGCGGCCAGTGCCGTGTGGCCCGCTTGGTCGCTGGGAAACAGCGCCACATACCGCTCAAGCGTCGCAACCGCTGGCTCGCCGTCCCCGATCTGCTCCTGCAGCGTCGCGATGCGCTTGAGCAGGTCGGCATTGCCGGGATCAAGTTCGAAGAGCCTTTGCAGCGTCGTCAGCGATTCCTCGCGGTTATCCTGAAGCGCCTGAATCTCCGCCAGCATCTCGAGCGCCCAAGGATCGTTCGGATAGAGTTCGGCCCACATCTCGGCGATTGCCCAAGCCTTCGACGGCCGGTTCGTGACCAGGTAGTAGCCCAACTTGGCGGGAAACTGGTAGCGTTCCGGCAGCTTGTAGATGTGGTCGAGCGCCGCACGCATGGCGCTCGCCGCCTCCGCGGCCTGATTGTCACCCAGCAACGAGAGCCCCAGCTCGGACTGGGCAAACGCGAACGTGGGATCGGCCGCCGTGGCGGCGCGCAAATGCCGGATGGCAGCGCCATGGTCCGAGTTGACGACAAGCGCCTGCCGGGCACGGCCGTACGCTTCGATTGCGGCACTGTTTCCGGTCAACCGATCTTGCAGGGGGAGGTCGTCGACCTCGTCACGCGGCGGGATTTCGAGCGCCTTCTTAAGGTCCACGGACATCGCATCGACCAGCCCAAGCAGGTCGGTGCCCTCGTAGCGTTCCTCGTCCACCAGCGCACCGGTGTCAACCCGATGCACGGCCATGGTGACAAGGTAGGCTTGGTTTATCCGATCGATCACGCCGGAGACGGTGAACTCGGTGTGATGATCCTTAGCCGCCTGCCGCTTGAGCGCGTAGGGCACGTTGCGCAGATCCTGGAAGCCCGCTTCCTGCAGCGCCGTTCGGGCGAATTCCACTGGCTGGTAGAAGTCATCCGAGGCCAGGTCCAAGTCCAGCGCCACAGGCACGAAGTAGGACAGCCACGCATCGTCATCGTCGAGCCCAGGCCCGACGTCAAAGGCGAACGCTGCAACGCGCTTGCGGAACTCGGTCTTGGGAATCAAGCGTTCGACCGTCTGGCCGTCCTCGGTTTCGACGGTCACCCGAGTCACCGCCGCTTTGAGATCGACCCCGCCAAACAGCAGCGCCAGAACGACGGCGGCGGCAGCGAGATTGACGCCGACGGCAATGCTCTCGGTGGCTGAAACGCGGTCGCGGCCGGGCTTCCCGTGGAGCCAAGCCAGCATGAGCGCGCTGGGCAACAGCAGCGGCGCAGTCACCAACGCGACTCGGGTCCAGTGAGGCGACAGGAGGAACTCGTCGACGATCAACTGGACGAACTCGATTAGGCCCCAGGAGACGCCGATGTAGATCGCCACGATTTGGGGCACGCGGCGCTCCAGGAGATCGCTCATCAGCGAGTTCATTGCCCGTCCCTCCCGGCACCAGCGAAAACAGCGGGCGCTAGGGGTCTCGGCCGGTTGGCCATTGCGTTGTCCCAGTCACCCCAAAGGCATCAATGCCAAACCCCCAATATGCCGCCCATGATGATGCTGTAAACCACCCGATAGCCGGACTGAATCAAAAACAGGGGCATTCCCCAGCCGCAAAAAGCGGTGTCCGACGCCATGCCTGTGGCGATGAAGCCGATGCCCACCAGCGCGCCCATGGCCAAGCCGCCGCCCAAGGTGGCTAGCCCTAAGCCGTTCATCAGCATTGCCAGCACGATGCAGGTCAACAGCGCCGTGAAAAAGCTGACGATGAAGGGCATCGGAGACGGTTTAAGGTCATCCGCGCTCTTGCCGATCGCCGCCAACCACGCCTTGCCGAAGACCGGCCCGTACCAGATGCCGCCGAGCACGAAGGCGGCGGCGGTGGCCACCAGAATCGCCCACCAGTTGAGGCCCGCAAAGTTCAAAAGTTCCACAAATCCCCCCTCGTCCGCCCAGTCCGTTCGCAGAGATTACTTATAATCGACCGCCATGAGCAAGGCCGATCGAGCGAAGTGGGATGAGCGCTACCGGGCCGGCGCCTTCGCTGAGCGCCCCCACCCCAGCGCCCTGCTCGAAGCTTGGGTCAGCTGCCTGCCGAACAGTTGCGGACGCAGCCGCGGGCGGGCCTTGGACCTCGCCTGCGGCGCGGGCCGCAACAGCCTGTTTCTGGCCCACCACGGATTCGAGGTGACAGGCATCGACATTTCAAGCGAAGGGCTCAAGCGGGCCGCCGCCAGCGCGGCGCACGAAGGCTTGGACGTGACTTGGATGCGGCATGACTTGGACGCGGGCCTGCCGGTGTCCGGCCCATTCGACGTGGTTTGCCTGTTCCGCTATCTCAATGCGGACGTCATTCGGCGATTGCCCAGCCTGCTGGCAACCGACGGCATCTTGATGGTCGAAGAGCACTTGGCAACCGACCAACCCGTCGCTGGCCCTTCCAATCCCGCCTTCTGCGTCCAACCCGGCGAACTGCGCCGCCTGCTGCCGGGGCTTGATGTCCTCCACCAAGAGGAAGGGATCATCGCCGACCCGGACGGCCGACGAGTGGCGATTGCGAGGCTGGTGGGCTCGTTGGCTGGCCCTCGATGCATCCTTCGAACCTAGTCTGCCTTTCAACCTGTCTTGAAATCCCATCAGGGCATGCGAGTGCGTTGATCTGTTGCCTGACCTGTGCATAATTTGCTCAAGTGACAGTGACCGTTGAGGCCCTAACCCTGTTTGACTTGATTCTTGATTTTCTTAGGTACTTGGGATTGGGGACGCTTTCGTCGCTTCCTCGGCGAACGACCCGGATCGTTGTATCAGCGTTGATAATTGGAATGGTCGTGATTTGGGCTGTCGGATTGTGGCTAGTCATTGAGTTCAGCGATTAGCAACTTCCACTTTCAAATGTCCTTCCTGAAAGACCAATCTCGTCGTCAAAACCAAAGCTAGGCGCACGCCCTCTTACTTCAGCCTCTCTATATCTTCCAAGCCCAAGTCCCCCTGTTCGCCCCCTGTTCAACACCCCCTGTTCACCCCCCAGTCTTTTCCAATAAGGAAATGAGCCTGAACAATGGAGGCTTAAGTGAGGCGCAGCCGGGGCCGGATTCCGGGGGTTAATGGAGCGTTGATGATGGCCTGCGGCCGTCCGCCGCGCAAGCGGAGGGCGGAAGTTGAAGGCGCTTGAACCTTGGATTGCGCCCTTGAAGGGCGATTCCCCGTTCGAGGGACGGCGTTGGGGCGCCCCGTGCGCCCTGCGCAGCGGGCGGGGCGCTCACGCGATGCCCCCGTCCCCCTCAGTGGCCTCCCTTTCCCGTCCTCCGGGAAGGCCCCGCGTCAGGCGGCGGCCCAGGCCTTGCCGATGCGCCGGAACAGCTCGTCCCTTGCGGCGTTGACGGCCTTGGCGGCTTCGAGGTCGTTGCGCGCCATGGCCGTTTCGTCGAGCGCCTCGAAGGTCACGCCCGGGCGCAGCCACCGCGCCGCGTCCGGCAGCGACCGGAACCGCTCGTAGGGCGTGGCCACGTCCTCCTCCCGGTAGCGCCGCTTGGTCCGCCCCTTGCCGTCCACCGCCACGGTGGGGAACAGGCAGGGCCGGTGGAAGTTGAGGAACGGCGACAGCACGCCCTGGGTGAAGGCGTCCACATCGGCGGCGAACGCCTTGGGGATGTGCCCGTGGCCGAGCCACTTGCGCACCACCGAGCCGTTCTTGCCCTCCACCAGCGCGTTGTCGTTCGAGCGCCGGGCGCGCGACTTGGTGAAGTCCTCGACATGCAGCCTGTTGAGCAGCCCGGCGACGTGGTGGTTGACGTACTCCGAGCCGTTGTCCGCGTGGAACCCCTTGACCGCAAAGGGGAAAGCCTCGATCAGCCCTTCCAGAACGGGAACCATGAAGCGCTCCGAGATCGCCTCCACCGTGCCCACGTGCTGCCATTGGGTGACCTCGTCCACCAGGTTGACGTGGTACACGCCCTTCACCCCGTCGAGGTCGCCCTGGTGCACGGTGTCCACCCGAAGGAACCCCGGGCGGCCCTGGGGGTCCGGGCGGCGCCGTTGGCCGATCGGCACCTGGCTGGCCCGCGTCGGCTCCACCGTCGCGCGCGCCGCCCAGTACGTCCGCGACCGGCGCAGGTTGTACAGGTGGCCGTTGGAAAGCCCCGCCAGACGCTCGAAGCGAGCGTCGCCGAACACCTCAAACATGCGCCGCAGCGACTTGCGCGTGGCCGGCCCCGACGCCTGCCCCAGGTCGCGGTCCACCTCCGCCAGCAGGCGGATGTCCGCCTTCGTGTACTGGCGCTCGAACGGCCTCGCCGGCGGCCCGCGGCGACGGTCCTCGACCTCCCCCGTCTCCCGGTGCTGCCGGATCAGCCGCGCCAGCTGCGCCCGGGACAGCCCCGTCGCCTTGCCCAGGAAGGCCCTCAGCAGGCCCTTCGCCGCCTTCCCCTGGACGTGGTAGCGGAACCGCACCAGCGTCCGCCTGACGAAGCCGTAGGCCGACTCCCGGTCGGCCAGCTTGAAGTCCACCGGCCCGCTGCCCTCAACAAAGGCCCGAACCTCATCCAACGTCTCCATCCGCTCGATCTGAAGTGTCACGATCATCCTCCGATGATCCCAAAACCCCACCCTTCAGGCTCACTTCACGCTGGAAACCGCCCCCTCCTTCAGGCTCACTTCTCGTTGGACATATATGGTCCGCCCCGCACTTGCGAGAGTGGGGCTCGGTGACGGTTCAGGCGTGGGTCAGTTGCTGACATATATCCGGCCTCTCGTTGGGAGGCTTTGGCTCCCGGGCCCTGATGGAATCCGCACACGCCAACCTCAACAAGACTGCGGCCTCGAAGGCCGTTGTCCAACCCAGGCTCCCGGCGTGTCGGTCCGACCTGTCCTGCCATCACTTCGAGCTCACCCCCTGCAACCGCCGGCGGCGCCCGCCGCCGGAAAGAGGAAAGGCGTCCTGTTAGCGCCGCTGCGCATGGTGCCGTCCGACGTCCCGAGGTCAAGCCGCCTTGGCGGCGAAGTTGGCGTCGAAGTCGGCCTGGCGCGCCAGCACGGCCCAGGCGGTTCGCGCGTTCTTGTTCGCCAGGGCCACCGTCGCGACGTTCGTGCCGCGACGCTCCTCAAGCCGCACCGCCCAGCGGCTGCGCCGGTCCGAACGCCGCGCGGCCGCCCGCAGCGCCGACCGCGCCCCATGGACGAGCAGGAAGCGCAGGTACCGGTCGCCGCGCTTGCTGATCCCCAGCAGCCGCGGACGCCCCCCGGTCGAATGCTGCCGCGGCACCAGCCCCAGCCAAGCGGCAAGCTGGCGGCCGTTGCGGAACTCCGCAGCGTCGCCAACCGCCGCCAGCAAGGCGGTGGCCGTCAGCAGGCCGATGCCCGGGATGTCCATGAGCCGCCGGCACGCCGGCAGCCCCTGGGCCGCCGCGCGCAACTGCGCCTCGAAGTGGACGATGCGCCCGTTCAGCCGACGGACCTCGTCCGCCAGCTCCGCCAGCAGCGCCCGCGCCCCGTGCGGCAACTCGTTCCCCGCGTCCTCCAGAACCTCCGCCAGCCGCCTCAGCAGCGCCGGCGCGCCCTTGGGCGCCTCAATGCCGTACTCCAGCAGGAAGCCGTGGATCTGGTTGGACTGCGCCACCCGGTTGCGCACCGCCATCCGCCGGGCCCGGTGCAGTTGCTGGATGTGCTCCTGGCCAGCCGACTTGACGCCGACGAAGCGCATGCCCGGCCGGGCCGACGCCTCGGCGACCGCGTCCGCGTCGTTGACGTCGTTCTTGTTCGACTTCACGTACGGCGCGACGAACTGCGGACTCATCATCAGCACCCGGTGGCCGTGCCGAACCGCAAGCCGCCCCCAGTGATGGGCGCCCCCGCACGCCTCCATCGCCACCACGCAACCCGCCGGAAGCCCCGCCAGGTAGGACTGAAGCCCCGCGCGCCGAAGCCGCTTGCGCTCCACAACCGCCCCTTCGGCGTCAACCGCCGTCACGTGGAAAACCTTCTTCGCCAGGTCGATCCCGACTCGTGCTACCTTGTCCATGTGGTCCGCTCCGTTGTTGATATGACCCCGTCATTCTGGCCTTCGAGGCCGTCCGAATGAAGCGGGGCGGACCATCCCATTAAGACTCCCCCTTGCCGGTTTTTTGGCTTTCGCCTAATATGTCAATGCTTGATCGTGTGTCGGTCTCCGGAAATCCCGCCGGTTGGCAGGAAGTCAGCGAGTTGATTTTGATTGCATGATCTTGCAGCGGGCTGGTGCCAGAGGCACTGGGTCTTTGAAATTTGATATGGAAACAAGCTATGAAGAGATTAATCTTGTCGTTCGCCGCTAATGGCGGGGGGCCCCAAAAGTAATAGTTTGGTTGGGCGCCCCATGGGGGGTATGAAGTT
>JAPPIX010000009.1:7348-15675 GCA_028820495.1 Gammaproteobacteria bacterium
TCCTGTGGTTTTTAAATTTTTTAAAATAAACAATAATTATAATATTTTATTGTGGGCGCCCCCCACTGCGGGCGCCCAACGACAAGATTAATCTTGTCGTTCGCCGCCATTGGCGCTATCGCAATTTGCTCCCCAACAATGGCTGTAGATCCGTGCGTTCGTGCACAGAATGCGGCTATGCACGCAGGGTTTCTAAACTCTCCACCAACCCTACCGGTTAGAGGGAAGCGCACTCCAAACCCGGGTAGTGCAGCCGCTCAAGAACATGCGCGGTGGTGGCGCGCCTGCCGACAACAAAGACAACAGCAGCAGTGTGCCGCAGCAGGCAACGTCTGGCGGAACGGCGGTTGTCATGCCCCTCCTCCACCTCCGTCAACCCCAACTACCCCTACGAACCCCCATCCCGCCCCTGGAAACCCCAATCCTGGGGGATGCGTCGTGAGACCAACAACACCCGAACCGGGCACGCTGGTGTGCATTCGTGGCCCAGATGGAACGGAGACATGCAATGCCAATCCGGCGAATCGAGGCAACGTGGTTTGGTGTGACTAGCATCGAGGTTGCGCTGGCCTATTAGGTCAACCAGTTTTGAAGCCTGTGTTGACAACGAAGGCGGTAGTCCTAGCGGCTACCGCCTTCCTCCCTTTGCTGGCCATTGCGGAGTCGGAAAGCCCTCCGATGTTCAGTCGCTTCTACGGCACTTTGGGCATCAGCCTGATGACCCTTGATGACGCTCACCGTATGTCTGGAGTCATTGAGCAACAAAACAAAACGAATAGCCTTAGCACGTCAGTTGGGCGCTACTTCGGACAAAGCAACCGCATTGAGTTAGCGGTGGCCCAAAGCAGTAACACGTTCTCAACGACTTTCGGTGCGCCTTTCAGCCCTTCCAACCAGCGATTCAAGTACGAATCCTTGCACGTTTCGCTCAACTACTACCGCACCTGGGCGCAACGCGGCCGACTTTCTCTGTTCGCGGGCGGTGGTGGTGGAACAACTCTGACCAAGCAACGTCAATTCATCGACTACGCAGACAGCGATCTGTCTTTCGAGAGTTCGCACAGGCAGCGACGCATGAGCTTCAATGCCTCAGTAAACGCGAACTACAGGCTTTCACGACGGGTGGCGCTTCAGGCTGGCTACTCGCTCAGCCGGGCAAAGGGCGGAGGAGTTAACCAAACTCAAACTGCGGTCACCTTGTCGCTGAGCGTTTCGGTCTCTCCCCACACACCCTGAATTGCGGCGCTTCGGCGGGGCTAGTTCAACCGCGTTCGGTACGCCGCCATTTTCTCTTCGAGCTGCAGATCCCGAGCGATGCCGAACGCGGCCCGCAGCAGCCGCTGATCGTTGGGCCAGCGGCTTAAGGCTTCGTCCGCCACCTCAAGCGCCTGCTCCGATTGATTCGCCGAATGCAGGGCCACCACGTAAACGTAGGCGTATTGCGCGACGCTCGGCGCCAGCCGAGCGGATTCGGCGAACAGCGCCAAAGCCTCGCCATCCCGACCTTGGCGGACCAGCCACAGCCCCCGGGCCAAATTCGCCTCCGGAGAATCCGGCGTCGTTCTTAACGCCCGCTGCAGCAGTTCATCCCCTTCGCCGTCCCTGCCCGTTGCACGATAGAGATCAGCTAGATTCAGCATGGCCGGCACCCATTGCGCATTGAGCCTGAGCGCCTCGGTGAAGGCGGCTTCCGCTTGAGCTGGCGCACCGATGGCCAATTGCACATTGCCGATGTTGGTCTGCGCTTCGGCACGGTCAGCATTGAACGCCTGAACGTCGAGATACTCCCCAATGCCAGCCTCCAGCCTAGCCCGCTCTCCCCCGGTCAAGCCGTTCAATGCTGGAGCCAGCAATGACGCTGCCTCTGTGCGCACGGCAAGCCGCGCATCGCCAAGCAAGTGCCGGGCCTCCCGCCAGCGGCGCTCGGGAGGCCATCGGGCCGCACCGCGCAAAGCGCCGATGCGAACCAATGGGTGGGCATCATGCAGACCTGCTTCCAAGGCCAACCCGCTCGCGGCCCGATTGTAGGCGGCCATCAGCGACAGCGCCGTGGCCCGTATCATGGCAGGCTGTTCGGCATCGCCAGCAATGGCCACCAAAGGCTGCTCCGTCTCGGCGATGCCGGTGCGGGCAGCAGCGAACACCGAACCGAAGTGGTTTCGCGACGGCGGGCCAAAGGCCTCTTCAAGCACGGCTTGCGCCCACTCCGCGCCTCGGTCCTGATGGCAGCCGGTGCAGGCATCGGGGGCATTGGTGAGGGCATTCAAATCCGGTCGGGGAATCCGAAAGCTGTGGTCGCGACGATCGTCGACCACCATGTAGGTGCGGGTCGGCATGTGACAGTTCACGCACTCCGCACCGGGACTGTCCGGCTCATGCAGATGATGGCGCGGGCTGTCGTAGCGGCCGAGCGGCAGGCTCGGAAAGTCCGCCCGGCCCGCCTCGTTGTGACACCCGAGGCACAGTCCGTTGCCCTCGGTGCGCAACTGCGCCGAGTGCGGCTCGTGGCAGTCGCCGCAGGTCACGCCCGCTTCATGCATTCGGCTTTGCAGGAAGGAGCCATAGACATAGACCTCATCCAGGATTTGCCCGTCGGCATGGTAGAGGCCGGCCTCGAGCAGTGCGGGCGAGTAGTGGTCGAAGTAGCTGTGCTGCGGTGCGAAGCCATCGGCGAGTTGGCTGCGGCGGCTGTGGCACGGTGCGCAGGCGTTGACTTCGGCCTGTTGGCCGCGCCGCAATGCGAGGGTCGGTCTGGTGCTCCCTTCGGATGGTGCCGCGTGGGCGGAACCGGGGCCGTGGCAGGCTTCACAGCCCACGGATACCTCGGCGAACCTGGTCTCGTATCGATGGGTCTTGGCGTCATAGCCCTTGGCGACCGCGGTGGAGTGGCAGTCCGCGCACATGAAGTTCCAATTGTGGCTCGGCTGGGTCCAGTGCAGGACGTCGTCATGGCCGACGTTCTCGCCGGGGCGCAGATGGAACCAACGGCCTTGAATGGCATCCCAAGCGACATTGGAAGCCTGCAAACGCCCACCCGGCATGGGCAGCAGGTATTGCTGCAACGGCTCCACGCCGAAGGTGTAGCGCACCGCAAAGGCCGCTATCTTCCCAGCCGGCCCTTCAGTGCGGATCGCATAGCGTCCATCGGCTTTTGAAAATTCCGTCAATCCCTCGCCATGACGGAGTGCGGCGCTGTCGAAGTCGCCGACCACCGTTGCCGGCGAAGGCATGGACATGGCCAACTGATGGTGGGAGCCGAGCCAAGCGTCGTGTTGCGCCTCGTGGCAGCCGGCGCAGGCGGTGGAGCCCACGTATTCCGCGACCGTTGCCGAAGCGTTCGGGGGCGCTGGAGCCGGGGTGTCGCCGCAGCCTGCGGTGGCCAAGGCCAGCAACGCACAAGCCAATCCTCGCCGCTGCATTGCAACCAAAGCTGCGGCGCGGCTAAATGGAAGCCCTTTCATCCCTGAGACCGCCATGCCCTACCCGTCCAAACTCTACCAAGGTTACGAACGCCTGAAATTCGACTATCTCGCCGACCGCATTCTGCGCATCACCATCAGCAGACCGGAAAAATACAACGCCTTGGACATCATCGGCCACCGCGAGTTGACCTACGTTTGGCGCGAGGTGGATAGCGACGACGGCATCGACTGCGTGGTGCTCACCGGCGAAGGCAAGGCGTTCTCGGCCGGCGGCGACTTCGGCATGATCGAGCAAATGACCACCGACTATCGCACCTTGGCCAACACTTGGAAGGAGGCCAAGGACTTGGTGTACAACCTCATCAATTGCGGCAAGCCGACCATCTCCTCGATCAATGGCCCAGCAGTGGGCGCCGGCTTGGTGGCGGCCCTGCTGTGCGACATCTCCATCGCCGCCAAGTCGGTCTTCATCACCGACGGCCACACCCGCTTAGGCGTCGCCGCCGGCGACCATGCGGTCATCCTCTGGCCACTGCTCTGCGGCATGGCCAAGGCCAAATACTACTTGATGACCTGCGACCGGATGCCCGCCGAGGAGGCCGAGCGGATCGGACTGCTGTCGATGTGCGTCGAAGACGGCGAACTTGAGGCCAAGACCATGGAAGTGGCCGCTAAGATCGCCAGCGGCGCGCCCAACGCCATCCGCTGGACCAAGTACGCCCTCAACAACTGGCTGCGCATGGCTGGCCCGAGCTTCGACGCCTCCACGGCCCTCGAAATGCTCGGCTTTCTCGGACCGGAGGGCCGCGAGGGCCTGCAAGCCTTGCAGGAGAAGCGCGCGCCGGACTTTCCGAAGGACTCACCGATCTGACCTAGAATGCATCCCGTAACCCTCTAGAGCTTCCCCATGCAACGAATCTTCAGCTTGTCGCTGCTGTTTGCCGCGTCCTTCGCCATCGCCCAAGCACCGATCGTCAAACCGGGCGCACCGGGTGAGCAATCGCAGGCGCTAACTGCCGACGAGGCGATCGACATCGCAGTGTCGAGCTATTCGCCCGACGACGTGCGCTTCATGCAAGACATGATTCCCCACCATCAGCAGGCCGTGCAGATGGCGGAACTGGTCGCCGGTCGCACCAATCGCCCGGAACTGGCGGACGCGGCGGGACGCATCAACCTCTCCCAGCGGGACGAGATTGAATTCATGGAGAAGTGGCTCCGCGAGCGGGGGCAAGCGGTGCCCGATCCGACCGACCATGCCGGCATGCACACCGACCACCGCATGGCGGGCATGGCCACCCCGCAGCAAATGGAAGAGTTAGCCGGTGCCGAGGGCACCAACTTCGATCGATTGTTCCTGAAACTGATGATCACGCACCACGAGGGGGCGGTGAAGATGGTGGAGGATTTGCTGAACATACCGGGTTCTGCCTACGACCCGGTGCTGTTTGAATTCACCACTGATGTCACCAACGACCAGACTGCCGAAATTGAGCGGATGCACGCGTTGCTCATCACCCTGTCCGACGACCCCCGCGCTGGCTTGAAGGCGGGGTTTGAGGACGCGGGCGAGGCCAGCCTGAACATGGCGCTCGTCGCGTCGCTGCCGAGGCCGCCGGGTTTTTTCGATCCCAAGAATCCCGCTGACCTGCCGCCCGAGCCGCCGCAAGAGGACGAGGAGGGCGAGGAGAACGATGTCGCCGATGATTCAAGTGACTCCGCCAACGCCGGAGAAGCCGACGACGACAAACCGAAGAAGCCCTGGGAACGCCGGCCGCTGCTGAGTTTCTCCAACACCGACATGGCCTTCAGAGACCAAACCCTGTTCGCGGGCAGCTACCACGGCTTCAACATCTATCGCATTGCCGATGAGGGTTCCTTGCGGCAACTCAGTTCCGTGGTTTGTCCCGGCGGGCAGGGTGACGTGTCGGTGGTCGGCGACTTGCTCATCATGTCTGTGGAGGAGACTCGGGGCCGGCTCGACTGCGGGCTCGAAGGCATTGCCGAAGATGTCAGCAGCGAGCGCTTCCGGGGCCTCAGGCTGTTCGACATCAGCGATCTCGCGCACCCGGTGCAGGTAGGCGCCGTCCAGACCTGCCGCGGCTCGCACACCCATTCGGTGGTGGTTGCCGACGACCAACGCATTGTCGTTTACAACTCCGGCACATCCATTGTGCGCGAAGAGGAAGAACTGCAAGGCTGCTTCGACGAAACTCCGGGCGACCAACGCACAGCGCTGTTCCGCATCGACGTGATTGAAATTCCCGTGGACGACCCTGGCAGTGCGCGCATTGTTGACAGCCCCGCCGTGTTCGCCGCCCCCGAAGACGGCACCTTGGCCGGCCTATGGCGCGGCGGCGACCACGGCGATCAAACCCAGGAAACCCATGCTACGGATCAGTGCCACGACATCACGGTGTTCCCGCAAATTGGGATTGCCGCCGGCGCCTGCGCGGGCAACGGCATTGTGTTCGATGTTTCGGATCCACTAAAGCCGCGGCGCATTGACGCCGTAGCCGACAAGGGATTCGCCTATTGGCATTCGGCGACCTTCAACAACGATGGCACCAAGGTGCTGTTCACCGACGAGTGGGGCGGCGGCATGATGCCGCGCTGCCGCGCCTACGACCCGCTCGATTGGGGCGCCGACGCGATCTACGACATCGTCGACGGCCAACTCGAGTTCCGCAGCTATTTCAAGATGCCCGGCCCGCAGTCGGAAGTGGAAAACTGCGTCGCGCACAACGGCTCCGTCGTGCCGGTGCCGGGCCGCGACATCTTTGTTCAGGCCTGGTACCAGGGGGGCATTACAGTCATCGATTTCACTGATTCGGCCAATCCGGTGGAGATCGCCTACTTTGACCGCGGCCCCATTGACGAAGAGCGCCTGACACTGGGCGGATACTGGTCCGCCTATTGGTACGACGGGAAAATCTATGCCACGGAAATCATCCGCGGACTCGATGTGTTGGCGCTGCTGCCGAGCAAGTTCCTGACCGAAGACGAAATCGCTGCGGCCAAACTCGCCGACCAAGGCAGTACGTTCAATCCCCAGCAGCAAATGAAATTTAGCTGGCCCGCTCAGCCACCGGTGGCCTACGCCTATCTCGATCAGCTGCGGCGCGGGGAACAGGTCGATGCGCCGTTGGCGGATGATCTTGAGGTGGCATTAGGTGATGCTTCCGCTGCGCTTGGGAGGGGCGAGCGCAGCCGAACACTGGCTCGTCAACTTAGCTCTTTGGCAGCCAAGGTGTCGAACGGCGTAGAGGACGGATCGACAAGCAGATCACTAAAGGGGCTGGCCGAGACACTCGATGGCATTGCCGCACGGTTGCGGTGAGGCCTTGCAAAGCCATAACGAAGACGCAGGAAGGGCAATGTTGAAGGATGTGAACAGCCACCAGCAGACGGACGTGGCAATCCGTCCGGAGATTCTCAAACGCCGTGACGAGGTCGCCAAGACGCCGATCTTGGAGCGCATCGCCAACATGAAGGAATCCCTTGCTGCGGCGGGGGATGAGGCGCAACGAATTCGGCACCTGCCGGCTTGGGCCTCCAAGGAAATGGCCGACCAGGGTCTCTATCGATTTGCCCTGCCCCTCGAACTCGGCGGCGAGAACTTGAGTGCACGCGAACAGATTGAAGTGGTTGAGGCGGTTTCCGCCATCGACGGATCCGTCGGCTGGTGCGCGCAGATCTCCTCCGAGATCAACGCACTGGTAATCCGCCGCATGAGCCTGCCGCTGGTCGAGAAGATCTTCAATGACTGGCACGTGCTGGTGTGCTCCGGCCACGGGCCCGCGAACGGCCCCAATCCAGGACGGAACACACGCCGGGACGGCGACGGCTGGCGCCTGAACTACCAAGGCTCCTTCGCCAGCGGCTGCCACAATGCGACCTGGAACTACCTGATGGGCCCGATGGTCATCGACGAGGAAACGGGCGCGCCGGCGCGGGCGTCCTTCATGGTGCCGGAGGGCGAGTTCGAGATTGTCGACACCTGGGACACTGCGGGCATGCGCGGCTCCGGCAGCCATGACGTGCTCATGGCGGACTGCTACGTTCGGCCGGAACACCTACTGCCGTTTCGATCGCTGGCGCCAAGCGAAACCTGGGCAAACCCAACCTACCGCAATCCCACCCACGCGATTTACAACAAGGCGGCCGTGGCACTCGGCGTGTGCCGCGGCGCACTCGATTCCTTCATCGAACTGGCCCAGGCCAAAACGCCTTGGGGGACGGCATCAAAGCTCCAGGACCAAGCCCAGGTGCAGTATCGGATCGGCCAAGCGCAGGCTACGCTGATGGCTGCCCGCACCTTCGTGCTCGACACCCAGGACCGCTTGGAAGTGCACTTGGGGCCGTTGCCAAGCCAAGGCGGACGCTTGGCGCCAGACTGGGGCACCTTTTGGCCGGCCCTATTGGCCTGCGCCCACGCGGCGCAATCCTGCCGGGAGGTGGTCGGGATGCTCAACAACACCGCGGGCACCACCGGGTCGCGCATGGACAGCCCCTTGGAACGCCAATTGCGGGACGCGCACCAAGCCGCCACCCACGCCCTGATTTCGTACCGGCACTACGAAGACTTGGGCAAGACGTTCGTCGGGCATGAGCCGCCGGACGGCTACATGGAACTCACTCGGGCGTGATCAATGGGCAATTTAGCGACTTTCTGCTCTAGCCAGTGTTAGCGTCCAACAAGCGTTCCACTTCCGTGAGAATACGAAGTGCGGAGCGGGCAATCTCCGAAGAAGCGAATTCCGTTGCGTCAACCTTTGCCTTCAGTCGCACAAGAGCCGCCTGAGCCTCCACATCCGTGGTGCCTTCCTGAAAGATCTTCAGGAATTCGCGCCAATGAACGGACTTTATGCCGCAAAGATACACATCATTAACCTTGTTGATGTA
>JAPPIX010000238.1 GCA_028820495.1 Gammaproteobacteria bacterium
CCCTCGCGCTCCCCGGCTGAGGGCTCTGCTGCGCTGCGCGCTCATGCGGCCTCCCCTTCCGGGGCCGGCTCTTCCTCCTGGCTCCCCTCGCCTTCCCCGGCTCCCGCCGCGGGCATTGGCGTCCAAGCGCCCAAGGTCCCGGCTACCGGCCAAATGCGCTCGACGATGCCGAACGGCTCGCACTCCAACCGCATGATGATGGCCGCCAAGGGCGCGCCGCCTAGCTGGTTGGGCCAAAAGCTGTGCTCGTCGCCATTGGTGTCCAAGGCGAAGAACTCGACTTGGCCCACGTCGCTGAGCAGGCGCTGCACCACGGGTTCCGAGTCCTGGGCGCGGTCGAGCACGCTCCACCAAGCCCGGTGGAGGTGGCCTTCGTGGATTCGATAGGCTACCCGCTGCATCTCGGCACGGGGTGAATTCAAGGGATTGCGCCAACCGGTGCGGGAAAACTCCATCATCCCGTCGGCGCCGATCATCACTGGCGCCAGGGGGTCGCCAAAGAGGTCGCGCACGGACCGGCCACTGATTTGCATCAGGTCGCGCTTGAGGATGAGCATGGCCCGTTGCACTTCGGCCAAGCGCGCCGACCGCTCGCTTAAGCTCTCGTGGTTGGCCAAGGTGCGGGACATGAGCTGCGCCGACATCAGCCCAACAACGGCAAACACCGCCAGCGCGACCAGCACTTCGACCAAGGTGAATCCGCGAGAGTTCCGGAGGCTGGCCATGTCAATGACGGCCGACGAAGCCAACCAAGCGACCCAAGGGTCCGATCTCCTGATTGTCCACCAATTCGCTGACCTCGATCTCCACCCGCCAGAACAAGGGGTGGCTGGTCTCGGCCACGGACTGCCGAACGCGCCAGCGGCGCCGGGAGAGCACCACGGTCTCCGAGTGGCGGCCCGCTTCCAGCGGCGCACTGTTGTTCAGCCGAGTGAGCTGCGCCCGCGCCAAGTGGTTCTCGGCCACCCAATGGGCGGCGGTGCGGCGCTCCAGGGACCAGGTCTGGAAGGCCACGTTGCCGATAGCGGACGATAGCGCCAACCCAGTGGCAGCCAGCACCACGAGCGCGATGAGGATTTCGATCAGGGTGAAGCCGCGCATGGACTGCTGGCGCTATGGAGACCTGGACTCGTTGAACAAGTGAGCCAGGTTCCCTTGGTCCCCCCGGGTTGCTCGCCGGCTTGAGCCGATGCGCCGCGGATCCAGCCGTTGGGCGGTGACCGCGGCCAAGCCATCGCTGGACAACGTCCAGGGCGTCGTGTCCCAATCCGGCAGCAAGGCCCAAGTAAAGGGCGTCACCTCGCCACTGGAGAACAGCACGATGTCGGGGATCTCCTCGTCTGGGACATTGAACGGGCCTAGGTCAAATCCTTCCACCTCCACCTCGAACTCGATGCGGGGCGCAGCGGCGGTGGCCGCAAAGGGACGCTGGGCTTGAGTGATCCAAATGCCCGCCCGTGGGTCGAATTCGGTGAATCGGTAGCCGTTGTCCTCAACATGAACGCCCCACTCCCGGTTGCGCTGCAGGGCGTTTTGACGGGCCAGCTCAAGGCGTGCTTGGATGCCTTCCGCCAAGGTGCGCAGGCGCCGCTCCTCGTCCGCGCCGGTGAACCCGACGACCACGGTACCCACCAGAACTGCCAGGATGGCAACCACCACGAGCAATTCGAGCAATGTGAATCCGCGGCTCCACGTTTGGGGCTGGGTCAGACGGAAACACATTTACATAGTTAAATCAATAAGTTAAACGGATAGCATCAGGTCAGTTCAAATATTGTCGAGATGGATGTCGGCGGCGACGCCCTCGCCGCCCTCCGCACCGTCGGCGCCAAGGGAAAAGACGGACACTTCCGAGCCGTTGCGTTCATACATGTAGGGTGAACCCCAAGGGTCGCTCGGCAATGCCTTGATGTAGCCGTCTGGATTCCAGTTCTTGGGTTCCGGAAATCCGGACGGTTGGCTGACCAGCGCTCTCAGCCCCTGATCGGTGGACGGATACTGGAAGTTGTCCAGCCGGTACATGTCGAGGGCGCTGCCCAAGGCACGCAAATCCTGCTGGGCGGCCGTGATGCGGGCTTGGTCGGGACGGGACAGCAGGTTGGGCACGATCACCGCGCCAAGAATGCCGATGATGACCACCACGACCAGGATTTCGATGAGTGTGAATCCGCTCGATCGGTTAGAGGAAGGTGGTGCAACGGTTTCCATGGGGCGAGTTTACACAAGCTGGTTCATGTTGAGGATGGGCAGCAGTATGGCCATGACGATGAACATCACCATGCCGCCCATCAAGAGCAGCATCAGCGGTTGGAACAAGGCCACTAAAGCTCCGACGATGCGTTCCACTTCCGCCTGTTGGTGCGTCGCCACCCGTTCCAGCATGGCATCGAGTTCGCCGGAGGCCTCGCCGCTGGCAACCATGTGCATCAGCATCGGCGGGAAGTGTCCGGCTTCCTCCAAGCCGGTGCGCAGGCTGGCGCCCTCCTTCACCCGTTGGGTGGCCCCCTGCAGCCGTCGCCGCAGCCAAGTGTTCGCCACCACCTCGCTGGCAATGCCCATGGCGTCCACCAAGGGAACCCCGCTGGCGTTGAGGATGCTTAGGGTGTTGGCGTAACGTGCCGCGTTGCTGGCCCGAACGATGCGCTTGAAAAACGGCGCATTGAGCTTTTGCCGATCCCAAGCCAAACGCAGCGCCGGTAGGCGCAGCAACCGCTCCCCCCCCAATGCGCCCGCTGCCGCGGTCAGCAGCAGCGCCCACCACCAAACCTGCACGAAGGCCGATGCGCCGATCAGGAACTGGGTCACCACCGGGAGCTCCCGTCCCATGTTTTCCAGCACTCGAACCATGTCCGGCACCACGAAGACCATCAACGCACCGACGATGGCCATGGCCAGAACGAGCAGAACGACGGGATAGAGCAGCGCCATTTCAACGTTGCGCCAAGCCTCAAACTGCCGTTCAGTGTAGTCGGCCAAGTTCTCCAACACCCGATCGAGATGGCCGGACTGCTCCCCTGCCGCCACCGTCGAGCGGTACAGGCCATTGAAGCTGGTGGGAAACTCGGCTAAGGCGGAGGCCAAAGAGCGGCCCTCCAGGACGCGGCTTCGTATGCCCATCACGAGCGCTGCGGCGTACTGCTTTTCGGATTGCTGGGCCACCGCGTCCAAGGCTTCCTCCACTGGCATGCCCGCACCGATCAAGGTTGCCAACTGGCGGGTCACCAGCACCCGGTCGAGGCCGCTCAGGCGGCGCCGGAATGGGGTGGTGGAGGCGCGATTCGCACGGCCTCGGCCGAGGCCGCCGCGGCTTGCCGATGCGGTCTCCACCGCCAAGGGTGCCAAGCCTTGGTCGCGCAGTAGCTGACGGACTTGACGGACGCTATCGGCCTCGAGTATGCCCTTGCGCCGCCGTCCGCCCGCTTCAAGGGCCGTGTATTCAAATGCCGCCATGGGTGTGCGCCCCTGTCAGGCGGCTGTGGCCAAAACGCGATGATGGCGAGGATGGCGCATCAGTCTTCCCGCGTGACGCGCAGCACCTCCTGCACGGAAGTCACCCCCGCGAGCACCTTGTTCTTGCCGTCCTGGCGGATGCTGGGCGCCGATCTTCGGACATAGTGGGTCAAGGCCTGCTCCGAACTGCGGTCGTGAATGAGTTGCTTGAGGCCGTCATCGACGGCGATCAACTCGTAGATGCCGGTGCGGCCCCGGTAGCCGGTCTGCCCGCAGGCGTCGCAGCCCGAGGCCTCGAACACGAGGGCGGAACCCATCTCCAGGAAATCGAGTTCCGAAGGGGTGGCCGGCCGCCGGGCGCGGCATTCGCCGCAAAGCACTCGGACGAGGCGTTGCGCCAGGCAACCCACTAGGCTTGAGGACAGCAAAAAGGGTTCAATCCCCATGTCCATCAGCCGGGTGACAGCACCCACCGCCGTGTTGGTGTGCAACGTGGAAAGCACTAAATGTCCGGTCAGGCTAGCCTGCACCGCGATTCGCGCCGTTTCCAGATCCCTGATTTCACCCACCATCACCACGTCGGGATCCTGCCGCAGGATGGCGCGCAGGCCCCGGGCGAAGGTCATGTCGGCCTTGGTGTTGACTTGGGTCTGCCCAACGCCGGCCAAGTTGTACTCGATGGGATCCTCGACGGTGAGGATGTTGATCGTGCGGGTCGATAACTCAGAGAGGGAGGCGTAGAGGGTCGTCGTCTTGCCGGAGCCGGTGGGGCCGGTCACCAGCATGACGCCATGGGGGCGGTGCACGATGTCGCGAACGCGGGTGAGGTCTTCGTCGGACATGCCCAAGTGCGACAGCTGCAGCCGACCGGCCTGCTTGTCGAGCAGGCGCATCACCACCCGCTCGCCGTTGCTGGCCGGCAACGTCGAGACCCGCACGTCCACTTCCCGTCCGCCGATGCGCAGCCCGATGCGGCCGTCCTGGGGAATGCGCTTTTCGGCGATGTCGAGGCGCGCCATAACCTTGATGCGGGATACCAGCAGCGGCGCCAGTTGCCGCTTGGGACGGACCACTTCGCGCATCACCCCGTCCACCCGGAAGCGGACCACCAAGTCCTTTTCGAAGGTCTCCACGTGAATGTCGGAGGCGTTTTCGCGAATGGCTTCAGCGAGCAGCGCATTGATCAGCCGGATGATGGGCGCATTGTCCTCCTGCTCAAGGAGGTCCTCCGTTTCCGGCACGGAGTCGGCAAGGCTCGCCAGATCCATTTCGTCGCCCATGTCCTCGACCATCTGCCGCGCTGCGGACGAATCCCGAGCGTAGGCGGAGCTGGTGATGTCATCGAATTCGGCTGCGCTGACCAACCGCAGCTTGATGGGACGCCCGGCAAAGCGCTTGATTTCCGCCAAGGTGGCCAAGGCGGGCGCCTCCCGGCAAGCGACATCGAGCTCGCCGCTCACCGTCTCGGCATTAGTGATGACCGCGCCAAAGCGGCGGGCGAACGAAAAGGGCAGCAATTGGCGTGCAGTGCCCTCCCCTTGCACGGGAATGGAATCGATCGGCTCGGCGGCGGCTTCGCCCATGGTTTCGCCATCTCAATGGGCCGGACTGACAGCAATGATACCAGCCCTGCCCAGACTGTAGTAAACTCCTGCCGACACAGCTTTAGTGAAATGTAAACAGTGACGGTTTCATGATATTTTGCGCAGCAGCAGGTCAGTCGGGGGGACTCCTGCATAGTGGCATGAAATCGACGGGGCAATCTGGTTCGCCCCTTTCGATCCGGTGCCAATCGTCAAACTGAACCTTGGGGAGGGAATTTTCATGTTCGAACGGAGTAAACTCAGCGTTGCGGTCAAGACCGCAATTTCCGCATCGGCTCTCGGGGTGGCTTCAACCAGCCTGCCTGCCTTGGCACAAGATGCGGGGGGGGGGGCAACCGTAGTGGAGGAAGTCGTCGTCACCGGATCGCGCATCAAGCGCGCCGTCGGCGATGAGGCGACGCCGGTCACGGTCATCAACGCCAGGGACCTGCAGGTGTCCGGCTACAGCAGCGTGGCGGACGTGCTGAGAAACACCACCTACAACAGTTTCGGGTCGTTCCGGGAGCGCTCCGGCTCGTCATATGGACAGATCGCCCTAGTGGACCTGAGAGGGCTCGGGCCGGATCGTTCGGCGGTGCTCGTCAACGGTCGGCGGGTGCCCGGCAACCCGTTCACCGGCAGATCCTCCGTGGACCTGAACTCCATTCCGCTGACCGCCATTGAGCGGGTCGAAATCCTGACGGACTCCGCATCGGCCGTGTACGGTGCTGACGCCATCGGCGGCGTCATCAACTTCATCATGCGCGATGACTACAACGGCGCCGAGGTCCAGGTCGGCATGACCCGCCCGGAAGCGAAGGGCGCGGATGAGGAGCAGGTCAAGGCCCTGTTCGGCGCTTCCAGCGATCGGGGCAAGGTGATCGCAAGCTTCGAGTTCTTCGAGCGCAAGGCAATCTTCGACGGCGACCGCGACTACAGCTCGGTGCAAGTCAACGGAGATTCATTCGGCGATACGGTGGGCATCAGCGTGGGCGGCAACACCGGCTTCCCCGGAAATTTCTCCACCGCCTACCCGATTGGGGACTGCGACCCGTCCGTCTATGCCGGCATCTTCCACACGCCGTTCGGCATACCCGGCGAGGGTTGCGGCTTCGGCTATGCCGACATATCGGCTCAGACAGGCTCCGTGGAGCGCTACAGCACCTTCGTGGACGCCAGCTACCAGCTCACCGACGAGGTGAGCGTGTACGCCGAAAACCGCTACTCGCGCATCAACAGTTTTGGGCGCTACGCCCCTGCTGTGGGCTTCTTTGCCGTCAACGAACCCGCCCGGATCGAGAACGGGCTGACGCCGGTGGCTGGCGCAAATGGTCAACCCTTTCTGGCATTCCACCGCTTCGTGGCGCATGGCCCCCGTGACGACAACACCACACGCGACGAGTTCGACATGGTGCTCGGCATCGAAGGCACGCTGGCTGACGGCGCGATCACCTTCGATGCGTTCGCGCGGCACTACTATTACAGCGCGGCGGAAGAAGGCAACACCTACATCGTGCAGAGCATCCTAGAGGACCTCGTCGCAACGGGCGGCTATGATGTGCTCGACCCGCTGTCACCGGCCAACGCCGACGCCGTGCTGGCCAGTTCCGCCACCCTGACCCGGGATCTCGACACCAAGTTCAACCAGGTCGGCGTGAGCATTTCCGGCTTCGCCTTCGACCTGCCCGCTGGCCAAGTCGGCTGGGCGATCGGCGGTGAATGGGCCGAGGAGGACTACAACGACAACTACGACGCGCAGCGCGAAGCGGGCAACATCATCGGCTCGGCGGGCAACTCCGCCGCCGGCGACCGCAACCGCAAGGCCCTGTCCGGCGAGTTGCTGGTGCCCGTGATCGAGGGTCTGGAGGTCAGCGCAGCGCTGCGCTGGGACGACTACAACGACTTCGGCTCCGCAGTGACCCCGTCGGCCCATGTGCGCTTCAACCCCACCGCTGCGGACTGGCTGGTGCTCCGAACCTCCTACAACGAGGGTTTCAAGGCGCCGAACCTGACCCAGCTGTACTCGAAGCTGTCCCAATCGTTCAATGACGTGACGGACTATCCGCAGTGCGAATCCCAAGGCGTCGCCCCGGCTGACTGCCCGACCTTCCAAGTCGAGAACTTCACTGGCGGCAACCCGGACCTGCAGGCTGAAAACTCCAAGGCTTGGAATTTCGGGGCCGTGATCACGCCGCCGTTCGCGGACGGCTTGTCGTTCAGCGCCGACTACTTCCTGATTGACACCACGGATCGGGCAACTGAGCTGCGGTTGGGTCAGCTGGTGCGATTTGCGGCGGAAGGCAACCTGCCGGCGGGAACCCAGGTCGTACGGGGCGCACCCGGGCCGGAGGGTGGGCTGGGCCGCTTGGTGTCGATCACCAACGTGGTGGCCAACGCGGCGGCGTACGACGTCGAGGGCCTCGACGTGCGCGCCGAGTACCGTCAGGACTTCGATATCGGCACCGTCGAAGCCCGGCTCGATTGGTCGCACTTCATAAAATATGACGTGCAGAACTCCGCGGACGACGCCGTGATCGACTTCATCACCGAGGCAGGCTATCCGGACAACCGCCTGAACGCGACACTCCGCCTCACCCGGGATACCTTCACGGTCAACTATGCGATGAACTTCATCGGCGAGCACGGCGACGGTGAAGTGGAGGACTACGATTCCTGGATGACCCACGACCTCACCTTCGAGTACCGCTCGCCGTGGAATGTGGACCTGACCGTCGGGGTTGTGAACTTCACCGATGAGAAGCCGGTCATCGACAGTATCGCTGGGTACGACGACTCGATTACTGGCGAACTCTACGATCTCGCGGGACGCCGGTACTTCGCGCGGCTGCAGTACAATTTCAACTAACCGCTCTCGTGGCAGATAGACCCGGGCCATCGGCTCGGGTTCCTTCATGATCCGGAAACTCTTCGCAACGCCGATCTATCACGCCAACCTGAACGACGAACGGCTCAGGCTTTCCACGAAAAGGCTCATTCTGGACCGGCAAAGCGAACCCCACCGCCATCCGGACCCGCCGCAAGGACCGCATCCCGGCGTGTTCGAGAGCCGCTTCGATTTTCTGGACACGCGCGGCAATGACCCGATCGCGGCCCTGAGAACGGCGTTGCTGACCCACCTGCAGGCGTTTCTGGCCGTCGTGCAGGAAACCAAGCCCGAGCTGGTGGGGATGGAGCACATCAAGTTTCATAGCTGGTTCCACATCACTTCCGCAGGCGGGTACTTTCAGCCCCACAACCATCCCAACGCGTCCTGGAGCCTAGTCTGGTGCGTTGACAATGGGCACGAGGACCCCTGCCCCGACGCCGAGCAATCGGGCTGCCTGGTATTCTCCGATCCTAGGCCCGCCGCCTCGATGCACCTCGACCGATTCAACCGCCGGCAGCACCGGGACGTTGCCTTCGATGGCGCCAAGTACTTTCCGCGCAACGGTGACCTGCTGATCTTTCCCTCCTTCGTCAAGCACCATGTGACGCCCTACCTAGGGCGCGACCGGCGGATCACCGTGGCCGCCAACTTCTGGGCGGACCTGGAGTATGGCTGAAGGATCCGAAGGCGCCCTGAGCTGGAGCAATTTCTGGCAATCGGAAGTGGCGACCGCGTTCGTGACCGACGAGGCGCAACAGCGGGCGCTGCGCAACTTCTGGGCTTCCACGAGTCGGAACTGGAACAGCGGCGACCGGATTCTCGACCTCGGATGCGGCAATGGCGCCTTGGCCACCTCCCTTGCTGGCATCGCCAACGACACCGGCAGGACGTTTCGCTACACGGGGCTGGATCGGGCGGAAATCAGCCCGCCTTCGCGTTCGGACTTCAATCCGTTGGATGTCGTGCTGCTCGACAACACCGCTGCCGAATTCGCAAGGCTGCCGGCGGCGGGGTTCGAGCGGGTGATCAGCCAATACGGATTCGAGTACTGCGATCGCAAGGCGGTGAGCGTGAACATCGCAACTTGGCTGGCACCCCAAGGCAGCGCGAGTTTTCTTGTGCACAGCCGCGATTCGCATTTGAGCGAGGAAGTTCGGTACACTCTGGAGCAGTTCCGCATGGCCGAGGAGTCCGCGCTGCTGGTGCTTGTTGCGAGACTCCTTTCGCGGCTCGATCAACTCGGCGGTGCCGAACGTGCCGATCCCCAGGCAAGATCGATGCGGGAGCTGATCAACAGCACCTGTCAGGAGTTGACCGACAAGGCGAAGGACATGCCCAACCCCTATTTCCTGCGCAACTTCGTCAGCGTCTGCCTAGGCTCCTTTTCTTCCGCAAGATCCCACATGCCACCTGCTGTCCGCTTGGAGAATCTCACTAAGTTCTCGAAGCTGCTCCTGTTTCAGAAAGACCGCTTGGAGCAACAGCAGCTTGCCGCCTTGTCCGAGGGGCAGATCGATGAGTCCATTGCCTGCTTGGACAGCATGGGGTTGAGTTGCCGACGACGGGAGGCGTTTGCTTTCGACGACCAACGGTTCGGAATCGCCCTAGAATTCCGCAAACACTGAATCACCAAGAAGGAATCCTGGATGCGACTTTCCAATGCCATCATCCTGACGGGCCTGCTGTCGTCCCTAGCCACGGCCAGTGCGGCCCGTGGGCAGCCGGATGCACCGTCGGATGAGCTGGTCGAGACCGCCGCATTCTTCGCGAAGCCATCCTTCGTTCGCAACATCGCCATATCGCCGGACGGCAAAACGCTGATGGTCGCTGCGGAGTCGGACGACGACCAGACCATCACCTTTCTTGATGCAGCCTCCATGGAGGCAGGCGCGGTGATTGAATTCGGGACCAGATGGCGCTTCGGCAATATTTCGTGGATCGACAACGAAGCCGTCATCGTCTCCCCCTACGTGCGGCCGATGCGCCGCAACTACAGCGTTCCCAGCGGCGACTTGGCCCTTGTTTACGCCGACGGCAGGAGACCAAAAATCCTCTTCGGACACGGGGCTGGCTGGAACGTTACCGGCGCCCTAGCTGGCCGCGTGAAGGAGAAGTCCGCCGCGGTCCTGATCGACCCCCTGTTGGAAGAGAAGGACTGGGTGCTGATCCAGACCTACGACGCCAACAGCACCGGATTTGCCCAACTCCACGTCAAGTCCGGGCGGCTGCGAAACAAGACCGGCGCGCCAAGCCGGTTCTGCTACCTAGCGACAAACCAACTTGGCGAAGTGCGCTTCTGCTCGGCACCGGACCCGAAAACGGATTTGTCCCATGTATTCGAGTTGGGCAGGGCAGGTTGGAATGAAATCCACGTCAGCAAATCGGCGCGCGTGGCAGTGCTGAGCGCATCAACGGATGATGGACACCCCTTGGTTCTGGCCAGCGGAGGCGAGCCGGACACGTTCAGCCTGTATTCACTGCCGTCGTACTTGGACGGGGGTGAACCCCTGTTCTCCGATCCCATATTCGATCTATGGGACTTCGAGGGAGATCGCACCTTCGGGCTGTATGCCATTGCCAACGCCAATCCGCTGCCGAGCTACATCTATCCGGACAACGAAAACACCGACGCCCAAACCCTCGCGGGGATTCACAAATCCGTGGCCGCCGCCTTTCCCAGGCATTTCGTCGACATCCGCAACCATGACGCCGCCATGGAACAGGTTGTCGTCGAAGTGCGCAGCGATACGTTGCCGGGCCGATTCCTGCTTTTCGACCGGAAAAAGAACGAATTACGGCATTTGGCGGATCGAAGCGCTTGGCTGGTCGACCGCCCTCTCGCCGAGAAGACACCCTTCGCGTTTGCTACCCGTGACGGCCTTACCCTGCATGGGTTTCTGACCAGGGCTTTGACCGACGCCCCGCGCGAAGCGCCTTCGATTGTGCTGGTTCATGGCGGGCCCCACGGCATCTTCGACACCTTCCATTACGACCCCGAGATCCAGTTTCTAGCCGCGCTCGGGTTGAACGTGATCCAAGTCAATTTCCGCGGCAGCGGCGGTTTCGGGCAAACCTTCTTGGAGAGTGGCTACCGGGAGTGGTCGCGGGGCATGGTGGATGACGTGATCGCTGGCTTCCAATCACTGGCGGGCAAGGAAGTCGGCGAGGACGCCTGCATCTACGGCGCCAGCTACGGGGCCTTCAATGCCTTGAGCGCGGCGTTCCGTGCGCCGGACGCGTTCGTTTGCGCCGCAGGCCATGTCGGCGTGTACAGCCTGCCGGAAATGTTCAGGGGCGGTGATATACCCGAGACCGAGGAGGGGCTCGCCTTCCTGCGGCGGGTGCTCGGAGAAGACAAGCAAGTCCACCGGGCCGACTCTCCCGCATTCAATGCCCAACGCATTCGCATACCCGTGTTTCTCTCCGCTCACAATGACGACGAACGCGCTCCCATACGGCAGACGAAGATCATGGTGGCCGCACTCAAGGAAGCCGGCAATCCGCCGATGGAACTGTACTTCGACCGGGAAGCGCACAATGTCGCCTCGGAGGAAAACGAAACCGAACGCCTGACCGCGCTTGGGGAGTTCTTCGCAGCTCACCTCACTAGAGGCATCAGACCGTCAACGCCGTAGTGCGTCAAATTGACGCGCCAGACGTTGCGCCTTCCATACGAGGCTCTCATTTCCGATTGGCCTGACCTTCACCTATCATAGCGACTAGCAACGCACGGAGGGTTCAGCTTGGAGTTCAGGGGCGCGCACATACTGTCCGTGGACCAGTTCGACCGGGCCGACATCGAAACGCTGTTTGCCGTTGCCGATGATCTGCGGGCCTACGCCGCCCGAATGCGCATCACCCGGGTGCTGCAGGGGGCGATACTCTCCAACATGTTTTTCGAGCCCTCCACGCGAACGCGCATCTCCTTTGGCTCCGCCTTCAATCTGCTCGGTGGCGAAGTGCGCGAAACCACGGAGGTCAAGGCGTCCTCGCTGGCCAAGGGCGAGTCGCTAGAAGACACTGCCCGAGTGTTGTCCGGCTACAGCGACGTGATCGTGATGCGCCATCCCGAGGCCGGCTCGGTGGCGGAATTCGCCCAAGCCAGCCGGGTGCCGGTCATCAACGCCGGCGACGGCCCCAACGAGCACCCGAGCCAAGCCTTGCTCGATCTCTACACCATCGTCCAAGAGATGGCCGGGCGCGGTCGGGGCATTGACGGTCTGCGCATTGCGCTGGTGGGCGACCTGCGCTACGGCCGTGCGGTGCATTCGCTGTGCAAGCTGTTGGCGCTCTATGAAGATATTGACTACCACTTGGTATCGCCGCCGGACCTTGAGGCGCCGGCGGAAATCGTCCAAAGCCTTCGCCAGCGCGGGCACCGGGCAGCCGCCTATCACGAGCTTGAGCCAGGCATCAACAACGTGGACATTCTCTACGTCACGCGCACCCAGGAGGAGCGTTTTCCCTCCCAGGCGGAGGCCAATCGCTATCGGGGTCTGTTTCGCTTGAACCAAGCCATCTACACCGAGCATTGCCAGCCGAACACCGTCATCATGCATCCGCTGCCGCGCGATTCGCGCAGCGCCGCCCAGGAGCTCGATGCGGACCTCGATGAGAATCCCAACCTCGCGATCTTCCGGCAAACCGACAATGGCGTGATCGTGCGGATGGCGATCTTCGCCCTAGTGCTTGACGTGGCGGGCGCGGTCCACGACCACGCCCATCCGGTTACTTGGTACACGGCCAAACGAACGCCGAATGAGCCTTAGGTCAGAGATTCAGGTGCAGGCGGAGCGCGGCGTCAATTGCCGCCATCGTGTTGTTCGGGACGCGGCCTATTCGGGAGTCGAGTCGTTCCACCGCCACCGCCCGAATTTGCTCAGCTTGGGCCTTTGAGTCACGGGGCAGGCCGCAATCGCGGGCTCGAAGCCTGACTTGGAAGGGATAAACCCTGCGAAGGTTGCTGGTGACCGGCACTACGGTCACGACGCCGTGCGCCGAATCCGAAGCGCTGCGGTTGGCGCTGTTGTTGCTGGCGACGACTGCGGGTCGCCGGAAGGCTGCTTCGGACCCTTTGGGGGTGCTGAAGTCCACCATCCAGATGTCGCCCGACGCACTTGGCCCGGATGGTTCAAGCGCTCAATCCGTCGCCCGAAGTCTGTTCCCAAAAATCGGCGGTTTCATCATCGATCTCATTGAAAGCCGCCGCATAGTCGCCCCCGAGCTGCCGTTCGCGCAGCAGGCGCACAGCGACTCGAACCACGGCGGACCGCGACGCGATGCCCTGGGACGTGGCGTAGGCGTCAAGAAATCCCACTTCTTCTGGCTTAAGGCTGATGCTGAGCTTCATGTGGCGATACTACCCCTAATGCCACCTGCTTTGCTACTCTCTGGACGATGATGGATGGCCTGTAGAGTGCATATCTAGGGGTTGACGGATGACTCGCCAGTCTGCTGGCTTACATTCGACAGCGAGTTGCTTAGAGCAGCGCCTCTAGTTCCGGCAACGCCTTGAACAAGTCAGCGACGAGCCCGTAGTCCGCCACCTGGAAGATGGGCGCGTCCTCGTCCTTGTTGATGGCGGCGATGACCTTGCTGTCCTTCATGCCCGCCAAGTGCTGGATGGCGCCGGAAATGCCGACGGCAATGTAGAGCTCCGGGGCCACGATCTTGCCGGTCTGCCCCACTTGCATGTCATTGGGCACGAAGCCGGCGTCCACGGCCGCTCGGGAGGCGCCGATGGCGGCGCCGAGCTTGTCGGCGATGCCTTCAAGCAGCGCGAAGTTCTCGCCGCTGCCCATGCCTCGGCCGCCGGAGATGATGGTGCCCGCGGCGGTCAACTCGGGACGTTCCGAAACCGCCAGGCTTTCACCCACAAAGCCGGATAGGCCAGCGTCATGAATGCTGTCCAAGGCTTCCACGACGCCCGAACCGCCTTCCGATGGCACGGGATCGAAGGCCGTGCCCCGCACGCTCACAACCTTGATGGCATCGCTGGACCGGACCGTGGCGATGGCGTTGCCGGCGTAGATGGGCCGTTTGAAGGTCGCTTCATCGACCACCGCCATGATGTCGGAAATTTGCGCCACATCCAGCAAGGCGGCAACCCTCGGCAGGAAATTCTTGCCGGTGGTGGTATGGGCGGCGAGGATATGGCTGTAGCCACCGCCGACCTCGGCCACCAAGGGGGCGATGTTCTCCGCCAGTTGATGGCCATAGGCGGCGTGGTCGGCCAGCAGGGCCTTGCCCGCCCCGGCCAGCGCCGCGGCTTCGGCGGCCGCCGATGCGCAGCCTTCGCCGGCCACGAGCACATCGTAGCCACCACCGATGGCCGTGGCCGCAGCGGCCACCACGCCGGTGATCGGCCTTAGGGAGTCATTGTCGTGCTCGGCGACGATCAACGCGGTCATGCGATCACCTTTGCTTCGTTTTTGAGTTTGTCAACCAGTTCCTCGACGCTTTCGACCTTGATGCCGGCAGCGCGTTCGGCGGGGCGCTCGACGGAGAGCACCTCGACGGCGGAACCGACATCGACGCCGAGTTCGGCTGGGGTGGTCTTGTCCATCGGCTTGCGCTTGGCCTTCATGATGTTGGGCAGCGAAGCATAGCGGGGCTCGTTGAGCCGTAGGTCAGTGGTGATGACCGCGGGCAGCTTCACGGAAACCGTCTGCAGCCCGCCGTCCACCTCCCGAGTCACTTCCAGCGAGCCTGCCTCCGGCTTGACCTCGGAAGCGAAGGTGGCTTGGGGCAGGCCCGTCAAGGCGGCGAACATCGGACCTGTCTGGCTGTTGTCGCCGTCGATGCTCTGCTTGCCGAACAGCACGATGTCGGCCTGTTCGCTGTCTTGCAGCGCCTTGAGCGCCTTGGCGACGCCGAGGGGCTGCACCGGCTCATCGGTCTCGATCAACACGGCGCGGTCGGCGCCAAGCGCCAAGCAAGTGCGGAGCTGCTCCTGGCACGCCGCGCCGCCCACGGCAACAGCGACCACCTCGCTGGCCACTCCAGCCTCCTTGAGCCGCACCGCCTCCTCAATGGCGATTTCACAAAACGGATTGACCGCCATTTTGACGTTGCTGAGATCGACCCCCGTGTTGTCGGGCTTGACCCGAACCTTCACATTCGCGTCAACGACGCGCTTAACCGGTACCAGTACCTTCATGCAATCCTCAAGATTGATTGCGCTTGCCGCGCGGTGGATGCTTGGGGAATTGTGCAGCAACATGCACAAGACATGATTGCTGCCTGTTTGACGGGTCCGTGGGGTGGTTCTACTGCACCAACGCCCCTCGCCGTCCAGCTGCGCCTATCCCTGACGCCGACCGCTCGGTCTTGGTGAGCGGATTTGCGGGGATACTAACATCGCGCAATTTGCTGCACAATTCCCCAGGCAGACATTCCCCAAGCTGACGATCAGCGTGGTGCGTTAGCCACTGTGCGAGTACCCGGCCCGGGCGTCCCACCCCGGACCGAGGGCATCCTGCCCTCGAAACGGCGCGAAGCGCCGTTCCTCCGTAAGCCCGACGAACACCCCGCGAGGCGCACGTGCGCCGATTCTCAGCAGGCAACCCCCGGCTGCCCCGAAAACCCCGGCAAAACTCGCAGGGGTTTTCGATGGCCAGCCACGCCGTGCGCTCC
>JAPPIX010000094.1 GCA_028820495.1 Gammaproteobacteria bacterium
CGTCCCAACGTTAACGTGCGGCTTCGTCCGCTCAAACTTCTCCTTCGCCATGATTGCGTTCTCCTTAGTTTCAGTAGAATGTTTTGGGTGTTCTTTCGCCTAGGTCCAAGTTCCTGGGCACTCGGACATCATCGCTTCATGATGCCTTCAGCAATGCTGTCCGGCACTTCGGCGTACTTGTCGAACTCCATCGTGTAGGTGGCGCGCCCCTGGGTGGCGGAGCGCAGGTCGGTGGAATAGCCGAACATCTCCGCCAAGGGCACGTCGGCGCGCACGATCTTGCCCGCCGGGTTCTCGTCCATGCCGCCGATGATGCCGCGGCGCCGGTTGAGGTCGCCCACCACGTCGCCCATGTAGTCCTCGGGCGTGACCACCTCGACGCTCATGATGGGCTCGAGCAGCACCGGGCGGGCCTTCATGGCGCCGTCGCGCATGGCCATGGAGCCCGCGATCTTGAACGCCATTTCCGAGGAATCGACCTCGTGGAAGGAGCCGTCATAGAGGGTGGCGCGCACATTGATGAGCGGGTAGCCCGCCAGGACGCCGTTCTGCATCTGTTCCTGAATGCCCTTGTTCACCGCCGGGATGTACTCCCGGGGGACCACGCCGCCGACGATCTGATCGACGAACTCGTAGTGGCCCTCCTCGTCCTGGTAGGGCTCGAGCTTGAGCCACACGTGGCCGTACTGGCCGCGGCCGCCGGTCTGGCGAACAAACTTGCCCTCCACTTCGACGCTGGCGCGGATGGTCTCCCGATAGGCCACCTGCGGCTTGCCGATGTTGGCTTCGACGCTGAACTCGCGACGCAGGCGATCGACAATGATGTCGAGATGCAGTTCGCCCATGCCGGAAATGATGGTCTGGCCGGACTCCTCGTCGGTCTCGACCCGGAACGAGGGATCCTCTTGGGCCAGCTTGCCCAAGGCCACGGACATCTTCTCCTGGTCCGGCACGGACTTCGGCTCCACGGCGACGGAAATGACCGGTTCGGGAAACTCCATGCGCTCCAGGGTGATGACATCGCTCTGCGCACAGAGGGTGTCGCCGGTGGTGAGATCCTTGAGGCCGATGGCGGCGGCAATGTCGCCAGCCCGCACTTCCTTGATTTCGTTGCGGTGGTTGGAGTGCATCTGCACCATCCGGCCCACCCGCTCGCGCTTGCGCTTGACCGGGTTGTACACCTGGTCCCCGGAGCTCAAGACCCCGGAATAGACGCGGAAAAAGGTCAGCGTGCCGACGAATGGGTCGGTGGCGATCTTGAAGGCGAGCGAAGCGAAGGGCGCTTGGTCGTCCGCCGGACGGTTGGCGCGGGTCTCCTCGTCCTCAAGCACGCCCTCGATCGGCTTGACCTCCGTCGGGTTCGGCAGGTAGTCGATCACCGCGTCGAGCATCGCCTGAACGCCCTTGTTCTTGAAGGCCGAGCCGCACAGCGCCGGCACGATTTCGTTGGCCAACGTGCGGATGCGCAAGCCTTCGCGAATGTCGGCCTCGGAGAGGTCGCCTTCCTCGAGGTACTTCTCCATCAACTCCTCGTTGGCCTCCGCCGCCGTCTCCAGCATCTCCTCCCGCCATTGTTCGGCCTCCGCCTGCAGGTCGTCGGGAATGTCGGCCAAATCGTAGGTCAGCCCCTGATCCTCCTCGTTCCAGTAGATGGCCTTCATGCGCAGCAAATCGACCACCCCCTTGAAATTCTCCTCCGCGCCGATGGCCAGTTGGATGGGCACCGGGTTGGCTCCCAGGCGGTCGCGAATCTGCTCCACCACGCGCAGGAAATCGGCGCCCGCCCGGTCCATCTTGTTGACGAACACCATGCGCGGCACTTCGTAGCGATTGGCTTGCCGCCAGACCGTCTCCGACTGCGGCTCGACGCCGGAGGTGCCGCAAAACACGACCACCGCGCCGTCGAGCACCCGCAGGCTGCGCTCCACCTCGATGGTGAAGTCCACGTGGCCGGGGGTGTCGATGATGTTGACCCGGTGGCGGTCATACTGCTGGTTCATGCCCTGCCAGAAGCAGGTGGTGGCGGCCGAGGTGATGGTGATGCCGCGCTCCTGCTCCTGCTCCATCCAGTCCATGACGGCGGCGCCGTCATGGACCTCGCCGATCTTGTGCGACAGGCCCGTGTAGAACAGCACCCGCTCGGTGGTGGTCGTTTTGCCGGCGTCAACATGGGCCACGATGCCGATGTTGCGATAGCGGCTGATGGGGGTTTCACGAGCCATTCATGCTCTCCGTCTGCAATGGGGTCAAAGGTCCGTCGCCGGTCCCGGATTCAGTACCGGTAGTGCGAGAACGCCCGGTTGGCCTCGGCCATGCGGTGAGTCTCCTCGCGCCGCCGCACGGCCGCGCCGCGCCCGGCGGATGCGTCCATCAACTCCCCCGCCAAGCGCAGCGCCATGGACTTCTCGCCCCGGGAGCGGGCGCTCTCCACCAGCCAACGCATGGCCAGCGCCTGGCGCCGGGAAGGCCGAACCTCCACGGGCACCTGATAGGTTGCGCCGCCGACCCGGCGGGACTTGACCTCGACCACCGGCGCCACCGCTTCCAGGGCCTTCTCGAAAACTTCCACCGGATCGCTGCGGTCGCGCTCCTCGATGCGCGTCAGGGCGCCATAGACGATGCGCTCGGCAACGGACTTCTTGCCGCTCACCATCACGTGATTGATGAACTTGGCGACGGTTTGATTCTGGTACTTGGGATCAAGCAGGACTTCCCGCTTGGGAACGAGTCTGCGTCTGGGCATGGTTTGGCTCCTTGCTTCAGGGGGTTCCCCGAGGGCTTGCGCCGAATGGGCTTAAGCGCCGGGGCCTTACTTTGGGGGTTTGCTTAGTGGATGGAACTTACCGAGGCAGCTTGGCGCCGTACTTGGAACGGCCTTGCTTGCGGTCGGCCACCCCGGACGTATCCAAGGTGCCGCGAACGGTATGGTAGCGCACGCCGGGCAAGTCCTTCACCCGGCCACCGCGTATCAGCACCACCGAGTGCTCCTGCAGGTTGTGCCCTTCGCCGCCGATGTAGGAGGTGACTTCATAGCCATTGGTCAGGCGCACGCGGCACACCTTGCGCAGCGCGGAATTCGGCTTCTTGGGCGTGGTGGTGTAAACCCGCGTGCAGACGCCGCGCTTCTGCGGGTTGCCCTGCAAGGCGGGAACGATGTTCTTGCGCGCCTTGCGTTTGCGCGGCTTGCGCACCAATTGGCTGATGGTGGCCATGACTTCTCCGTTAATCGACGCCCCCGGACCTGCCGGGGCGCGGCATTCTAAAACTCATTGCGGCTCCAATCAATGCGCACCCGCTACGCGGGCACGCCCTAACGGGCTGTTGGAGTTTCGCTGACGCGAAACTCCGCGCCATCACCAACTACTCGCTGGCACTCAGCGCTTCCGACAGCTTGGCGTCTATGTCGTCCACTCGGGCCGGTGCCGCGGTGGGCGCCAACGCAGAGGCCCGCAGGTTGGCCGCCTCCTCGGCCCGCCGGCGTTTGCGGTCACTGTGGTAGGTGAGGCCCGTGCCCGCCGGTATCAGCCGTCCGACGACGACGTTCTCCTTCAAGCCGCGCAGGGCATCCTGCTTGCCGGTGACCGCCGCTTCGGTGAGCACCCGGGTGGTCTCCTGGAACGAAGCTGCCGATATGAAGGACTCCGTGGCCAAGGAGGCCTTGGTAATGCCGAGCAGCACGCGCTGGTATTCCACTGGCTCCTCGTCCTCTTCAACGAGCGTCTCGTTGATTTCGCGCAGGCGGGTGTATTCGATCTGCTCACCGCGGATGAGGTCGGAACCGCCCGGTGCGACCACTTCCACCTTGCGCAGCATTTGCCGCACGATCACCTCGATGTGCTTGTCGTTGATCTTCACCCCTTGGAGCCGATAGACCTCCTGGATCTCGTTGATGATGTACTTGGCGAAGGCCTCGACGCCGTTCAGGCGGACGATGTCGTGGGGGCTCAGGGGGCCGTGGCACACCACCTCGCCCTTTTCAACGTGCTCGCCTTCAAAGACATCAACGCTGCGCCACTTGGGAATCAGGGTCTCCACCGGATCGCCCTCCGTGGGCGTGATCACCAGCCGCTGCTTGCCCTTGGTGGGACGGCCGAAACTAACCACGCCCGAGGCCTCGGCGAGCACCGCCGGCTCCTTGGGCTTGCGCGCCTCGAAGAGGTCCGCCACCCGCGGCAGGCCGCCGGTGATGTCCCGCGTCTTGGAGCCTTCCTGGGGAATGCGGGCAATGATGTCGCCAATATGCACCGCATCCTTGTCCTCCAGGTTGAGGATGGCGTCGCTGGGCAGCGGATAGGTCGTATCCTTGGCCGCATCCCTCTCCCCCGACGGATCGATCAGCACCAGCGCCGGACGCAGGTCCTTGCCTGCGGTCGGGCGGTCCTTCGGGTCAAGAACCGTGATGTTGGTCAAGCCGGTCAACTCGTCGGTCTGGCGGTTGATCGAATGGCCTTCCTCCATGTCCTGGAATTCGACCTTGCCCTCCACCTCGGCGACGATCGGGTGGGTGTGCGGATCCCAGCGGGCAATCACGTCCCCGGATTCAACGGCATCGCCTTCGGCCACCGAAATGACCGCACCGTAGGGCAGCTTGTAACGCTCCCGTTCCCGGCCATGGCTGTCGGCAACGGCGATTTCGCCGGATCGAGAAATGGCCACCAGTTCGCCGGAGGGCCGGGTCACCGTCTTCAGGTTGTGCAGGCGAATGGAACCCCCGTGCTTGACCTCGATGCTGTCGATGGCCGTCGCCCGGGAAGCTGCGCCTCCGATATGGAAGGTGCGCATGGTGAGCTGGGTGCCCGGTTCGCCGATGGACTGCGCCGCGATGACACCCACCGCCTCACCGACGTTGACCCGGTGGCCGCGAGCTAGGTCGCGTCCGTAGCAGGTGGCGCAAACCCCGAAGCGCGTCTCGCAGGTGATGGCCGAGCGCACCGTGATCTCATCGATGCCGATATCGTCGAGCCTATCCACTCCGGACTCATCGAGCATGTCGCCGACCGCAAACAGGACCTCCCCGCTCTCGGCGTGCACCACGTCGGCCACCACCACGCGGCCGAGCACGCGGTCGCCCAAGGGCTCCACCACGTCGCCACCTTCGATGATGGCCGAAACCGTTAGGCCGTTGCTGGTGCCGCAGTCCAGCTCGGTGACGACCACGTCCTGGGCCACGTCCACCAAGCGCCTGGTCAAGTAGCCGGAACTGGCCGTTTTCAGAGCCGTGTCCGCCAATCCCTTGCGGGCCCCGTGGGTGGAGATGAAGTACTCGTTGACGTTCAGCCCCTCGCGGAAGTTGGCGGTGATGGCGTTGGCGATGATCGAACCATCCGGGCGGGTCATCAGGCCACGCATGCCAGCCAACTGGCGAATCTGCGCCGGGGAGCCCCGGGCGCCGGAGTCCGCGTAGATGAACACAGAGTTGAAGGAGTTCTGCTCCTGCTCCTCGCCGTCGCGATCGACTATCGCCTCCTTGGAGATGCTGTCCATCATCGAGCGCGCCACCTTGTCGTTGGCCCAAGACCAGATGTCGACCACCTTGTTGTACTTCTCGCCCTCGGAGAGCAGGCCGGAGACGTACTGCCGCTCCACCTCCTGCACTTCATCCTTGGCGTCATCGATGATCTGGGCCTTCTGGTCGGGTATGACCAGATCATCGACGCCGATTGAGGCGCCGGAAGCCGTCGAGTGGCTGAAGCCCGTGTACATGAGCTGGTCGGCGAACACCACCGTGTCCTTCAGGCCAACGTTGCGATAGCAATCGTTGATCAGCCGGGAAATCGCCTTCTTGTCCATGGTCTTGTTGACCGACGCGAAGGGCAGTTCGCCCGGCACGATCTCGTAGAGCAGCACCCGGCCCACCGTGGTGTCGATGAGGTCGCCGTCCCCCTCGCCTGGCTGGCGCACCTTGATCTTGGCGTGCAGGTCAACATGCCCGCCGTGGTAGGCCCGATGCACTTCGTGGGAATCGGCGAAGACCATGCCCTCGCCCTTGGCGTTGATCCGTTCGCGGGTCATGTAGTACACGCCAAGCACCACGTCCTGGGAGGGCACGATGATCGGCTCGCCGCTGGCTGGCGAGAGGATGTTGTTGGTGGACATCATCAACGCCCGGGACTCCAACTGGGCCTCCAGCGTGAGCGGCACGTGAACCGCCATCTGGTCGCCGTCGAAGTCGGCGTTGTAGGCGGTGCAGACCAAGGGATGGAGCTGGATGGCCTTGCCTTCGATCAGCACCGGCTCGAAGGCCTGAATGCCGAGACGGTGCAGCGTCGGCGCCCGGTTCAGCAGCACCGGATGCTCGCGGATGACCTCGGCCAGGATATCCCAGACTTCAGCGGTCTCGCGCTCGACAACCTTCTTGGCAGCCTTGATGGTGGTGGCCAGCCCGCGGTCCTGGAGTTGGCCGAAGATGAAGGGTTTGAACAGCTCCAAGGCCATCTTCTTGGGCAGGCCGCACTGATGCAGCTTCAGAGTCGGCCCGACGACGATGACCGAACGTCCCGAGTAATCAACACGCTTGCCGAGCAGGTTCTGACGGAAACGGCCCTGCTTGCCCTTGATCATGTCCGCGAGCGACTTCAGCGCCCGCTTGTTGGTGCCGGTGATGGCCCGGGCGCGGCGGCCGTTGTCGAGCAGCGCATCGACCGATTCCTGCAGCATGCGCTTTTCGTTGCGCACGATGATGTCCGGGGCCGAAAGGTCGAGCAAGCGCCGCAGGCGATTGTTGCGGTTGATGACCCGGCGGTAAAGGTCGTTCAGATCCGAGGTGGCGAAGCGGCCGCCGTCCAAGGGAACGAGCGGGCGCAGGTCCGGCGGCAGCACCGGCAGCATCTTGAGGATCATCCACTCCGGCTTGTTGCCGGAATTCACGAACGCCTCCATCAGCTTCAGGCGCTTGGAGAGCTTCTTGATCTTGGTTTCCGAATTGGTGGCCGGAATCGCTTCGCGAAGTTCCTGGATCTGCCCTTTCAGATCCATCGACACCAGCAGTTCCTGGATCGCTTCGGCACCCATGCGAGCGTCGAATTCGCTGCCGTACTCCTCCAGCTTTTCGTAGTATTCCTCGTCGGTGAGCAACTGGCCTTGCGTTAAGTCCGTCAGGCCAGGCTCCACGACCACGTGGGACTCGAAGTAGAGCACCCGCTCGATGTCCCTGAGCGTCATGTCGAGCAGCAGGCCGATGCGCGACGGCAGCGACTTCAGAAACCAGATGTGGGCGACCGGGCTGGCGAGGTCGATGTGCCCCATGCGTTCCCGGCGCACCTTGGTCAGCGTCACCTCCACGCCGCACTTCTCGCAAACCACGCCGCGATGCTTCATGCGCTTGTACTTGCCGCACAGGCACTCGTAGTCCTTCACCGGACCGAAGATGCGGGCGCAGAACAAGCCATCCCGCTCCGGCTTGAAGGTGCGGTAGTTGATGGTCTCCGGTTTGCGCACTTCGCCAAATGACCAGGACTTGACCATTTCCGGCGAGGCCAATCCGATGTGAAGCGCGTCAAACTCGGTCGCTTCCCCTTGATCCCTCAGAACGTTTAGTAGGCCTTTCAAGGTTTCCTCCGGCTGCTCTTAATGGGTTTTGACAATCGGTTCCGACTTTTGGTTTCGAACCCTTGGTTTCACGGACGCCTAGCGGTCACTCGGTTTCCAGCTCGATGTTGATGCCGAGCGACCGGATTTCCTTGACCAGCACGTTGAAGGACTCCGGCATGCCCGCCTCCATGCGGAAATCACCGAGAACGATGTTCTTGTACATCTTGGTGCGTCCATTCACGTCGTCCGACTTCACGGTCAGCATCTCCTGCAGGGTGTAGGCGGCGCCATAGGCCTCCAAGGCCCACACCTCCATCTCGCCAAAGCGCTGGCCACCGAACTGCGCCTTGCCGCCCAAGGGCTGCTGGGTCACCAAGCTGTAGGAGCCCGTGGAGCGGGCGTGCATCTTGTCGTCAATCAAGTGATTGAGCTTGAGCATGTACATGTAGCCAATGGTTACCGGCCGGTCAAAGGCTTGCCCGGTGCGGCCGTCGTACAGGACGGCCTGGCCGCTTTCGGGCAACCCGGCGAGCCGCAGCATCTGCTTGATTTCCGTTTCCGCTGCGCCGTCAAACACCGGCGTGGAAATGGGCAAGCCGTTGCGCAAGTTGCCGGCCAACTCCAGGATTTCGGCATCCGAAAACTCGGCGAGGTCGATCTTGCGCTCACCGACGGCGTTGTACACCTCATCGAGGTAGGCGCGAACTTCCTCAACCTGGCGCTGCTCGTCAAGCAGGGCATTGATCTGATCGCCGACGCCCTTGGCGGCCCAGCCGAGATGGGTTTCGAGCACTTGGCCGACGTTCATGCGGGACGGCACGCCCAATGGATTGAGGACGATGTCCACCGGCTCGCCGTTGTCATCAAAAGGCATGTCCTCGATCGGCATGATGACCGAAATCACGCCCTTGTTGCCATGCCGCCCGGCCATCTTGTCGCCTGGCTGAATGCGGCGCTTGATGGCCAGGTAGACCTTGACGATCTTGAGCACGCCCGGGTTGAGGTCGTCGCCGCTTTCCAATTTCGAGCGCTTGTCCTCGAAGATCTCCTCCAAGCGCTTGGCGCGGGCCTTCAACTGCTTTTCCGCGCCTTCGATCTGCTTGTTAAGGCCATCGTCGACCATGCGGATTCTGAACCAGTCCTCGAACGGCGTCTCATCCAGGTAGGCGGCGGTGACGTCCGCCCGGCCTTCCACTCCCGGCAACTGCGCCGCCTCCTGACCGGTCAGGGCGCTGCGCAGCCGCTCTTGGGTCGCCGCCTCGACGATGCGGTGCTCATCGTCGAGGTCCTTGCGGATCTGCGCCAGTTCGGCTTGCTCAATGGCCTTGGAGCGCTCGTCCTTCTCCACGCCATCACGGGTGAACACGCGCACGTCGATCACCGTGCCCTTGACGCTGGTGGGAACCCGCAGGGAGGTGTCCTTCACGTCCGAGGCCTTCTCGCCGAAAATGGCCCGCAGCAGCTTCTCCTCCGGCGTGAGCTGGGTTTCGCCCTTCGGCGTCACCTTGCCGACGAGGATGTCGCCCGCGGCGACTTCGGCGCCGATGTACACGATGCCCGACTCATCAAGCTTGGACAACGCGCCAACGCCGACGCTCGGAATGTCGCTGGTGATCTCCTCGGGACCGAGCCGGGTGTCGCGTGCGATGCAGGTCAATTCCTGGATGTGAACGCTGGTGAAGCGGTCGTCCTGCACCACCCGCTCCGAAACGAGGATGGAATCCTCGAAGTTGTAGCCGTTCCAAGGCATGAAGGCCACCCGCATGTTCTGGCCGAGCGCCAATTCACCCATGTCCACCGAGGGGCCGTCGGCCAGAATGTCGCCCGGCTCGATCTGATCCCCCGGCGCGACCAAGGGCCGCTGATTGATGCAGGTGTTTTGGTTGGAACGGGTGAACTTGATCAGGTTGTAGATGTCCACCCCGGCTTCGTTGGCTTCGGTTTCCTGCTCCGATACCCGCACGACGATGCGTCCGGCATCAACGCTGTCCACCACGCCGCCCCGGCTAGCGGTGACGCAGACCCCGGAATCGCGGGCCACATGGCGCTCGATGCCTGTCCCCACAAGGGGCTTTTCGGTACGCAGGGTGGGCACGGCTTGGCGCTGCATGTTCGATCCCATCAACGCCCGGTTGGCGTCATCGTGCTCCAGGAAGGGGATCAGCGCGGCGGCGATGGAGACCACCTGCTTGGGGGAGACATCCATGTAGTTGACGTTGTCCGGCTCCATCTTGGTGAACTCGTTCTGATGGCGCACATCAACCAAGGATTCGGCAAAGGCACCGTCGTCGTTCAGCCGGGAACTGGCTTGGGCGATGACGTACTCCGCTTCGTCGATAGCCGAGAGGTACTCGATGTCGTCCGCGACCTGGCCGTCCACCACCTTGCGGTACGGGGTCTCCAAAAAGCCGTACTCGTTGGTTCGGGCGTAGGCCGCCAAGCTGTTGATCAGGCCGATGTTCGGACCTTCCGGGGTCTCGATGGGGCAAACCCGCCCGTAGTGGGTCGGATGCACGTCGCGAACCTCGAATCCGGCGCGCTCCCGGGTCAGGCCGCCCGGGCCCAAGGCCGATACCCGCCGCTTGTGCGTGACCTCGGAAAGCGGGTTGTTCTGATCCATGAACTGGGAGAGCTGGCTGGAGCCGAAAAACTCCTTGACCGCCGCCGCCACTGGCTTGGCGTTGATCATGTCCTGGGGCATCAACCCCTCCGATTCGGCCAGCGACAGGCGTTCCTTCACCGCCCGCTCGACCCGGATCAGGCCGACGCGGAACTGGTTCTCGGACATCTCCCCCACCGAGCGCACCCGGCGGTTGCCGAGGTGGTCGATGTCATCAACCGAACCGCGGCCGTTGCGGATGTCGATCAGGATCTTGAGGACATCGATGATGTCCTCCTTGGACAGGACGCCTGCGCCGGTGGTCTTGCCCCGTCCGAGACGGCGGTTGAACTTCATGCGGCCAACCGTCGAGAGATCGTAGCGCTCCTTGGAGAAGAACAGGTTCTCGAACAGGTTCTCGGCGGCCTCCTTGGTGGGCGGCTCGCCCGGGCGCATCATCCGGTAGATCTCCACGAGGGCCTCGAGTTGATTGGAGGTCGGGTCGATGCGCAGCGTATCGGAGATGTAGGGTCCGCAGTCGAGTTCGTTGGTGTAGATGGTCTTGATCGTCGAAACCTCCATCTCCAACAGCTTTTCGAGCACTTCCTCGGTGATGACGGAGTTGCAGGGCAGCAGAATCTCGCCGGTTTCATCATCGATGACATCCTCCGCCGTCACCCCGTCAAGCAGGTATTCCCGGGGAACGTCCAAGCGCTTGATCCGGCTTTGCTGAAGCTGGTTGACATGCCGCTTGGTCACGCGATTGCCCGCCTCGACAATCACGTCGCCCTGGCGTGTGGTGATGTCAAACGACGCCACTTCCCCAAGCAGCCGATCGGCCTCCAAGTCGAGCGAAAAGCCGTTCTTCTTGACGTGGAAGACGTTCATGTCGAAGAACATGCCGAGCATTTCCTCGCTCGAGCAGCCAAGCGCCCGAAGAATGATCGTGGCCGGCAGCTTGCGGCGGCGGTCAATGCGCACGAACACGCAGTCCTTGGGATCGAACTCGAAGTCGAGCCAGGAGCCGCGGTAGGGAATCACCCGGGCGGAATAGAGCAACTTGCCGGAACTGTGGGTCTTGCCCCGGTCGTGATCGAAGAACACCCCCGGTGAGCGGTGCAGCTGGGAAACGACGACCCGTTCCGTGCCGTTGATGACAAAGGTGCCGTTGGCGGTCATGAGCGGCACTTCGCCCATGTACACCTCCTGCTCCTTGATGTCCTTGATCGCTTTGCTGGACGACTCCCGATCATAGATGATCAAGCGCACCTTGACGCGCAACGGCGCGGCGTAGGTGATGCTGCGCAGGATGCACTCCTTGACGTCGAAGGCCGGCTCGCCGAGCTGGTAGTCCACGTATTCGAGGGCCGCGTTGCCCGAGTAGCTGACAATGGGGAACACCGACCGAAAGGCGGCGTGCAGGCCCACTTCGCGACGCTTGCCAGCGGGAACGCCACGCTGCAGGAACTTGCCGTAGGATTCCACTTGGATGGCCAACAGGTACGGCATTTTCATGGACTCGGCAATCTTGCCGAAATCCTTGCGAACGCGTTTTCTCTCGGTAAAGCTATACGCCATTCGAATCTCCCGGGATCTTCTGTTTTTCACACAACGACAAATGGCCGGAACCCGTTTCCGGGGACCGGCAAGGTGGCGACGAGGCTATCGGTCGCGCAGGCAGCGCGGCGCAGGCGGCCAAGCTACTTCAACTCGGCTTGGGCGCCCGCTTCCTCAAGCTGTTTCTTGAATTCCTCGGCCTCCGCCTTGGCGACGCCTTCCTTGATCGTCGAAGGCGCACCATCCACCAAGCCCTTGGCATCCTTCAAGCCGAGCCCGGTGATCGTGCGCACAACCTTGATCACGTTGACTTTCTTGTCGCCGATGACGCTCAGCACGATGTCGAATTCGGTCTGCTCCTCGGCAGCCGCCTCGGCACCGCCATCGCCGGCGCCTGCCGCCGCAACCGCAACCGGCGCCGCAGCGGATACGCCGAACTTCTCCTCCATGGACTGAACGAGCTGCACCACCTCCATGACACTCATGTCGGCAATGGCGTTGAGGATGTCGTCTTTGGACAAAGCCATAGTTTGATCTCCTTATTAAGGTTTCCCGCCGTTTGGCTTCCGGCGGGTCTTCGTTTCCAAGCCGTCTGCAGACGGATTCAGTCGTCGCTTCGTGGATCTGAGGACTCCGCGGGCGCTTCAGCATCGTTCCCCGCGGGCGCCCCCTTGGCTTCCCCGACCGCCGCCAAGGTGCGCACCAGTTTGCCCGGAACCTCGTTCAGGGTTCTGGTCAGCTTGCTAATCGGCGCCAGCATGACGCTCATCAACAGGCCGAGCGCTTCGGAACGAGTCGGCAGTTCAGCGACCCGGTCGATCTCGCTGGCAGCGAGCAGGGTGCCGCCAATGGCCAGCGCCTTCACTTCAAGCGCTTCGTATTCATTGACGCACGCCTTCATCAGGCGAGCCGCCGAACCCGGTTCGTCCAGCGACAGAGCCAGCAGCGTCGGCCCCTCGAGCGCGTCGTTCAAGCACTCGTAGTCGGTGCCTACCACGGCGCGGCGCGCCAGGGAATTGCGAACCACCCGAAGGTACACGCCTTCCCTGCGCGCCTTGGCGCGCAGTTCAGTCATGTCAACCACGGCCAAGCCGCGGAAGTCCGCCAACACCGCCGAGTGCGCCTTACGCGCCTCAGCGCCGACTTCGGCGACGATCGTCTGCTTTTGTTCGAGCCTGAGAGCCACTTGATTCCGCCTTGTTTTTCCGCTTGATGGTTTCGCTTGTCGGTCTAGGTCAGCGCTCCGCTCCGCGTTTGACCGCCGGAGACGCCAATGCAAGGCCGCTAGATCTCCAACGACGCCTGATCGATGGCGAGACCCGGCCCCATGGTTGTCGATAGCGTGATTTTTTTGAGATACACGCCCTTCGCGGAGGCCGGCCGCGATTTTTTCAAATCCGCCACTAGGGTCTCCAAGTTCTCCTTGATTTGGGTGGCGGAGAAGCCTACTTGACCGACGCTGCCATGCACAATGCCGCCCCGATCGGTGCGGAAGCGAACCTGCCCCGCCTTGGCGTTTTTGACTGCCGCTTCCACATCAGCGGTGACCGTGCCGGTTTTCGGGTTGGGCATCAGTCCCCGCGGACCGAGCAGCCGACCCAAGGGGCCAACCACCCGCATCGCATCCGGCGTGGCGATGACCACGTCAAAGTTAAGGTCGCCGCCCTTGATTCGTTCGGCCAACTCGTCAAGCCCGACCGCGTCCGCCCCTGCGGCTTCAGCTAGGCTGGCGCTCTCGCCTTGGGCGAAGACCGCCACCCGCACCGCCTTGCCTGTGCCGTGGGGCAGCGTGCTTGCGCCCCGAAGCGTCTGATCCGACTTGCGCACATCCACGCCGAGGTTTACCGATACGTCAAAGCTCTCCTTGAATTTGGTCTTGGACAACTCGGAAAGCAGGCCCACCGCCTCGTCAATGGGGTAGAACTTGCCTTGGTCCACGGCCTCGGCGATGGCCTGCCTGCGTCGGCTCAACCCATCCATTTTACGCATCCTCCGCGATCGTTGCATCTCCGGCTTCGGCCACGTCGATGCCCGCGCTGCGGGCGCTGCCGGCGATCGTGCGCACTGCGGCATCGAGATCGGCGGCGGTGAGATCCGGATCCTTCAGCTTGGCAATTTCCTCGAGTTGGCTGCGGGTCACGGTTCCCTTCTTGACCGTGTTGGGCGTGGCGCTGCCCTTGTCGATGCCGGCCGCCTTTCTCAGCAGCACCGATGCCGGGGGCGTTTTGGTGATGAAGGTGAAGCTGCGGTCGGCATAAACGGTGATGACCACAGGGATCGGCAGGCCCTGCTCAAGGCTCTGGGTCTGGGCGTTGAAGGCCTTGCAGAAGTCCATGATGTTGACGCCGTGCTGGCCTAGGGCCGGACCGACTGGCGGACTGGGATTGGCCTGTCCCGCCGGCACTTGCAGCTTGACGTAGGCCATGACTTTTCTTGCCATCTACTTGTCTCCTCGGGTGCCAGCGCCCGCAACGCGGCCATGCCGCCGCATCTTGAGCTCCCCGTTTACGTGGGCAGCTAACTACCTTTGTTCCTGATCGCGGGGAAAGATTGCCAAATCAGCCAACCTTGCGCCCGGCGACCACCCTGCCGTTGCTTTGAGGCATCGCATCGTTAGCCTTTCTCCACCTGTCCGAAGTCGAGTTCCACCGGCGTCGAACGACCAAAAATGGTGACCGCCACGTGCAGCCGGCTCTTCTCGTAGTTCACTTCCTCAACGTAGCCGCTAAAGTCGTTGAACGGCCCATCAATGACCCGCACCACCTCGCCCGGCTCGAAGACCACCTTGGGCGCCGCCTTGCCGGTGCCCGCTTCAACGCGCGCGAGGATGTCGTCAGCTTCCTTGGGCGACAGCGGCGCGGGATTGTCGGCGGTGCCGCCGATGAATCCCATGACCCGGGGCGTCTGCTTGACCAGATGCCAGGTTTCCTGGGTGAGCTCCATCTCCACCAAGACGTAGCCAGGAAAAAACTTGCGTTCGCTGCGGCGCTTCTGTCCGGCCCGCATTTCCACCACTTTCTCGGCCGGCACGAGTATGCGCCCGAAGTGATCCTTGAGCGGCGACAGCTCGATTCGCTCCCCAAGCGCCCGCGCCACATTATTCTCGAAGCCCGAGTAAGCGTGAACGACATACCACTTTTTGCCCATGAACGGCTCTTTATCCTATGTGCGGCGTTAGCCGATAACCGAGGAGACGAACCAGCTCAGCGCTGAATCGAGCATCCACAGGATCAAGGCGAACACCAGCACCAGCGCCAAGACGATGACGGTGGTCTGCAGGGTTTCGTCGCGGGTGGGCCAAACCACCCGTCGAATCTCGCCGCGCGCCTCCTTGAGCAAGGTCCAGATCGCGGCGCCCCGCTGGGTTTGCAGCGTAATGCCGATGGCAACGGCGGCGACGCCAATCAGCCCGATGACGCGCATCAACAACGATTCGTCCTGGTAGTACCAGTTGCCGAATACGCCCAACGCCAACAGGGCAACGGTAATCAGCCACTTCAGCCAATCCAGCCCGTTGCCCACGGTCGCGCCAACGCTGCCGCTCGTCGCCATCTTCCTGCCATCAGTCCCTGTGGCTCTCTTTGTCAGTCCTTGCGCCATCGGCCCTCGCACCGCCACTCAACGGACGGCCTGTGTTGATTTGCCAGCCACGCTCGCCGAATCATCGCGGCGAGGCATTGGCAGGCCAGGAGGGAATCGAACCCCCAACCTGCAGTTTTGGAGACTGCTGCTCTGCCGATTGAGCTACTGGCCTTTTGTTCGTCAAAAATG
>JAPPIX010000221.1 GCA_028820495.1 Gammaproteobacteria bacterium
AGCAACGGACATTGCCGCTGCCATGAAACTGATTTCCCAACATTGCCGGGTCTTCCCGCGCGCCACGAGCGGGCGGGGGGACACGACCGTGCCAAAGGCGGCGGGGGTGCATGGGTAGTGCGCGCAGCGTCGGAAGGTGACCCTTTGGGAAGCCCTTCCGTTGATTCGAAAGACCCCGAAGCGCCCTAAGGCCTTCGGGGTTTTTCTTTTCTGGGCTGCCATTTTTCCGGACATCTTCTTCTAGGCACCAAATCTGGAAAGTTGCCAAACCCGAAGGTTGCTGAACAACAAGCAGTTTGATTTGCGAAGGTTGTGAGTGTGAACAGCTTGCGTACAGAAACGATGGAACGCGATGCAGCGCGGCTGAAGGCCAATGTGGGCCGTACGTTGTGGCTGGGGTTCTTCAAGGCCTTCCTAGTCATCATGCCCGTGGCGGTGCCCTTCTTTCAGAGCAAGGGGCTGTCCATGCAGGAGGTCTTCTCCCTGCAGGCGCTGTTCGCCTTCGTGGTCATGGTCACCGAAGCGCCGTCCGGCTACTTGGCCGACCTGATCGGCCGGCGCCGCTGCCTGATTCTCGGCACGGCGTTTGCGGGTGTTGGCCACAGCCTGCTCTTGGTTGCCGACGGGTTCTGGACGCTGGCACTTTTCGAGACCGCTCTGGCGCTCAGCTTCAGCCTGACCTCCGGCGCCGATCTAGCGTTGCTCTATGACACCGAACTGGCCCGAGGCAGCAGCGACCGGCGGCAACGGCAGGTAGTGGGCAAGCTCTATGCGGTGCGCACCCTGTCCGAAGCCACGGCGGGCGTCGCCTGCTCCCTATTGCTGTTGTGGGTCACCCTCGGCGGCGTGGTCAGCGCCCAGGTGCTGGTCGGCTGGCTGCCCCTGTTGTTTGCCCTGCGGCTGCGCGAGCCGCCGGTGGCAAGACTGCCCGCCGAAGGCCACTTGGCCAACATGGTCCGCATCACCCGCCACCTGCTCGGTAGCAACTTGGTTCTGCGGCTGGTGTTCCTGGCGCTTTGCATCTGGAGCCTGACCACCTTCTACGCCGTGTGGCTGCTGCCCAAGCTGTGGGAGCAGCAGGGCCTCGGGCTGGCTCACTTCGGCTACCTGTGGGGCGGCCTGTGCGCCTTGAGCGCGGTGGCCGGGCGTTGGACGCACCATCTCGAGGAGCGCATCGGTCCGACCGGGATTTTGGCGATCATGGGCCTGCTTCCGGCGTTGGGCTACTTGGGGCTCGACCGCTTCGGCGTGGTGGGCGGGGTGTTGGCTGCCTCGACGTTCTTCATTGCCCGCGGGCTTGGCACGGTGATCCTCACCGACGCGTTGAACAGCCGGGTGCCGAGCGAATTCCGCGCCACCGCCAACTCATTGGCGAGCTTCGGCTTTCGCGGCCTCTTCGTCGCCACCGGCCCGCTGGTGGGGCTGGCCTTCGACCTCTGGGGCTTGGGCACGACCTTGCTGATGCTGGCGGCGCTGAGCCTAGGCATTTTCGCCGGCCTCATTTTGCCGCTCATCATCGCGGTTCGTGGACTTGCGACGGAATAGCGCAGTCCGGGCACTCACCGCGCTCGAGTTGGATGGTGGAGTGCGCCACGCCAAAGCCTTCGCGCAGCGCCGCCTTGAGCGCTGCGGTGACGCTTTGGCGGTCGGCTCCGTCAGCGATGCGCACGTGCAACGTGGCGACGGGCCGCTCTGCGGTGAGCCCCCAAACGTGCAGGTCGTGCACGTCGATGACGCCTGGCGTCGCGGCCAGTGCGGTGCGCAGGTCGTTGGTGCTGACTGTGTTCGGAGCACCCTGCAACAGCAGGTGCCCCGACGCCTTCAGCACCCGCCAAGTGCCCCGGATGAGAATCGCGGCGATGAGGAGAGCAAGCAGCGGATCCACGCGGGTCCAGCCGGTGAAGTGGACGGTCAGGGCTGCCGTAATGGCCGCCAAGCTGCCGAGCAGATCGCCGAGAACGTGCAGCGCGGCGGCCTGCACATTAATGTTGTCCTGGCCATGGTCGAGCCACCGATAGGCGATGAGATTGACGATCAGGCCAATCGTCGCGACGATCAGGGCGGGCACCGGCGCCATCGCTTGCGGCTCCACAAAACGCTCGAAGGCCTCCTTGAGAATCCAGAGCACCAGCAAGGCGAGCGCCAAGCCGTTGAGAAACGCCGCCATGACCTGCACGCGATGGTGTCCGTAGGTCAGGCTCGCCGTCGCGGGCCGCCGGGACAGCCACAGCGCGCCCCAAGCCAAGCCCAAGGCGGCGGCGTCGAGAACCATGTGGCCGGCGTCCGCGAGCAGGGTGAGCGAGTTGCTCAGGATGCCGCCAATGATCTCCACGACGGCGAAGCTGGCGATCAGGACGAAGGCTTGTCTCAACAGCGCTTGGTTGCGGCGCTCGCCGCCATCCGGGGAAGACGGAAATGAGCGCCCGGTTTCGCCGTCGCGGTCCTCGGCGCGATTCATCGGGCGCTGAATTGCCAATGCAAAGAGTTGGGCATATGCGTTAAGGTTACCGACTTTTTTGGAGGCTGAACATGGAACGCATTTCGCTTGACTTCGACGGCAAGGTTGCCGTCCTGAAATTCAACCATCCGGAAGTGCTCAACGCCGTCGGCGCGCAGATGCTGGCTGACTTTCAAGAAGCGTTCTACCGGGTGAGGGATCCTGCCAACGGCGCCCGCTGCCTGTTGCTGACCGGTGAGGGCCGGGCATTCTGCGCCGGGGCCAATCTGCAGGACGAGGGCCGCAACGAACGGCGCGGCGGCGCCGGCGATGGCCTGCGCGCCGGCTACCATCCCTTGCTGCTGGGGCTGCGGGACCTGGACATGCCCATCGTCACCGCGGTCAATGGCCCGGCGGCTGGCGTGGGCATGAGCTTCGCGCTGATCGGCGACATCGTCTGCGCCCAGAAGGGCGCCTACTTCCTGCAGGCCTTCGCCCGCATCGGCCTCGTGCCGGACGGCGGCTCCACCTTCATGCTGCCGCGCCTGATCGGCTGGGGCCGGGCCCTGGAGCTGTCGCTTCTGGCGGAGCGGCTGCCGGCCGAGAAGGCCCACGAGTGGGGCATGGTGAATCGACTGTTCGAGGACAACAATGCGCTCATGGAGGGCGCGAATGCCCTGGCCCGCCAACTCGCCAATGGTCCGCGCTCCCTAGGCTTGATTCGCCAAGCCTACTGGAACACTTGGCACAACTCCTACGAGCAGCAACTTGACTTGGAGGCTCACCTGCAGAACCAAGCCGGCGCAACGGCGGACTTCCAGGAGGGCGTGTCGGCGTTCCTCGAAAAGCGCGCAGCGAACTTCAAAGGGGAATGACGGCGATCGGCAGCAACACGATGATGTACAAGATTCGCACCTACAATCAGATCGCCGTTCGTGGCCTTGAGCGCTTTCCCCGGCAGCGCTATGAGCTAGGCACCGAAATAGCGGACCCCGACGCCATATTGCTGCGCAGCCACAAGCTCAGCGAGGATGATGTCCATGACCGCCTGCGGGCCATAGCCCGGGCTGGCGCCGGCGTGAACAACGTGCCCGTGGCGCACTGCACCCGGCAAGGGGTGGTGGTGTTCAACACGCCGGGCGCCAACGCCAATTCGGTGAAGGAACTGGTGCTGGCAGCGCTGTTCATCAGTTCCCGGGACGTGGTCGGCGGGGTGGACTTCGTCTCCACCTTGGACGGCGTGACCGACGCCGCTGAACTCAATGCCCTGGTCGAGGCGGAGAAGAAGCGCTTCAAGGGCCGTGAGCTCAGGGGCAAGTCGCTAGGCGTCGTGGGCCTTGGCGCGATCGGCTCCCTGGTGGCCCGGGCGGCGCTGGACTTGGGCATGGACGTCCTTGGCTATGATCCCTCGATTTCCGTGGACGCCGCCTGGCGATTGCCCAGCGAAGTGCGGCGCATGGAGAACATGCCGAGCCTGTTCGCCCGCTCCGACTTCGTGACCCTGCACATGCCGCTGCTGCCGGAGACCGAGGGCATTGTCAGCGAGGAGGCCCTGCGCTCGTTGCGTCCCGGCAGCGTGCTGCTCAACTTCGCCCGAGAGCCGGTGGTGGACCGCCAAGCCTTGATCCGCGCGCTTGACGATGGGCGCTTGGCCAGCTACGTGGCCGACTTTCCCGTGCCCGGGCTGATCGGCCGCCCCAACGTCAGGCTCACCCCCCACTTGGGGGCCAGCACCTCGGAGGCGGAGGAGAATTGCGCGGTGATGGCGGCCAACCAGCTCATCGACTTCCTCGAGACCGGCAACATCGTCAACTCGGTCAACTTTCCGGCGGTGGCGCTGGAGCCCTCCAGCGGGCATCGCTTGGCCATCACCAACCGCAATGTAGCGGGCATGCTCGGCCAGATGACCTCGGTGCTCGCCAAGCACGACATCAACATCATCGACATGCTCAACAAGAGCCTGGGCGAAGTGGCCTACAACCTGCTGGACATCGAAGCGGCCCCGGACGATGCGCTGGTCGGCGAACTCGCCGCCATCGACAGCGTCATCAACGTCCGCGTTCTTAACGGCAACGCCAAAGGCTGAGGCTCGCCAGCCGGAGCCTCAGGCGGAAGCGCCGAGCCGGTAGCCGCGCCGCGCTTGACGGCGGCGGAAACGGGCCGGTTCGACAAGGGCTTCGACATCACGCTCCAACGGCGGGAAGTCGCCGGTCAACCGGCTGGCGACGATGGCGCCCGCGAACGGCGCAGTGGTCATGCCCATCGCCCCATGGGCGGTGCTGACGGCAAGGCCCTCGGCCAATTCACCGACGATGGGGGTGCGGTCGGAAGCAATGGCTCGATTGGCCCGAAAACGTCCGACCCATCGATGGCGATGCGCTTTCATCGAACTGTCGGAGACGGTCTTGCGGCGCATCGATTGTTCTTTCGGCATCGGCGGATTGGCACTTTGGGGCAAGCTAAGGGCTTCGACCTGCCGTAAATTGTGAGCCGTGGCCTCTTCGACGGGCCAAGGCCGATGCTCAAAGGTGGCGCCGGCGACAACGCCCGAGTTGACGGGTGCTAGGTAACCATCGCTGACCACCGGCAGGCGGGGCCGTTCATCCAGGGCCACGATGTCCATCTGCCCCGCCACCTCCACCAGTTCCAGGAAGGAAGCCCCAGCGCAATGGCGCACCGCACCGGCGCAAGCCAATGCCAGCGGCCGGGTGCCGGAAGGGACCAAGCGCCGGAGCTGAAGATTGATGAGCGGATGGTCAAGCAGCGCCCGGGTCAACGTCTTGGGTTCCACAAGGCCGCTGTGCGGAAAGCGAAGCGCGTCGCTGCCTATGGGCCAGCCGCTGGCTTGCCTTGCCTGGGCGGAGTTCAGGGCTTCCACCAGACCGGTCCCGGCATACGCCGAGGCGATGCGGCGCATCTTCTCGGCGCCTAGATTCGGCCCTTGGGCTTGCAGCACGCCGCTTTCGAGGAAGCCGGGAAAGCGCCGCACCAAGGCTTGGCTGTAGGCGTAGGCGTGGACGCGCCAAGCGGCGCTCGGGCTGCCATCCCCGAGCAGTCTCGGATGCAGCAGCGCGGCGGGGAGGCCGGAGGCCCCGGAAGCGATGGCTGCGGCCGGATCGAACACATCCACGGCAATGCCCTGTTCAGCCAAGTGGCGGGCGATGCTGGCGCCCGCAATGCCCGCGCCAGCGACGGCTGCCCGTTTCGTCACGGGTTGGCGGACGAGGCCCGCCTTGGCGAAAGTCCCGGCCAAGCTCTCCCGCTTGTGCGGGCGCTGATCCACGCGGCGCACGTTGAAGCCGCAGGCCTCAAGGCGTCGCCGAACGGCTCCAGCGGCGGAAAAGGTGGCGACCGACGTCCCCGCAGTGGACAGCTTGGCCACCTGCCGCAGCAACCCCTCGCGCCACATCGCCGGGTTCCGGCTCGGCGCGAAGCCATCCAAAAGCCAGGCGTCGATGGGCTGGCGCTGCCGATTCACCAAGTCGGCCAAGCCGTCCCCGGCTTCGCCCCAGTACAGGGAGAGCATGATGCGGCCTTCGGCGAGCGTGCGCCGGTGCCAGCCAGCCAGCAGCGGCGGATAGGCACGCTGGAGATCCGCGTAAATCGGCCAACTGGCGCGGCGGCGTTGGACGATTTCCGCGAAGGCGTTCGCAGCGATGGGGCGCGAATCGAAGCTGATGAAGTGCAGCCGGCAGCCGCCTTTGAGGGCCGCGGCGGCGGCCACCGCGAAGTTCAAGCCGGTGCCGAATCCCAACTCACCGATGCGCAGCGTCAGCCCCTCGGCAGCCGCCGTCGCGGCTTTGCTCTCGACCTGAGCCGGCGCGATGAACACCCGCTGGACCTCGCGCGCGCCGTCGGGGGCGTGGTAGATGTCGTTGAAGTCCCGGGCGAAGGGCTGGCCGCCCTGCCAAACCAGATCGGCCGGTTCAATCACGGCGCAATGGGACGCTGGGGATCGTTGATCCACTCGCTCCAAGAGCCCGGATAAAGCGCCGGCTCCTCAAACCCCGCCAAGCGCATGGCGAGCACGTTATGGGCGGCGGTCACCCCCGATCCGCAATAGCAAACCGGATTGTCCGCAAGGTCGGCAAAGCGCTCGCGCAACTGCGGGGCGGGCAGAAAACGGCCAGCGGCATCCAAGTTGCCTTGAAAGGGCCGGCAGAAGGCGCCGGGTATGTGGCCTGCCACCGGATCGATCGGCTCCTCAAGGCCATCAAAGCGGCGCTGCGCGCGGGCATCGATCAAGGTTAGGGCGGACGGGTCGGATTCGATTTCAACCGCGCCAACGATTCGCGTCAGGGGCGGACGCAGCGAGAAGTTGCCGCGTTCCGGCACCGTGGAAGCCGTGGTCAGCGCCTCCGGCCAAGCCGCCAAACCGCCGTCGAGCACTGCTGCCGCCTCGTGGCCGCACCATCGGGCCAACCACCAGCCTCGGCCTGCGAAGGCGCCGCCTGCGTCGTCGTAGAAGACCAACTGGCCCTCGTCGTTGACGCCCCATGCGGCAAAGCGCTCCGCCAACGCTGCCCGGTCGGGCAGGGGGTGGCGGCCGCCCGGACCGGGCGGGGCGGCCAAGTCGCGGTCCAAGTCGCCATGTTGCGCACCGGGTATGTGACCCTGCTCATAGGCCCGCCGCCCGTAGCCGGGATCGCCGAGGCCCGCCCGGCAGTCGATCAGCCGGGCTTGGCGGCCAAGTCTGCGCAAGGCGTCAGCATCGATCAGCGTTCGGTGCATGCGGCGGATTTTAACCCCTGTGCGGCGTTCTACCGTTGGGTCTGCCCTACAGCGTGTTGGCTGTGATCCTCGCGTTCGCGAGCTGCCTGCGCTTCGCCTACAATTGGCAGGCCGTTCCTGAGAATCAGCCGCAGATCGCCGAGGCCCAAGTGCGGGCAGGGATGGACTCGGGCGGCACCACCGCGGTCTGCGCAAACACCAATCGACCGGAAGTGCTCATGGCCTGCCTCTTTCGCCACCACGGCATCTACACCGTCTCTTGGGCCAGCGTGCCGGGCGCTTCCCAATACGTGCTTCAAGAAAAGACCGGCGCCGGGGCTTGGGCGGACAAGTACACGGGCGCGAGCCTAAGCCACGACCTTTCCGGCAAGGCCAACGGCACCTACAGCTATCAGGTGAAGGCCTGCACCTCCGCGACCAACTGCGCATGGTCCAGCGCGAGCGTGTCGGTGGGGTCCTACGCGGTGGAGACGCCGCCCGCGCCCAATGCGCCGAACCCAACCACCTTGGCGTCGACATCCGTCCGCAACGCCACCGACCAAGCGGGCACCCTAGAAGGTGTGTTCCGGGTGAGCGAGACCGGCGCCGCCACCTACCGGGTGCCGCTGCCAACCGCGCCCGGCACCGCAGGCGTTGTGCCGGGCCTCGCCTTGGCCTACGACTCCCAGGCAGGCAACGGCTTGGGCTGGCGTGTCGATGGGCTGTCGAGCATCGTCCGCTGCCGCCAAACCAAGCATCAGGACGGCGCGGACAAGGCGATTGCCTGGGGGGCGGACGACCGCTTCTGCCTCGACGGCCAACGGCTGGTTCTGGTGGGCGCGGGCACCTACGGCGCGGCGAACACGGAGTACCGCACGGAGGTGGACGGCGGCCTGTGGGTGTTCGCCAAAGGCGGCACGACCGGGAACCCGGACTACTTCGAAGCCCGCGCCAAGGACGGCTCGGTGCGCTACTACGGCACCGCGCCTGGAAACACGGACCAGAAAGCCAAGGTGGTGCTCAACAGCAAGACCCTGGCTTGGTCGATCCGCAAGTTCGAGGACAACATCGGCAACCCCATCTGGTACCAGTACGTCAACGACGCGAACGGACAGCGCATCGACGAAGTGCGCTGGGCCTATGGCAGCTCGGCCGGCCCGACGGGCTACCACGCCCGCCTGGAGTTCGACTACGAAGACCGCAACGACGACGTCACCCGCTACGTGGCCGGGCAGAAAGTGGTCATGGCCAAGCGCCTGCAGACGGTCAAGCTGCGCAACAAGCCGGTGTCCGGCGCCACGGAGGCGCTCCTCCAGACCATCCGCCTGCGCTACAAGAGCATCGCCAGCCTTCAGGACGAAACCTCCCGCCTAGAGAGCCTTGAGGACTGCGCCGGCTCGAACTGCCTGCCGAAGACGACATTCGAGTGGCCGGCCCGAGCGAGCAGCTACCAAGCCACGGCGCAGCCGAAGGTGAGCCTGAAATCGGCCAGCGACCGGGGACTGCTGGCGGTCAGCCCGGCGGACATCAACGGCGACGGCCGGCTGGACATCGTGTGGCTGGAGTGGGATGCGGACCGCAACAGTGGTCCCGACCACCACCTGCGCTACGGCGTGTACGTCAAGAAGGCCGGGACCAACCAGTACGCGTTCCAGCCGGCTAACTTCATCACCACCTCCACGGACACGCACCCGCACCGCATTGAGTACCTAGAGGATCCCGGAACCGAGAGGGTGGACGTGGCGGTCCTCGACTACAATGCAGACGGACGCCATGACGTCGCAGTGTGGCGCACCCGGGACAGGCGATGGATGGTGCATCTGTCCACTCCGCAGGCGAGCGGCGGCTGGGCGCTGACCAAGACTGCCATCGACACCGGCCTGACGGCGCAGCGGACGGTGTTCACCGACGTGGACGGCGACGGCTTGGCCGACGCGCTGTACACCGACGACGTGGACGCCGAGTCATCCGGCACCAAGAGCACCAAGACCTACGTGCGCCATTTGCGCCGGGACACCACGCAGCCGGCCACGTCGAACCGCTATTACGCCTTCCAGACCGCGGCACAGGCCACGCTGCTGCACACCCGGTCGCCAGACCGGTCCAACGTGAACGTGAGCAGCAAGCCGGTGCTGAACGGCCTTGACTTCAATGGCGACGGGCTCGCGGACCACCTCATCGACTACGTTGAGACAGCCACAAGCAGTGGCCCCCGGGACGCCGCCCGCTCCGAGCTTGACGCGCAAGAGCGGGGCATACCCCGCGACGGCGTCCAAGGGAGCTCCGTCACACTGGTCTGGCGCGCCCACCAAGCATTCATTGTGGACTCCAGCGGCACGGCGACCGCCTATGGGAACGTGTTCCGGGACGGGGCGGTGACCTTCCATCCGACCGACCTCAACGGGGACGGGCTGACGGATCTGGTCCGGGAGAGTTGGTCCGGCGACAATCTTACATTCCACGCCGAGGTCAGCACGGGCGCGGGCTTCAACAGCCGCGACCTAGGGATCAGCTTAGTGCGGAAGAACGTGGCCTTCCTGGGCTTGGTGGACGACAACGGCGACGGCCACCCGGACTTCACTTGGCACGACCGCAAGGCGAAGCGAATCTACGCCTACCTGTGGGATCCGCAAACGGGCGGGTTCGACACGTCGTCGGCGGCCCGGCGGACAGTGCTGACCACCGACGGCAAGGAGAAGCGCCGGGACCTGTTCGTGGACATGGACGGTGACGGCGGCGCGGACCACATCCACTTGGACCTGAAGGATGCCAAGGCGCAGCTTCGCCTGAACGCCAACGCGGGGTCCCTGCCCAACGCCGTCACCAAGATCACCAACGGCCTCGGGGCGGAAACCCAGGTCACTTACGGCACGCTGGCGCAGTCGGCGCACTACACGCGGCTGCAGCTGGGCATGATGGGGACGGTCTCCTCGCACGTCTGCCTGAACGGGCTGACCGGCGGCGGCTGCTTCGACTACGTCACTACGACCGTGACGGCGCAGGACGTGGGGAATTTCTACAAGGCGCTGAACGGCGGCTGGGACCTGCCAGCGGGCTCGCAGACCCTGGGCCGGCAGGGTCCGGTCCTGGAACTGCGGGCTGCGGTCCCGGTGGTGGAGCGGGTGTCCTCGAGTGCGCCGACGGGGAGTTCGAGGACGGCCAAGAGCGCGGTGGGCCACTACTACGCGGAGGCGAAGCTGCACGGTGGCGGGCGGGGCCTACTGGGGTTTGCACAGCTGATGACGCGGGACGAGCAGTCCGGGGTCAAGGTGACCACCTCGTACCGCCAGGACTTCCCGTTCATTGGCCGGCCGCTGCGCACGGTGACGCGGTCGTCGTCAGGCCATGTGCTGGGGGAGACCTCCACCACCTGGAAGATGCGCGGCTACCAGTCGGGCTGGCCGTCGACCGCCCGAAGCTCGGGGACGGCGGCGCTGTACCCGCTAGTGGTTTACGCGGCGGAGTCGGTTGAGAAGGCCTATGCGCTGAAGTCGAACGGCGCGGCGGCGGGTTCGCTGTACCGCAAGGTGACGGTGGCGACGGCGGTTGACGCGGACGGCAACGCGACGGAGGTGAAGTCGGTGGCGGAGGGCGCTGGGAGCAGCCCGGCGGGTTTCGAGACGCGCACGGTGAACACCTACGGTCCCTTGGCGGCCGACCGCAAGCTGGGGCGGCTGACCAAGGCGGTGGTGTCGAAGCGTCGGCGCGCCTCGGGGTCCACGGCCTGGGGAGCGGCGCTGACCCGGACCAGCGGCTTCACGCACTACGGCAAGACGGGGTGCCCCGTCACCAGTTCGGCCCACGCGGGGATGCTGTGCACGGAGACTGTGGAGCCGACCGGCGGGGCGTTGAAGTCGGTGACGACCCACCGCTACGACGCGTTCGGGAACCTGGTCCGTTCGGCGGTGAGGGCACGGGGCGACGGGGGCGCGGACGAGACGCGCTGCGACTTCGACGTCAGGGAGCACGACAAGCTGGGCCGGCTGCTGACGGTGGAGCGGGACTGCCTGGGGCGCAAGGTGCGGGAGGTGTCGGCGCGGGACGCGAAGTGGGGCCTTCCGACCACAGTGAAGGCGTACCTCAACACGGCGGGGACGGCCCACCGGACGGAGAAGGCGGCCCACACGCCCCGCGGCCGCGAGGCGTTCCGCTCGCCGGGCACCGGCCATTGGGAGACGGTGGCGCGATCGAGGAAGCGGCACGCGCAGTGCCCTGCGGGGACGGCGGTGAGCGAGGTGCGCAAGGCGGCTGGGGGTTCGGAGTCGGTGTCCTGCCTTGACGTCCTAGGCCGTGAGGTGCGGGTCTCGGAGCTGGGCTTCGACGGGTCCTGGTCACGCACGGAGGTCGAGTACGACGCCTCCGGGCGTGTGTCCAAGTCCTGGTCGCCGCACTGGTCTGCGGACACGGCCTGCGAGGAGGCGGGGACGGGGTCGCGGGCGCACCGGCCCAAAACGCGGTGCGCGACCTCCCGGGCCTACGACGTTCTCGGCCGGCTGACCCGCGTGGCCCATCCGGACGGCAGCACGGAGACGGTCGCCCACGACGGCCTTGACACCACGTTCACGGACGCCAAGGGCCACGCGACCAAGGAGTCGCGCAACGCCCTGGGCGAGCTGGTGGAGGTTGAGGACGCGCTGGGCGGCAAGGTCAAGCGGGAGCGCCGTGCGGACGGCCACGTGGTGAAGGTGGTTCGGGAGAAGGGCTCGTCGGACGCGACGGCGGCGCCGTCGAAGGTGGAGTGGACGCTGGCGCGGGACGGCCTGGGCCGGGTGACCACCTCGACGGACCCGGACCGTGGGGCCTGGGCGCAGCGGTGGAACGGGTTCGGCGAGCTCATCAGGCGCACGGCGCCCTCGGGGCGCTACGCGACGTTCGCGCACGACGGCCTAGGGCGGGTGAAAGCGCGGCGGGAGCACGGCTCGGGCGGCGGCCTTGAGCTGGGGGCGTCCTGGACCTGGGACGGGGCGGCCAACGGGCTTGGGCGGGTCAACCAGGCCTCGGAGTCGGTGACGGGCTACCAGCGCACGCACTCCTACGACGCCCTGGGCCGGCCGACGGACGTGGCCACCGCCTACGGCGGGGCGACGCACTACGAGCGCACCACCTACGACGAGCACGGGCGGGTCTTCCAGACGTTCGACGCGTCGCGGGAGTCGGCTTCGTACACGGACGGCGGGGTGCGGCGGGTTTACAACAGCCGGGGGCACCTCCAGAAGCTCCAGGACGCGGTGTTGTCAGGCTCAGCTTCCCGGACGGTGTACTGGGAGGCGCTGGAGGCGGACGCCTCGGGCCGGGTGGTGAAGGAGCGGCTCGGCAACGGTGCCGTGCGGTTGCGGAGGCACGACGGCAGGACCGGGCGGCTGGAGGCGCTGACGGCGACCCGGCCGGGGCAGGCTTCGGGCGACCTTCAGGACCTGCGGATGGAGTGGGACCTTGCCGGCAACCTCAAGAGGCGGGAGGACCTGACCGGCAGCCGGGACGTCGGGGAGTCCTTCACCTACGACAAGCTGCACCGGATGGAGACCAGCCGGGTGGGGACCGGCTCGTCTAGCCGCAGGTCGTTCACCTACGACGGGTACGGGAACCTGCGCTCCAAGGCCGGGGTGGGGACCTACGCGTACTTCAGCGCCCACCCGAGCCGTCTGAGGACCGCTGGCAGCGACAGCTTCACCTACGACGCGGACGGCAGCATGCTGACCGGGGCGGGCCGGACCATGGCCTACGACGCGGGCGGTCGCATGAAGTCGGCCGTCAAGGGCAGCCACACCGTTCGGTTCGTCCACGGGCCGGACGGCCACCGCATCAAGCGCGAGGACGTGTCGGGCGGGACGGAGACGACGCTGTACCTGGGGAGCGTTGAGAAGGTCGCGCACGCCGACGGGACGAGGACGGTGCGTCGGCGGATCGGCGGCATGGCGCTGGAGGTGCGGCGGCTGTCGTCGGGCGGGACGGAGACCTCGCGGGCGACGTACTACCTGCTCAGGGACCACTTGGGCAGCGTGTCGGTGGTGGCGGACTCGGACGCCTCGGACGACGCCGGGGCGGCGGACCGGGAGCGGAGCTACGGCCCCTGGGGCCTGCGGCGCAACGCGGCCACCTGGGCGGACCTGAACGCCGCGCAGCGGGCGGCGCTGCCGGAGGGGCGGACGCTGCGGGGATTCACGGGGCACGAGATGGCGAACCCGGTGGGCCTGGTGCACATGAACGGGCGGGTGTACGACCCGCGGCTGGGGCGGTTCCTGCAGGCGGACCCCTACGTGGGGGACCCGTCGAACATGCTGAGCCTGAACCGCTACGCCTACGCGCACGGCAACCCGCTGGCCAACGTGGACCCCTCGGGGCACTTCGTCGAGGGCTTGCTGAGGATCGTGGGCATCGTGCTGGCCGCGAAGCGGTGGGCCGACGCCTGGGACGTGGGCGGCGGGGGGATTCCGAGTCCGGAGGCGTTCCGGGACGGGCTTCCCGTCGGCGCGTCGGGCTGGGCGTTCGGCGGCGGCTTCGGGTTCCCGCGCGAGGGCCTGGGGGGCTGGACGCGGCGCGGGGCGGGCTGGGGTTCCGTTGGCGGGCTGCCGACGGCCCTCCAGGGCGGGCGGTTCGGGCACTCGCCGGTGGCGTCGTCGCTGCGCGACTGCCTGTCGGGGTCGGCCGGTGACGCGCTGGGCCGCCCGGTGGCGCCGCCGCGGCCTTGGTGGGCGTCGGTTCGCAGCGCGTTGGGCGGGACGTTCTCAAGCCAGACGGGCGGGAAGTTCTCCAACGCGGCGGCCACGGCGGCGTTCGAGGGCCAGCTGCGCGGCAGGAGCACCCGGTACGAAAGGCGGCAGGCGCGCCGGTCGATGTACGAGCGCGGGCCGGGCCTCTACGTCACCGGGCACCGGGTCTTGGTGGCCGGGCCGGTTCACTTGGCGATCGAATACCGGCCCGAGGACGGAGAAGTGGGCACGCTGAGTGCGTTTCCCGAGGATTGGTTCGACACGCTGAAAAGTGAACCGGATCGCCCTGGGGACAGGGATCCCGGCAACAACTTCACGGTGGGCGTGATCCATCCGCCTGAAGGTGTTGCGCCGGGCGACTACTTCGAGCAGCTACAGGACATCGACAACCAGTACAACAATCAAGCGCCTTACGACCTGTTTCCCCACTTTGATCCTGGCGCATACAACTCCAACAGCTACGTTCGCGGGTTGATCGAGAGCACGGGTGGCCGGGCGGCGGTTGACTTTGACCAATACTACGGTGGGAGCCGGCCGTTACCCTTGGCCGACTACCCTCCGCTCGAAGAGCCTCCGTAGCATGGGAGGACGAATGGCTGGCCGCACAGGGTTGGTCGCAATGGTGCTGGTGCTCATGGCTGCGGGCGGTTGCGCCCCGAGATTCGACCGATTCCACTACCTGTCGCTCGCCGGCGTTGAGGGAATCGAAGTGCTTAAGTCAGGTGAGGTGGACCGCGTTACGCTCTTCGACAAGCCGATCCCAATGCGATATCGATTGGTTCGGGACGCCTATGTCCTTGAGTTCGTGTTCGATCTTGCTAGAAACGGCTCCCCGTCAGTTGAGATCAAGGTTGCCCGGCCACGGGAGGAGGCGATGCTTGAGGCAAGCCGGGACGATCGTTGCGACAGATGGCGGCACTCCGGATGGTCCAACTCATACATATACACATGGTCGAGTCTAGAACGCTGCCTGCTCGAAGGGGAGGAGGCTGCAGCGCGGCAGGTGATAGGACTTGTCGTGCGCGACGGGGCCGGCAAGGTTCTCGGTCGCGAGGAGTTGCCGTTTGAGATTGTGGAAAACGGGTTCACGATCACCGTTGACGCCATTTGAGGCGGAGCGGGACTGCTTGGGGCGGAAGGTGCGGGAGGTGTCGGCGCGGGACTCGAGGTGGGGCCTGCCGACGGCGGTGAACGTGTACCTAAACACCGCGGGGACGGCCCACCGGACGGAGAGGGCGGCCCAAACGCCCCGCGGCCGCGAGGCGTTCCGCTCGCCGGGCACCGGCCATTGGGAGACGGTGGCGCGATCGAGGAAGCGGCACGCGCAGTGCCCTGCGGGGACGGCGGTGAGCGAGGTGCGCAAGGCGGCGGGGGGTTCGGAGTCGGTGGCCTGCCTGGTGTTGAAGACGGCGGGCAGCGACGCGTTCACCTACGACGCGGACGGCAGCATGCTGACCGGGGCGGGCCGGACCATGGCCT
>JAPPIX010000391.1 GCA_028820495.1 Gammaproteobacteria bacterium
CCCACCGGGCACCTCGCCAACCTCTCCGCCGGGCTCGGCGACGGCGGGGGCCAGCCGGAGGCAGCGGACGCGGCGCCCTGAGCGGTTGGCCCCGGCCCAATGCCGGACGGATCGCCCTGATCCCGGATCACGTCAGGCCTGAGGTAGGTTTCGCTCAGCGTAAATCCCTCTACGTCAGTGAGGCATCGCCCAAAGCCTGTATCATTGGGGACTCGTGCAAAAGATCAGCGATGCTGTGATCGGGATGATTAAGGGCAGTAAGGCCATAAGGGCGGTTCGCTACCGCGTCCTCCCGGGAACGCGGGCCAAGGCTAGGAATCTGAACCGTCAAACAGGTGGCGAACTTCGACAGGCCGCTTAGGTGGGCTGTGGACTTTGCTGCGCAATGCCTTCATGACTGCCCACTCCATAAAAGCCGTGCTCAGCCAAGATTTCGAATTGAGCAGCCCAGTCGCGGTTGCGGGCTGGGTGCGGACCTGCCGCGCCTCCAAGGGCGGCTTCGCCTTCATCCACGTCAGTGACGGCAGCACTCTGGCGACCTTGCAAGTGGTCGCCGAGGCCTCCCTGCCCAACTACGACAGCCAGGTTGCCCTCCTGAGCGCGGGCTGCGCGGTGCGCATCGAGGGCATTCTGGTGGCCTCCCAGGGGCGCGGCCAAGACCGCGAAGTACAGGCCAGCGCCATTGAAGTGCTGGGCTGGGTGGACCAGCCCGAGACCTACCCCATCGCCAAGAAACGGCATACCTTCGAGTACCTGCGCGGCGCAGCGCACCTGCGGCCCCGCACCAACACGTTTGCCGCCGTGGCCCGGGTGCGCGACGGCATCGCCCAAGCCGTGCAGGCCTATTTCCGTCGGCACGGATTCCTGTGGGTGCACACGCCCATCATCACCGCCAACGACTGCGAGGGCGCTGGCGCCCTGTTCCGAGTGTCCACCCTGGACCAGCTCAACCGGCCTGCCGAGGAGGACTTCTTCGGCGCTCCGGCCTACCTCACGGTTTCCGGCCAGCTCAATCTGGAGAGCTACGCCTGCGCCCTGAGCCGCGTGTACACCTTCGGCCCCACCTTCCGGGCGGAAAACTCCAACACCAGCCGGCATCTGGCCGAGTTCTGGATGATCGAGCCGGAAATCGCCTTTGCCGACCTGGACGATCTTGCGGACTTGGCCGAGGATTTCCTGAAGAGCGTGACCGGCCAAGTGCTCGACGAACATCCCGAAGACCTGCAGTTCTTCGCCGACCGCATCGACGACGGCGTGCTGGACCGGCTCTCGAGCCTGCGTTCGGCTGAGTTCGCGCGGCTGGACTACGAGGAGGCCATTGCCCTGCTGCAAAAGGCGGGCCGCAGCTTCGAGTTCCCAGTGGCTTGGGGCTCGGACCTGCAATCCGAACACGAGCGCTTCCTCACCGAGGAGATCGTCGGCGGCCCGGTGGTGGTGGTCAACTACCCACGCGCCATCAAGGCGTTCTACATGCGCCTGAACGACGACCGCAAATCGGTTGCCGCCATGGACGTATTGGCCCCCGGCGTCGGCGAGATCATCGGCGGCAGCCAGCGGGAGGAGCGGCTGAACGAACTGGACGTCCGCCTCCAGGAATTGGGGTTGGGTGATGACCTTTGGTGGTATCGGGACCTGCGCCGCTACGGCACGGTGCCCCATGCGGGCTTCGGCTTAGGGCTTGAGCGGCTGGTCATGTACATGACCGGCATGGATAACATTCGGGACGTGATCCCCTTTCCCCGCACCCCAAGGAACGCCAGCTTTTAGCGGCTTGCAGGCCCCGATTTCGCAGCCCCTTTTGCCCTTCCGGGCTGGCCAAGGGCTGTCTTCCCGACCCCGGAGCCTTCGCTGCTGGCCGGAGATCGTTCCCCATCTTGATGCGCTGGTGGCGAATGGACTGACGGTCTCCATCCCCTCACCCGCGCAATCGCGACCCGCGCCAGCACTGCCGACAGTTCCTCTCCGACGTGCTGTAAGATTAAGCATCCGTGGCAGGTTGCTGGGAGGTTGGCTTGAAGTCTCGGACAAGGACGAGCGGAGAGGGCGAGCAGGCCTATGTCCTGACCCGTGAGGACAAACTGAGTTTAGCGTTCCACCTCAAGGCGGCGGAAAAACTCCGATTGACGCCCGATCCAGTCATTGCCAAGGCAAGAGCGAACGCGGAGCGCTTTGCCATCCTGCACCCGCACCTGTCGAGCCACTTCACCCGATGGAAGGATTGGCTGTCGCTGCCCTTGGACGACCTTTGCGCACTCATGACGTCCGAAACGGAGGACAGCGTTTGGATGCGCCACATCACGGTTTTCGCGGGCGTCTTAAGCCCGGATGAGCGCAATGAGATCATTCGGCAACGCAGGGCGGCGGAGCGGTCCCTGCCCACCCGCCGAACGCTGAAGGATAAAACGCAGCCGACCCCCCAACCTGTTCACTCCGAGGCAGCGTCCTCGGGTTAGATGGTGATGCCCCCACCCTGAACGCGAGCACCGGAACGGGAGCCTGAGCCAAATCTGCTAGAATCCATCTCGGTCATGATCGACCCAGCCTCCGCCGCGCCAGCAGCGTCAAATTGGCATGTTAAAACAATAACTTAAATTACTGGACACCAGTCATAATATGAAACAAACGGCAGCAACCCCGAACCAAGCTGGCCGGATCTCGGCGGCAGGCGGCACTGCGCATGCGGGCCAGTTGATGGCTGGCCTGCTTTGCCGCTGCGTGGCAACGCTCACCGCCGCAACCCTCGTTGCCAGTTGCGGCGGCGGCGGGAGCGATATCAACTTTCAGCCTTTGGTGGGGGCCATAGGCGACCAGACGCTCGGGGAGGGTGAGACGCTCAGCATTCAGGCCTTGGTCTCCGACGGCAACCCGGAAGACAGCCACCGCATCACCGCAAGCTCCAGCGACGCCGGCGTGGCCTCGGTGACGGTGAGCGGCACGATGCTGACCGTCAACGGCGTAGCACCCGGCACTGCGACCATCACGGTGACCGCCCGGGACAACAGCGGCGAGGCAAACGCCGAGTCCCTGCCGGTGCGCTTCAACGTCACCGTCACCGGCGGCTGGATCGAAGGTCACTTCGAACCCGCCTCGCAGTTCAAGGACTTCTGCGCCAACCCGCGCACGTCAAGCGGCGGCACCGTTTTTCCCGACATGTCAGGCGAGGTTGTGGACGAGAACAACTGGCTGCGCTCCTGGAGCAACGACACTTACCTCTGGTACAACGAAATCGTGGACCGGGATCCGGCCCTGTACGCAACGCCCGAGTACTTCGACTTGCTCAGAACCTTCGAAAGGACCCCTTCCGGCAACGACAAGGACCGTTTCCACTTCACCTATCCGACCGCCGAATGGGAGGATCTGTCCCAATCCGGGATTTCGGTGGGCTACGGCGCGCGCATCGTGCTGCTGAGCCGCCGGCCACCCCGGGAAGCGGCGGTCGCCTACGTCGAACCGGCGTCGCCGGCCAGCCAAGCGGGCTTGGCCCGGGGCGCGCGGATCCTCGAGATCGACGGCGCCGACCTAGTCAACGGCGGCACTCAAGCCGATGTGGACACCCTGAACGCCGGGTTGTTTCCGGCCGCTGAAGGCGAAAGCCATGAGTTCGTGATTCTAGATCTAGGCGCCGAGGAGCCACGCACGGTGACCCTGCGGGCCATCGAAGTCACTTCCGACCCCGTGCAGCACGTTCAGGTGCTCGACACCGACCAAGGTCCGGTGGGCTACATGCTGTTCAACGACTTCATCGCCACGGCGGAGCGGGAACTGATCGACGCCATCAATGAGCTTTCTGCGGCAGGGATCACCGACTTGGTTTTGGACCTGCGCTACAACGGCGGCGGCTATCTGGACATCGCCAGCGAACTCGGCTTCATGATCGCCGGGCCGTCGGCCGCCCAGGGCCGGACCTTCGAGGTCATCGAATTCAACGACAAGCACCAACAGTTCGATCCGGTCACTGGCCGGTTGCTGGAGCCCGTGCCCTTCCACGACACGAGCCTTGGCTTCTCCGCCCCGGCCAACGAGCCGCTGCCGAGCTTGAACCTGGCCCGGGTGTTCGTGCTGACCGGCGCCGGCACCTGCTCGGCCAGCGAATCGGTGATGAACAGCCTGCGCGGCATCGACATTGAAGTGGTGCAAATGGGCAACGCCACCTGCGGCAAGCCCTACGGCTTCTATCCCACCGGCAACTGCGGCACCACCTACTTCACGATTCAGTTCCGCGGCGTCAACGCAAAGGGCTTTGGCGACTACGCCGACGGCTTCTTCCCCAGCGCAACCCTTGGGGCCGACGATGCCGCGCTGCCCGGCTGCGCCGTTGCCGATGACTTCGACCACGGTTTCGGCGACCCGAACGAGGCCCGCCTCGCCGCGGCGCTGCATTATCGTGAGCAAGGCGCCTGCCCCTGCGCGGACTGTGCAACAGACGCGGTGGCGAAGCGCCAGGCTGACGGGATTCCATTGACTCCCATGGGGATGCACGGCTTGAAGATCGCCTCGCCCCGACACTGACCCCTCATGCGGACAGCAGGCGTCTTGAGGGGCAATTCTCCATGTTGAAATCACTGCTTCGCCTGCGGCCCTTCATCGCGCCCTATCGCTGGCGCCTGTCCTCGGGCGTGGCCGCCTTCGGCTTGGCAAGGCTGTTTGAAGGGCTGGTGCCCTTCTTCCTCGCCATGGGCATCGACCGGATCGCCGCCGGCAATGGCGACGTGCGCGCCCCGGTGCTGGGCATCGCCGCCGCGGTCGCGGCCCGCTACGTGACGGTCACCGGCGCCCGCTACATGGTGCGCACCACCGGGCAGCGGGTGGCTTACGACCTCCGCCAGCGACTGTACGGCGACTTGCAGCGCCAAGGGGCGCGGTTCTTCAATCGGCACAGCATCGGCGACATGATGACCCGGGCGGTGGCCGACATCAGCCTCATTCAGCGATTGATCGCCATGGGCACCATCCTGGTCATCATCCTGGCCTACGCCACGCTGGTCGGCTTCGGCTTCATGCTCTACTTCTCGCCGGCGCTCACCTTGCTGCTGCTGCCGCCCATGCCGCTCATCTTCTACAACGCCAAGCGCCTGTCCCGGCAAATGGGCTCGGCGTCGATGGACGTGCAGAACCGCCTGTCGGATCTGGCGGCGCAGACCCAGGAGAACCTGGCTGGCATCCGCACCATCCAGGCGATGGCCCAGGAGGAGAACGAAATCGCCCGCTTCGCCGCCACCAACGAAAGCTATGCCGGCGCGTTCTACCGACAGGCCCAGATCAACTCCCTGATGACCGCCTGGATGCCGACGCTGGCGGCGGCCTGCTCGATCACCATCTTGGGCTATGGCGGATACCTGGTGCTGACTGGCGAGATGACCCCCGGCGCCTTGGTGGCCTTCTTCATGTACGTCAACATGGTGGTGCAGCCCTTCCGGGTGGCCGGCTTCATCGTCAACCTCGTGCAGCGGGGGGCGGTAGCCAGCGATCGCCTGTTCGAGGTGTTCGACCTCCAAGCGGAAGTGCCCGACCAGCCTAGCGGCACGGCACCGGCTTTCATCAAGGGAGCCATCGACATCCGCGCCCTGACCCTGCGCCACGATGCGGGCCGCGAGGCGGCGCTCAAGGGCCTGAGCCTCGCCATCCACCCCGGTGAGATGATCGCCATCATGGGCCGCATCGGCAGCGGCAAGACCACGCTGCTGAAGACCCTCACCCGGCTGTTCGACCCGCCGCCGGGCACTGTTTTCATCGACGGGGTTGACGTGCGCGACTACCCGTTGGGCCAACTGCGGGCGCAGGTCGCGCTGGTGCCGCAGCAGGCCTTCCTGTTCGGCCTGCCGCTCAAGGACAACCTCTCCTACGACGATCCGCTGCGACCCATCGACCAGGTCTGGGCCGCGGCGGCAGCGGCCGACTTGAAGGACACCCTAGAGGAGTTTCCCGAAGGGATGGACACCATCGTGGGCGAGCGCGGCGTCACCCTGTCCGGGGGACAGAAGCAGCGGGCGACCTTGGCCCGGGGCCTGATTCGGGAAGCCCCGGTGCTGATTCTGGACGACTGCTTCTCCAGCGTGGACACCGAAACCGAGGAGCGCATTCTTAACGGGCTCAAGCGCTCCCGGTCCGGGCGAACCACGTTGATCGTCTCGCACCGAGTGTCCACCGCCCGTCATGCCAACCGCATCCTAATTCTGGACGCGGGCCAAATCGTCGAAGGCGGCAGCCACCGTGAGCTCATCAAAAAGGACGGGCTCTACGCAGAACTCGAGCGCCTGCAGCGAGGCGGCGAGCCAATCAGTGCGCCATTCGGCAAGCCGGTCTCGGCTTGGGGAACGGGGGCGTCCTCATGACGGCCGCATCGGTCAAGCGCGACTACGCCATGTTCGATGCAGACCTGTCGGGCAAGGCACTGAACCTGAGCCTCCTGCGCAGGCTGCTGCGGTGGCTTGCGCCCTACCGCGTCACGTTCGCGCTAAGCGGCGCGCTGGTACTGATCGCATCGACCCTGCAAGTGCTGCTGCCGGTGGTGGTCTCCATCGTCGTGATCGACCGGACTATCCAAGGCAACACCGGCCACCAAGCCCCGGACTTCGGCATGGCGGACATCGCTGATTGGCTGTCCAACACGCTCGGCGCCCATCCACTGGCGGCGGCCTGCATCCTCTACGCGGCGCTGCAAATCGGCTGGGCCGTCACCGGCCACGCCCACCGCATGACCCTCACCCAGTCGGTCATCAAGGGCCTGCGCGACCTGCGCCTGGACCTCTTCCGCCACTTGGAGACCCGCCCCGCCGCCTTCTACGACCGGGTGGCGGTGGGCCGCGTGATGACGCGGGTGACCAACGACGTGGAGGCCCTCTATGACCTGCTGCGCGGCATCGGCTCGCTGATCGGCGAGTTCGTGCCGTTCCTAGTCGCCTTGCTCATCATGCTCTCCATCGATCCGGCGCTGACCGGCATTCTGCTGCTGGCCCTGCCGGTGATGGCCGCGGCCACCATCGTCTTCCGCCGCGCCACCCGCAAGCTGTTTCGCCTCACCCGGCAAACGGTGTCGGCGCTGAACCAGAACATGCAGGAAAACCTAGCCGGCCTGCAGGTGGTGCAACTGTCCGGACGGGAGCAGCGAAACTTAGCGGACTATCGAGGAATCAACCAGCGCAACCTGGGATTCGAGACCACCACCGCCCGCTGGGAGACCCTGTACGGCGCGCTGAACGACTCCATCGCCCACATCGCCATCGGCGTCATTCTCTACTACGGTGGCGGCGCAGTGATTCAGGACCACCTCACCTTGGGCGAAGTGGTGCTGTTCACCCGCTTCGTGGACATGCTGCTGCACCCCATCGTGGTCCTCGGCGAACAGACCAACATCCTGTTCCGCGCCATGGCTAGCGGCGAGCGCATCTTTCAAGCACTTGACTGGGACGAGAAGATCCACGAACCGGCGCGCCCCGTCGCGCTGCCGGAGCGCCTCGAGGGCCGAATTGAGTTCTCGCACCTGTCCTTCGCCTACGATGCGGACGTGCCCGTGCTCAAGGACTTGAACCTCCGCATCGCGGCGGGGGAGAAGCTGGCCATCGTCGGCCCCACCGGTTCGGGCAAGAGCACGCTGATCCGGCTGCTGGCGCGCTTCTACGACTTCGACGACGGACGCATCTTTCTCGACGGCATCGACATCAACCGCATACTCAGCCGCGACCTGCGCCGCCGCATCGGCGTGGTGCTGCAGGACTTCCACATCTTCTCCGGCTCCGTGTTCGACAACATCGCGCTCGGCAATCCGGCGGTCGGTCGGGAGCGGGCCATCGCCGCGGCGCGCACCGCCAACGCGCTCGACTTCATCGAGGCTCTGCCCCAAGGCTTTGATACCGAACTTTCCGAGCGCGGCCAGAACCTCTCCCAAGGCCAACGCCAACTGTTGGCCTTCGCCCGCGTGCTGGCAGCGGATCCGGAAATCCTGGTGCTCGACGAAGCCACCGCCTCCATCGACACGGAGACCGAGCAACTCATCCAGGACGCCATCGGCAAGCTGACCGCCGGGCGCACCGCCATCCTCATCGCCCACCGGCTGCAGACCATCCAGGAAGCTGACAGGGTGCTCGTCCTCGACCACGGGCGCATCGCCGAACTCGGCACCCACGATGAGTTGCTGGCCCGAGGCGGCCTGTACCAGCGCCTGCATGCGCTGCAGTTCCAAGAGGTCAGTTAAACCGGAGTACAATCCCCGCATGGCTGCTAGCGGAACCGCGAGAAGCGGCGAAAAGTACCGGACGGCGCTGGGCTTCAGCGCCATCAAGGACGGGGTGAAGCCAACCTCGGGGCGCAGCCGTTCCACCGGCGCCAAGCCCCCGTGGCTGCGGGTGCGGCTGGGGGGCGGACCCCGCTTTGAAGCCGTGCGGAACACCGTTCGAAGCCATCGCCTGGCGACGGTCTGCGAGGAGTCCCACTGCCCGAACATCGGCGAATGCTGGGACAACGGCACCGCCACCCTCATGCTGATGGGCAGCGTCTGCACCCGGGCCTGCCGCTTCTGCTCCGTGGACACCGGCAACCCCAACGGTTGGCTGGACGCCGATGAACCCGCTGCGGCGGCGGAGTCGGTGCGCCTGATGGGCTTGCGCTACGTGGTGCTCACCTCCGTGGACCGCGACGACCTGCCCGACGGCGGCGCCAGCCACTACGCGGCTTGCGTTCGCGCCATCAAGCGGCAGAACCCAGCCACCGCGGTGGAGGCGCTCACCCCCGACTTTGGCGGCGATGCGGACGCCGTGGCCACCGTGGCCTCATCGGGCCTGCAAGTCTTCGCCCAAAACCTGGAGACCGTGCGGCGGCTGACCCGGCGGGTGCGGGACCCCAGGGCAGGCTACCAGCAGACCCTCGACGTGCTGGCCATGGCCAAAACGACCGAACCCCGGCTGCTGACCAAATCCAGCCTCATGGTCGGCTTGGGCGAGACCGGCGACGAGCTGCGGCGCGCCATGGCCGATTTGCGCGACCATGACGTGGACCTGCTGACCATCGGCCAATACCTGCGCCCCACCGCGCACCATTTGCCCGTCGAGCGCTGGGTGCATCCGGACGAGTTCAATGAGTACCGGGAAATGGGCCTGTCGCTGGGTTTCGTCGAAGTGGCGTCCGGACCACTGGTGCGCTCGAGCTATCGCGCCGACCGGCTGCTCGACCGGGACAACATCGGCTTGGGCCAAGACGCAGACCGCCTCGTTCCGGTCCGTGCGATCTGAAGCGCAAAACAACGAACTCTGACAGAATGCAAACCATCCAATCATCCGCTTAAGCCCCTTCCTGGACTTGGAGGCCACCATGACCAAAAGCACCCAAAGCAACGGCCAGAAAACCGATGCCGAGGCCCGCGCCGAACTCAGCCGCAAGGGCCACATGGCGTTCTCTTGGGACGACCTCGACGAAGTGACCCTGCCCACCGGCATCCAAACCCGCATGTACCGGGTGGGAATGCCCGACCAGCCCGGTTCGCCAACGGTTTTCAAGGCTTACTACCCACCGCACTGCACAGTCGAGGCGCACACCCACGACTGCGACTACACGGAAATCATCCTGGAAGGCTCCCAGCGGGTTGGCGCGACCTGGCACCATGCCGGCGACATTCGCGTTGGCCTCGCCAACCGGGGCTACGGCCCCTTGGTTGCGGGCCCCGAAGGCGCCACCGTGCTGTTCCTGTTCGCCGACGGCCGCTGGCCCGCCATCACCATCGGCAACAATGACGGCAGCACCTTGGGCAGCGAAGTGATCACCGCCCACTTTGAGCGGAAGAACACTGGTTGAGACGAAGTCGGGCCATTCGGCGAGCCAATCGGCAAGCCAGTTTCCTACAAGGATCGGAGAGATTGTCCGTATCGCCTAGCCTCGCTAGTGCGTAGCGTGTTCATCCAAGGGCGCGGCGAGCAGCCTTCGGGTACAGCCGCGACAAAGCGATCGGACGTGATAGGATGAAGACATGACCAAGGACACCTTGACCATCAGCGGCATTATGGTCACTGGCATCATCGGGCTGGCCAGCCTGATGGTGCACCAAAGCGGGGCCATATCCGAACTGCGTTCGGATATGCGGGCGGACATCAGCGAACTGCGCGCCGAGGGCCGGGCTCGGTCGGAGCAAATCAAGGAACTACAGCAGCGAGTAGCGCGCATTGAAGGTCTGCTTGAGGGGCTGCGGCCCAATCTAGCCTCCGCCGCGTCATCTGACTAGTTGCAAAGATCGGGCGGTGATTTGCCCGCGAAGAAGGCTTTGAGGTTGTCGAGCACACGTAGTCCCATTGCTTCGCGCGTTGCGTCGGTGCCGCTGCCGAGATGCGGCAGGAGCACGACGTTGTCCAAAGCCAGCAGCCCGGGGTGGACCTTGGGTTCAGCCTCGTAGACATCGAGCCCGGCACCGGCGATGACGCCCAGCCCGAGGGCTTCGGCCAGCGCCGCTTCGTCCACCACGCTGCCTCGGGCGGTGTTGACCAAGTGGGCGCTCGGGCGCATTCGGGCTAGGCTCGCAGCGTCGATCAGGTGATGGCTTTCGGGGTTGGCGGGGCAGTGCAAGGAGAGGAAGTCCACCTGCGGAAGCAGTTCATCCAGGCTGTCCTCCTGCTCGGCGGCCAGGTCGCCAAGCACCGCCTTGGGCACCCGGCTGCGATTGAAGCAGAGGATGCGCATGCCGAAGCCGCGATGGGCCCGGCGGGCCGTGGCGATGCCGATGCGGCCCATGCCGACAATGCCTAGGGTCTTGCCCCAGACGCGCGTGCTGGTCAGATGGATGGGGCGCCAGCCGCTCCATTTTCCGGCGCGCAGCTCTCGCTCACCTTCCCCCGCTCTTCGGGCGGACATCAGCAGCAGCGCCATCGCCAAGTCCGCGGTGCATTCGGTCAGCACGTCCGGTGTGTTGGTCACGGCGATGCCTTTGGCGCGGGCTGCGTCCATGTCGATGTGGTTAATGCCAACGCCGAAGTTGGCGATGATGCGGGTGCGCCCGCCCGCCGACAGCACCTCGGCGGAGAGGTCGTCGGTGACCGTGGCGCAGAGTGCGTCCGCCTCGTTTAGGGCAGCGCGCAATTCCTCTGCGGAGAAAGGGTGGTCGTCAGCGTTAAGGCGAACCGCAAAGGCATCCGCCAGACGCGCCTCCAATGCGGCGGGCCAGCGGCGGGTGACAATGGCCAACGGCTTCGCCATGAGGCTGCCAAAATGCCTCAAGCGGCTTGAGCAACGCCTTCAGCGGGGGGCTGGAAGGCGCCTCGCGCCCGCCAAAGCGCAACGGTAGGCGGCAGGAAGATGGCGCCGGCGATGAGGCCAACGCTCCACCCGCCGCCGCGCGGATCAAGCAGGTTCCAAACCAGCATGCTGAGGGCGATCTGCCCCACGTAAACGGCAGCCCAGGGCCACATCCAACGCGACATCCTGAAAAACCCGACGGCGAGCGCAGCATAAATCAGCCAATGCAGCGGTGCCGTCGCCTTGGCCCAGAAGCCGTGCAGAGTGAAGCCGAACCAGACTTCCTCGTCCTGTGCCATCGGCTTGAAAAAGATGTCGAAGGGCATGTAGATGAAGGTCATGTACACGCAGAAGGCGAAGATCAGGTTCATCCACCAGCTTCGCTTGCCCAATTCATTGCGCAGCGCTTGGATCATCGCAGCCTCCTGCTGTTTCGTCCTGGATTGGGTTCACACGTTGGGCAGGATCTTCGCACCCACCTGCTCCAGCACATCGAAGCGGGTGTCGAAATTGGGCAGGATCATCACTTGATCGAGCCCGCCTGCGGCCAAGTCCCGCAAGCGCTCGATCAACTCGTCGGCGGTGCCGATCATGGACGAGGCGGCCAGGACCTCCGGCGTCAGGAAGCGTTCCTCCTCCGGCAGCACCCAGCAGTTGTGGCCCGCGTGAATGCGTTGGTGGCGGCGCTCCGCCGGGAAGGATTCCAACAGCGCGGTGTAGTCCCCCCAAATGCCCGCCAGCGCGTTCGGCGGCTGATGGCCGAAGTTGCGGTACTGGTCGTAGGAATAGTGCACCGCCGCCATGGCCATCGCGCCGCACTGGTTCTTGACGCGTTCCGAGTCCCTGGCCTCGCCCTCCTCCAGGATCACCATCGTGGTCAAAGCGGTCAGGTAGAACCGCTCTCGGTCGAGGGTTCGCCCAACCGCTTCGGCACCCGCCTCCATCATGTGCCACAGCTGGCCCAGGCCCGCGCCGAACTCAGGTGGCGCCAAGACGGCGCCGTCACCGTGCTTGCCCGCCAAAGCCAGCGAGCGCGGGCCGAATCCGGAGATGTAGAGGGGGATGTCGTCCTCGAAGTTGACGAACCCCTTATCCGGCATGATGTGGCGGATGGGCGACCCCTCCGCGCCATGGAGCGCCTCCTCGCCCTTGAGCAGCGGCTTAAGCTCGCCGAGGTAGGCGTCATAGGCGGCTATGCGCTGGGGTGGCAGACCCATTACCCGCATCGCGGTGTTGCCCGCGCCGACCCCGCAGAAGGTGCGGCCCGGTGCGAGCGCATTGATGGTGGCGATGGCCGCCGCATTGACCGGAGCGGGCCGCGTGCCAGTGACAGCGACCCCGGTGCCCAAGTTGATGCGGGAGGTGCGGTCCGCCGCCAAGGCCAAGGCCGCGTAACAGTCCGACCACAGCATCTGGCTGTCCGCCAACCAGGCATGGCTGTAGCCGAGTTCCTCCGCCCGGGTGACATAGCCGATGTCGCCAACGTGGGAGGCGACGCAGATGCCCATGTCCATGAGTTGGTTCTCCTTTTTTCTAAAGACCGAGCACTACCTTGGCGACGATGTTCTTCTGCACTTCCTTGGCGCCGCCGAAGATCGATGCGGCGCGGGAGTTGAGGTAGCGGGGCGTCACCGTCTCGGCATGTTCCGGCCCGACCCAGGGGGCGTCGTGGCCGTTCATCGAGATTAGGTTGGCGTGCGGCATGCCGTAGTAGTGAACCGCTTCGAGCTTGAGTTCGTTGATCTGCTGTTCGATCTCCACCGTGTTGTTCTTCGCCAGCGAGGAGCCGGGGCCGGGCGACTCGCCCCGGGACAGGCGCGCCAAGGTGGCATGCTCGGAAAACTGCAGCGCCATGATGCGAATGTCCAGGGCATTGGTTCGAGCACGGAATCCAGGCGACGACCACAAGGCCTCACCGCCTTCCCGTTCGGCGGCGGCGATCGCCTTCAGATGGTCGAGCGACACCTGCAGCCGCACGGCCGCTCCGCCGCCGCCGCGTTCAAACTCCAGCAGATACTTGGCGACGTTCCAGCCATCATGCTCCGGACCCACCCGGTTGGCTTGGGGCACCCGGACCCCGTCGAAAAACACTTGGTTGACCTCGTGGTCGGCCGCCAAGGTGATGATCGGCTCGACGCTCACCCCGGGTGTTGCCATGGGAATGAGCAGGAAGGTGATCCCCTGCTGCGGCCTGCCCGAACTGTCCGTGCGCACCAGGCAAAAAATGTGATCGGCGAACTGGGCATGGGTGGTCCATATCTTGGAGCCGTTGACGATGTAGTCATCCCCGTCCTTGGCGGCCGCTGTCCGCAGGCTGGAGAGGTCGGAGCCGGAACCCGGTTCGGAATAGCCCTGGCACCAATAGTGCTCGCCGGAGAGCATCTTCGGCAGGTAGTGCGCCTGCTGTTCCGGCGTGCCGTACTTGAACAGCACCGGGGCGAGCATGCGCAGCCCCAAGGGAATCAGCCCAGGCGCGCCCGCCTTGGCCAGCTCCTCGCCAAAGATGTACTTCTCGGTGGGCGTCCAGCCCGTGCCGCCATGCTCGACCGGCCAGGACGGCACCGCCCAGCCCTGCTCCACGAGAATGGCCTGCCACGCCATGGCCAAGTCCTTGTCGGCGAACACCGTGGTGGTTCGCGCTGCCGCCCGGCGCATGTCGTCGCTGAGCTTGGTGTCCAAGAATGTCCGCACCTCCTCCCGAAAGGCTTGATCCTCGGCGCTGTAGGCTATGTCCATGAAGTGTTCCCGTGCTTGCTCGTTAGCCGCAAGCGGGAGTTGATACCCATTCCCGCCCAACGCGTCAAGTTTGGGAAGCCCGCTGTGGGAGATTTCCCACAAGGTGTTGAGAGATTGGCCGAAGACGAGAGCGGACCAACCAAGGTTGAATGACCTCTTTCAAACCTGAGCAGGAGGCATATACTCATGAAACGCGCACTACAGGACATTTCCGACATGACCACAAGCCTTGAGGCTTCCGGGGTCGAGCGACGGCAGGCGGGGGCGACCCTTGAGGCCATCGCCAATTCGATCGAGAAGTTCGCGGTCACCCCGGAAAGGCTGCGGCAAGCCCTCGATGCGTCACAGCAGACGCTCTACGAACGCATCAAGGGAGAGATGGATCAGCGGTTCGAAGCAGTCAACCAACGCTTCGATGACCTCACCGAGAATGTCAACCAACGCTTCAATGACCTGCGCCAACAGCAGCATGCGGATTCGAGCAAGCTGTTCAACCTGATGCTCGCCATAGCGATGGGCATGGCCGGCGTCGTGGGCGGCCTGGTCCTCAACAAGCTGTTCTAGCTGGAACCGCGTCAGCAAAGGCCGCTCTACGATTATCCACCCGGCCCTATAGCCACTATAAACAGGAGGAAGCCAAGCTCCATGACCAAGATCATCATCTCCGGCATCATTGAAATGCCGCCCGAAAACGTCGCCCCTGCCTTGGAGGCAGGGCGGCCCCTCATCGAAGGCGCCCTGACCGAAGAGGGCTGCCTCGACTACGACTGGTGCCCGGACCCCCTGCATCCCGGACGCATCCGCGTGTTCGAGCGGTGGGAGAGCGAGGCGGCGCTGGCCGCCCACTTCGAGTGCGACTGGTACCTCAAAATGCGGGACAACATCGGCTCCTTCGGCCTCACGAGCGCCGACGTATCCAAGTACCGGGTGGACCTCTCCGAGCCGGTGTACGATGAAACCATGACGCCCCGGGCGGATTTCTTCACGGCCAAGGACTAAAATCAGCCCAACGCCAAGATCGTCCCAAAACAGGTATCAGGGGAGCACTGCATTGATCGACCACAACCAGCCTTACATCACCATCATCGGCGCCGGCGTCGGTGGCCTGTGCATGGGCATGCAGCTCAAGAAAGCCGGCTTTCACAACTTTGTGATCCTGGAGAAGCGCGAGGGGCCCGGCGGCACCTGGCGCGACAACACCTATCCCGGTTGCGCCTGCGACGTGCCTTCGATGTTCTATTCGTTCTCCTTCGAGACCAAGCGGGATTGGTCGCGGCTGTTTCCCGGCCAAGCGGAGATCCTCGGCTACTTGGAGGACTGCGTTGAGAAGTACGCCCTAAGCCCCCATCTGCGCTGCAACGTCGAAGTGGCGCG
>JAPPIX010000214.1:0-11549 GCA_028820495.1 Gammaproteobacteria bacterium
CTCCAGCCCGCCGATCGGATCTCGCCGTGAACTCGATGTGCAGTTCGTTCAGCGCGCGCAGCCCGTAGTTCGGATAGTGCCTCAGGTCATTGCGGCCGGGCGTTAGCCGGAAGTCCTCAATGTTGTCGATGAAGGCCTTGAAGCCCCAGTAGAGTTCCCGGCGGGCCAAGGGCGCTCCTAGGCAGTAGTGGGTGCCGGAGCTGTAACCCAAGTGCGATGCGGCGTTGCGCCGCTCGAGTTCGACCTCGTTGGGACGTTCGAATTGCGCCGGGTCCCGGTTGCCGGCGGCGAACCGGGCATCGATCACCGCGCCCTTGGGAATGGTGACGCCGTGCAAGGTGATGTCGGTCTTGGCGGTGCGGGTGAGGCCCTGCACCGGGCTTTCCAAGCGCACCACCTCCTCGCAAAAGGTGCGCAGATGCTTGTCTGGGTCGGCCTTCAGCTGCTCCCACACGCCGGGGTTCCTGGCCAGCAGCATAATGCCGGCGGACAGGGCGTTGGTGGTGGTTTCGGAGCCGCCCACGAAGGTGTCCTGCATCATCTCGGCGTGCAGTTCGTTGTCGGTGAGGGTCCGGCCCCAGCCGGGCACCGGCGTGTTGACCAGATCCGAGAGCAGGGTGCCGTCCGGCTCGCGGCGCAAGCGCTCGAAAATGGGCTGGAAGTAGTGCTGGGCCTGAATTTCCATTTCCGTGGCCCAGATCACTTCCGCTTCGGTCAGATCGAACCCCGTGCCCCGGAACCAGGCATCGGTCCACGCCTTGATCTGCCAGATGTCGGCTTCCTTGGCGCCCATCTGGCGGCAGATGATGATTAGCGGCAGCGGCACCGCGAACTGCTTGACGAAGTTGCAGCGGCCGTCGTCGATGAAGGCATCGATCAGTTCATAAGCCAAGGTCTCGACCTCGCCGTCCAAGGCCTTGATGCGTTTGGGGCGAAAGGCCGTATCGAATATGGAGCGCATCTGCTTGTGTTCCGGATCGTCACGGGCGGCCAGCGATTCGCCGGGCACCCACCCCTTCTCCAGGAACAGTTCGTAGGCCCTGCGGGCATTGCCGGTGAGCTTCTCGTGATCGTTGCTCGGCCGGTGATTGCTGAAGCGCTCGGTGTCCAGGCACACCATGCGCAAGTCCTCGTAGCGGGTGATGACCCAGATGCCGGTGCGTGGGTCCTGGAACACCGGCGCCTGTTCGCGCAGCAGGCTGTAGGTGGGATAGGGGCACTCGAGGACCTCGGCATCCGCCAGCGTAGCCTCGTCTAGGCTGGCGGGACACACGGGATTGTCCATGCGGTTGATGGCGCTCACGGCAGTTAGTTGGCTCCGGATCCTTTGGCAATAGCGATTGTAAGCGCCCTTTGCAGCTAACGTCATGCTCGTGAGGAAACGGCGTTCCGCGCCGTCCGAGAGCGCGAACGCGCACCTTCGGTGCGTTCGGTTCGGGACGCCCTTATCTCCGGGGTTCCACGCTCGAATCCGGCGTTATCCCCCGGAGCGAGGGCGTCCCGCCCTCGATTGGGTTGTCCGAATGCGCCTTCTATTCGGAGGCTCGGAATCTTTTCCATCGAAGGTAAGATGCGACCCCATTCGCTAAACATTTCGGCAGGCGCCTTTGGAGTCGCCGAAGCAATCCTATGGGAGGTTCTGGGTGAGTCTGGTTGCGTGGTCGTGGTTGTTCCTCGTCATCTACATTGTCGGCATGCTGTGCTTCGGGTGGGTCGCCAGCCGCAGGATCGGCAACGCCGACGACTTTGCAACGGCGCGCAGCAGCTACGGTCCGTACTTCCTGGCCCTGGCCTTTGCCGCCACCACCGCCAGCGGCGCCACCTTCCTGGGCAGTCCCGGCTTGGGTTACGAGTTCGGCATGGCGAGTGTCTGGGGCAAGTTCCTGTACCCGATGGGCGTCTATTTCGGGGTGCTCATCACGATTCGGTTGGTCGCGACTTCGGGGCACCGCTTCGGCAACCGTTCAATCCCCGAGTACCTAGGAGACCGTTACCGTAGCGACGGCGTGCGCCTGCTGGTTTCGGTGTTCTCGCTGGTGCTGTTCTTCTACATCGCCGGGCAACTGGTGTCGGGCCTTGTCATGTTCGAAACCATGCTCGGCCTTCCGCCCATGACGGCGCTGATCATCACCTCCGGCGTGCTGCTGGTCTATGTCGTGCTCGGCGGTGCCCACGCGGACATCATCACGGATGGCATTCAGGGCATGATGATGCTCGGGGTGGCCGTCATGGTCATCGTGATGTTCCTCTTCGCATCGGGCGTGGACGGCGGGTTCGGTGCCATGGTGGACGGCCTTCGGGCGCAGGACGAAAACCTGGTCGGGGCACTGAACCGGTCAAACTCCCTCTACGATTCCTGGTGGGCGATCATTGCCGTGCTGTTCGCCCACATTCCGCTCGGCATGCTGCCGCACATCGGCAACAAGGTGTGGGCGCTCAAGCACGGCGGCGACCGGATGCGCTTCGTCAAGCTCGCCTTCGCGGTTGGCCTGACCATGGGCATGCTGGGGTTGGGCGGCATCCTGGCCCGCGGCGTGCTCGGCCCGGAACTGCTGGAGGCGGGTCGCAACGCCAACGAGGCGTTGCCGGCGCTGTTCATCGAATTGTTCCCGACTTGGCTCGCCGCGCTGATTGGCGTGGGGGTGCTTGCCGCGATCATGTCAACCGCGGACGGACTCATCGTGTCCTCTTCCCAGATCGTTGCCAACGACATCTATCGGCGGTCGATCGTGCCCAAGTACAGCGCCCACCTGTCCGATGAACAGGTGGACCACCGGGTGCTGGTGATCAGCCGCTGGAGCACGGTCATTGTCCTAGTGCTGTGTACGGTAATGGCTTGGGCGATGCAGGACATGAACATTGCGCTCCTGGTCTGGATGGGCACCGGCGGCATGATGGCCGCCTTTGCCGGCCCGCTTGTGCTCGGTGCCTTGTGGCGGGGCGTGACCCTGGCGGGTGCCGTCACCGGCCTCATCAGCGGCATGGCCACCTTCGCGCTGCTGCGCAGCGGCCTGCCCTGGATGGTTGTTGACCCCGGCTCCCTAGGCCCGCTGTCCGGGATTGCCGAGTGGCTGGCCCACTATCGGGAGAACCCGTACGCTTGCGCGGTGGTCGGCGAGGCGGTCTCGATCTTCGGCACTTGGGCAGTGTCCATGCTGACCCGACCGTTGCCGGCGGGCCACATCGACCGGCTGTTCGCAAACCCGTAGCTCACCCCGGCCGGATGTAGGGCATCTTGCCTTCGTCTCCAGTCATGCAGGTTTCAATCGAGGGCGGGACGGCGCGAACGCGCACCTTCGGTGCGGGTCGGTTCGCATTGTAGTTTCGCTGGCACGAAACTCCTTTTCGGTCGGCGGGATTCCCCGGACCGAGGGCATCTTGCCCTCGCACTGACCTTAGGCGTTCAGTTCCTGAAGTGACCGGAATCCCTCCAGCGCTTCCGGATTCGCCAATGCCGCCGTGTTCTTGACCGGGCGCCCGTGAATGGTGTCGCGCACTGCCAGTTCGGCGATCTTGCCGCTCCGGGTTCGCGGCACGTCGGCTACGGCGATCACCTTCCTGGGCACGTGGCGGGGCGATGCGTGGGTGCGGATTTGGTTTTTGATTCGATCGATAAGACCTGCATTCAAGGCGATGCCGGGCTGTAGCACTACGAACAGCACGATGCGCGTGTCACCGGCCCATTCCTGGCCGACGCAAACCGCGTCCCGAACCTCATCGATGCGCCCAACTTGGCGGTAGATTTCCGCGGTGCCGATGCGCACACCGCCGGGGTTAAGCACCGCGTCGCTGCGGCCGTGAATGATGAAGCCGCCGTTGGCGGTCGCTTCGGCGAAGTCGCCGTGCGCCCAAACCCCCGGGAAGTTGGCGAAGTAGGCGTCGTGGAAGCGGCTGCCGTCCGCGTCTCCCCAGAAACCCAGTGGACAGGAGGGGAAGGGGCGGGTGCAGACCAATTCGCCCTTTTCGCCTTGCCCTGGCGGCAGGGGCTGCCCGTCGTCGCCGTAGATGTCCACCGCCATGCCCAAACCCTTGCATTGCAGCTCCCCAGCATGGACGACCCCATTGGGGTTGCCGAGGATGAAGCAGGAAATCAGGTCGGTACCGCCGGTCATGGAGACTAGGTGCAGATCTGACTTGATGGCGCGGTGTACGTACTCAAAGCCTTCCGCGGACAGGGTGGAGCCCGTTGAGAGCAGCATCCGCAGGGCGCTCAAGTCGTGGTCGACACTGGCTTCCACGCCCGCCTTGTCCAGTGCGCCCAAGTAGGTGGGGCTTGCGCCGAAGACAGTCACGCCCTCCCGCTCGGCGATGCGCCAGAGGGTGGCCGGGTCGGGGTGGAATGGCGAACCATCGTAGAGCACGAGGGTGCAGCCAGTGGCCAGTGCGCCGACCAGCCAATTCCACATCATCCACCCGCAGGTGGTGAAGAAGAACAGGGTGTCATTCGGGCCAAGACCGGTGTGGAGCTGGTGCTCCTTGGCGTGCTGCAGCAGGGTGCCGCCCGCGCCATGGACGATGCACTTGGGTTTGCCGGTGGTGCCGGAGGAATAGAGGATGTAGAGGGGATGATCGAAGTCCAGTTGAGCGAACGCTGCTTCCGAGCCGTCCAGCAAAGGTGCGAAGGCCAGGTTGCCGTGTTCGTCCGGGGCGGGCGCGTCGGTCACAGAGACCCAGATGATGCGTTCAATGGAAGGCGTTCGAGCCGCCACTTCGGCCACCTTGGCACGGATGTCGAAGGCCTTGCCGTTGTAGTGGTAGCCGTCGCAGGCGATCAGCAGTTTGGGTTCGATTTGGCCGAAGCGGTCGAGCGCCCCGTCGGTGCCGAAATCCGGTGAGCACGACGACCAGACGCCGCCCAAGGCGGCAGTGGCGAGCATGGCGATGACGGCTTCGATGCCATTTGGCAGCCATCCGGCCACCCGGTCGCCGGGCTGGATGCCCAGCTTGGCCAGTTGCCCGGCGAGCGCCAAGGCGCGGGACCTAAGCGCCGCGTGGCTGATTTCCCGACGTTCGCCGGTCTCCAGATAACTGATGAGGGCGGGCCGCTGGTCGTCGTGACGCAGCAGGTTCTCGGCGTAGTTCAGTTGGGTGCCCTCGAACCAGTGGGCGCCGGGCCAACGCTCGAAGTGCTGGACCGCGGCATCGGCTGGGCGGCTGGCCTGGATGCCCGTGAAGCGCCAGACTTCGGTCCAGAAGGCGCCGGGGTCGGAGATGGACCACTCGTGCAGGGCGTCGTAGTTGGGAAAGTCCCGCCCGCTCGACCGCGCCGCCTGGCGGGTGAATCGGGTCATGTTGGATGCTTGGACCGCCTCAGCGGAAGGTGTCCAGATCGGCTGAGTCACCGCAGTTCTAAAGCGAGGCGCAGACGTGTCCGCCATCGACCACCAATATGGTGCCGGTCATGTAGGCGGAGGCGTCGGAGGCGAGCAGCAGCAGCGGCCCGTCCAAGTCCTCGAACTCGCCGTAGCGGCGCATGGGTATGCCCTTGGCGAACTCCTCTGACCGGTCGCTCTCCAGCAGCAGGCGGCTGACGTCAGTGAGGATGTAGCCGGGTGCCAAGGCGTTGACCCGAATGCCGAACTTGGCCGCCTCCAAGGCCATGACCTCCGTGAGCCGGGTCAACGCGCCCTTGGAGACGGCGTAGGGGAACTGGCCCTTGATGGTGCGCCGGTCGGTAATGGAGGAGATGTTGATGATGTTGCCGCTGGCTTGCCCGTTGGCCCGCACCCGCTCGGTGTAGGCCTTGGAGGCGAGCCAGACGCCCTTGAGGTTGGTGTCCAGCACGCGGTCCCAGTCCGCCTCGTCGATCATCGTGTAGGTCTTGGCACCGGCCTCGACGCCGGCGTTGTTGATCAGGACATCGATGGGTCCAAAAGTCGCCTCGGCCGCTTCGATGAAGTTGTCCACGCTGGCGGCGCTGCTGACGTCCAAGGGCGCGCCGAAGGCGTCCCCGCCCTGCGCGTGTATCTCCTTGACCCGGTCGTTGATGCGCTCCGTGCGCCGGGCGCCCAAGCTCACCCGCGCCCCGGCCTCGGCCAGAACGCCCGCAAAATGGTGCCCGAATCCGGAGGAGGCCCCGGTCACCGCGATGTGCTTGCCGGTCAAGTCGAAAAGGTCCATGCGCGTATGCTAGCCCAATGGAATGAGATCGAATAGCGCTTGCTGGTGAGTTGAGGCTTAGCTCAGTTCGGCAGCCCTGATGTTCAATTTCTTCCGACAGCTCGTCACAGAACTGCACAGATCAACTGGGTAGGCCTTGGCTTGGGACTGCAATGACCGCGCCGCCTCATGAGTCGGGGGGCGAAAAGTTCGACACGCAGGCTCGTCTAACCCCTTCCACGAGTTCCGCGACTTGCCCAAACTCCTCCTCAACCTCCTCTTTCGATGGCGTCCCTATGCCTTTGTAGTCGGCAAGCACTCTGGAGTGGAGTGTTCTCTGGAACGTTCTCAGCATCTCACTTGGCAGGCCCAAGGGCTTGACGACTTTCTCGCCGAACACAAAGCCCAGCCCTTGATGGCCGCGAACGGCGTCAACCCCCACACTGGAGAGCGCCGCGTGCGCCGCCTCATAGCAAGCGTAGTACATCCGGTTGTAGGCGTCTTCCAACTTGTTTGCATTCAAAAGATCTCGCGCCGCAGACAACCGCATGTAAGCGCGTTGGATGTGCCATTCCGAAGAATCGCTAGGCTTCACAGTAGTTCTGCCAGTCAACGCCATCCTTCTGTACATTTCGGCAAAAGGCGGGATTGCCTCGGCCATGGCCGGCAAGTAGCTCGTCTTCCGAAACAGGGATAGGCGAAATCAGGAACCCGTGCTTTGCGCAGGCATCGAATGTCTGGTCGGACAGGGCACGCAAGATGGTTAGATCCTCTCCCGGCGCAAATGCCCCTTGGATGATCACTGCGACATCAATGTCGCTGTCGGTGCGCCAGTCCCCCCGAGCCCGGCTCCCATAGACTAAAACCCCCTTCACACGGCAGCTGACATCCGCCTGCTCAAGTGCGTGAACGAAGGCGGCAACGGCCTCGACCGCTTCCGCCTCATTGGCAATCGGGATGCCGTCCTTATTGAGCTGCATAGTGGAAGGTGCCAAGGTGCTTGGGCATTTGAGGCGTCCCACTCAATGGGGCTGTATGTTCAGTGAGAATACTACAGGATGTTGCCCGCTCTAGCCCAAGACGGACTGCCCAAGACGGACGGTTGCCAGTCATACTCCGCTAATCTAAGATGCGCCGCCAAGCGCGGCTGGCCGCGCCCGATGTGGGGTTGATTGAGTGATCTTTCAAAAGGACGCTTGAAAAAATCCTATAAATCAATGGACTAAGTCGGAGTGTAGCTCAGCTTGGTAGAGCACTACGTTCGGGACGTAGGGGCCGGAGGTTCAAATCCTCTCACTCCGACCAACCTTCTGGTGAAGGGCACATCGCGGTAATCCAAATCGAAGGCGAGGCATCTGTTTCCCGTTGAATTTGCCAGCCATCCAAGCGCTTCTGGCCGAACGAAGGTTCTCCCTACCCATTGATGACCTTGTCGATCCGAGTGTCGAGAAACTCCGCCAACTCTGCGCATGAAGGATCTCCGAATGACCGCAGTGCGTTCAGGTACTTTCCATAGGTCGTGTGCTGGATCAAGTCCGCGAATTGAGGCTGTAGGACGCGGGACTGAAAGGCGTCTACCTGATCGGCCAAATCGGAGGAGGTGGCGGGGGGAGCGATGGTGATTACGCCGTACAGCGGGATTTTGCGCCTGTGCGCATAGCTGGCGGCGAACAGGAAGTTTCTCATCAGTTGATAGTTGTTGTCGCGGAACGGACAGGTTCCCGATTCATCCTGCATGCGGAATGTCTCGGGACGGAAGTAAGATCTCCCGAGTGCCCAGTACGTTCTGGGCGAACGGCGCCCGTCCCACGCTTCCAGTCGGCACCAAGCATCTGATTTGGTCTTCAGGTCCGAACCAGGGCCGTAGAATCCTGCACATCCCCTAGACGACGAGTGGAACGTGCTGCAAGTTCCAAATCCCTTCTCTGCGTCGACTGCAAACTTCGCCTCCACCGCAATCACCGCTTTCGATGAAACCAACAGGGCGTCGATGCTGGTAGCCCGACCACTGCCCATTTCGTTGAGGAGTTCGGGTCTTTCGTGTTCCAGAAAGATGTCCCACTTGGGCACTTGCGGTTCGGATTGATAGGCGGGTAGAACGCTTTCAACAAAGCGGTCGATTACTTCGTTGCGAACCTCGAAGTATCTCAGCGTCCCGAAAGCGCTGATGCAGAGAATCTGCGACGAGTTAGGTAAGTCTGCGTGTCCATGCCACTTGATCCTTCCGGCGTGGCGCTCTTCCTCCGTCAATGCGTTCGGATGAAGCGTGGGATTTTCCAGTATCCGCCGCAGGTTCGCTTCTGGCACTCTAGCGGTGATCGACCAAGTTCCCTTGGTGCAGCAGGGTGACCACCCGTTGTCGCCGTTCGCGGGGCTTAGCGTTCCAGAAGGCTTGCTCGAAGGGTTCCGTTTGGCGGCGGTGGATCACGCCGATGGCGGTGGGCATCGGGGGCGCTAGGTTGAGCAGCATCAACGCCAGATTCGGATTGGTCTCGTCGTGGATCAGTACCTCATCGGCCCCTTGCGCACCGACTTGGATGGCTTCGAGCTGCAGGGTCTTTGGATTCAGGCGCAGGCCCTTGTCTTGATTGGGGCCATAGAGCAGCGGCTGCCCATGCTCAACGCGGATCTGGTGGTCCGCGGCCGTCTTGCGGCTGGATACGGATTCGAACACGTCCTTGTTATAGACGATGCAGTTCTGCAGGATTTCCACGAAAGCTGCGCCGCGATGGGCGCGGGCGGCCGTGAGGATGCCGGGCAGGCCTTTCTGGTCGATGTCGATGCCCCGGGCGATGAAGGTGGCGCCGGCGCCGACGGCAAAGGCGCCGGGCCGCACTGGGGTATCCACCGAACCACCCGGACTCGACGGGCTGGTGGTGCCGATGCGCGAGGTGGGCGAGTACTGCCCCTTGGTGAGGCCGTAGATTTCGTTGTTGAACAGCAGAATGTTGAGGTCGACGTTGCGGCGCAGGGCATGCAGCAGGTGGTTGCCGCCGATGGACAGGCCGTCGCCATCGCCGGTGATCACCCAGACATCGAGCTCCGGATTGGCCAGCTTCACGCCGGTGGCGATGGCCGGCGCCCGTCCGTGAATGGTGTGGAAGCCATAGGATTCGATGTAGTAGGGCAGCCGTGCGGCGCAGCCGATGCCGGAAATGAACACTGTTTTGGCTGGCTCAGCGCCACAGGAGGCCAAGGTGCGCTGCACCGCCTTGAGGATGGAGTAGTCGCCGCAGCCCGGGCACCAGCGCACCTCCTGGTCGGAGGCGAAGTCCTTGAAAGAGAGTTCAGCCACGTCGGACCTCCTAACTCGCCGCCTCTTGGCCCACGGACCCTTGGTCCGCGGACCTGTGGTCCGCAGTTTCCTTAGAGGGGGCTTCCGCCAGCCTCGCTGGCGCGTGCTCCGCGATGGCCGCTTTCACGGCCGCGACCGGGAATGGCTGTCCAGACACTTGGTTGAGTTGCACGACCTCGATCAGCAGGCGGTCGCGCAGCAGGGTGGCGAGCTGGCCGTTGTTGAGCTCCGGCACGAGCACCGCCTCGAAGCCCGCCAGCAGTTCGGTTAAGTTTTGGGGCAGCGGATTGAGGTGGCGCAGGTGGATTTGCGCCACGGCCAGCCCGTCGCTCAGGGCTTCCTTGACCGCTTGATAGACCGCCCCGAAGGTCGACCCCCAAGCCACCACAGCCAAGCCGCCGGGCACCCCCTGCTCGATGGCCTGCTCGGGCAGGTGATCGGCCACCTTGGCGACCTTGGCTGCGCGCAGGTCGGTCATGGCTTGGTGGTTGGCGGGGTCATAGGAGATGTGCCCGGTTTCGATGTCCTTCTCGATGCCGCCGACCCGATGGATGTGGTGCGCATCGCCCGGTGCCGCCCAAAGCCGGGCCAAGCCGTCGGCATCTCGCTCCCAAACGCCCGCAGCCGCCGCTGCCTTGGGCTTGCGGTTAGCGATGGGCTGGAATGCGTCAATGTCGGGAATGGGCCAAAGCTCCGAGGCGTTGGCGATGTAGCCGTCGGTGAGCAGGATCACGGGCGTCATGTGGCGCAAGGCGATGCGCACCGCCTCGATGGCGGTTGCAAAGCAGTCTGCTGGGGAGTGGGTGGCCAGCACCGGCACCGGGGTATCGGCGTTGCGGCCGTACACCGCTTGGTAGAGATCGCTTTGCTCGGTCTTGGTCGGCATGCCGGTGGACGGGCCGGCCCGTTGCGAGTTAACAACCACCAAGGGCAGCTCCGCCGCAACTGCTAGCCCCAAGGCCTCGGTTTTCAGGGCGATGCCGGGCCCGGAGCTGGAGGTCACCCCGAGTTTGCCAGCATAGGACGCGCCGATGGCGGCGCAGATGGCGGCGATCTCATCCTCGGCCTGAAATGTGGCGACGCCGGCTTCGTCCAGCCCGGTGAGGTGATGCAGCAAGGCGGAGGCGGGCGTGATGGGATAGGAGCAGAACAGCAGCTCGGTGTCACTCAGCTCCCCCGCTGCGGTTAGCCCTAGGGCCAAGGCTTCCGCCCCGGTGATGGTGCGGTACGCAACCGAATCCAGCGGCGCTTCGGGAATGGGATGTTGGGAAAGAATGTGCTGCAGTTCGGCTGTCTCGCCGTAGGCGTGGCCTGCGGCAAGTGCAGCCAGATTGGCGTTGCGCACCGCTTCATTGTTGGCGAACTTGGTCTGAATCCAGTGGGCGGCGGCGTCCCGAGGCTGGTCGAACATCCACAGCACCAAGCCCAGTGCCCAAAAGTTCTTGCAGCGTGCGGAATCCTTGGCGCCGAGGCCGAAGAGCTTCACCGCCTCCAAGGTCAGGTGGGAGATGTCCACACGGCAAACATGGAAGTCATTGAGGCTGCCGTCTTCAAGGGGATTGGCGGTGAGCTCGGCGCGCCTCAACCGCTGCGCGGAAAAGGCGCTGTCATCGACGATGATGAGCGCCCCCGGCTCCAAGTGGGGCAGATTGACCGTCAAGGCTGCCGGATTGAAGGCCAGCAGCACGTCGGGCGCATCGCCCGGTGTCGTGATGCGCTCGCCGCCGAACTGGATCTGAAAGGCCGAAACACCGTAGCGGGTGCCGGCCGGCGCGCGTATCTCAGCCGGGAAGTCGGGCAAGGTGGACAGGTCGTGCCCGGCCAGCGCCGAGGCGATGGTGAACTGCTGACCCTGCAGCTGAATGCCGTCCCCGGAATCCCCGGCGAAGCGTACGACATGGCTGTTTTTTTCGGCGAGTTGCTGCGACATGGGACTGGCGAGCGGGGCTGGCCCAGAAACGAAAGGTGCGGCATTCTAACGGATTCCGCGTCAAAATGATGATTGGCTTGGACTGACGGATTCCATGCATATGCGCTTTTGCCGCTGCTTGAACTGCCCTTCACGCCATCCGAGGGCGGGGCCCCCCCCCACACCGGGACCCACCCGGGTTTGGGCGATATTACCCGCGGCCGGGCGGAGACCCCCCCCCAGGGG
>JAPPIX010000214.1:11559-15116 GCA_028820495.1 Gammaproteobacteria bacterium
CCCTCGCTCCGAGGCACCACGCTGGTTCTGGCGTAATTCCCCGGAGCGAGGGCGTCCCGCCCTCGATTGGGACGGTGGAATGCACCTGCTATGACCCAGGCGGTTGCAGACTTTGAAGTGGTTGCCGACTATCAGCCGGCGGGTGATCAGCCATCGGCCATTGCCGGGCTGGTTGAGGGCTTGGAGGCTGGCTTGAGCCACCAGACCCTGCTTGGCGTCACCGGCTCCGGCAAGACCTTCGCCGTCGCCAATGTGGTGGCCGCGGTGAATCGGCCGACGCTGGTGCTGGCGCCGAACAAGACCCTGGCCGCCCAGCTCTACGGTGAGTTCCGCGAGTTCTTTCCCCACAACGCGGTGGAGTACTTCGTCTCCTACTACGACTACTACCAGCCCGAGGCCTATGTGCCCGCCTCGGACACCTACATCGAGAAGGATGCCTCGATTAACGCCCACATCGAGCAGATGCGGCTGTCGGCCACCAAGGCGCTCCTTGAGCGGCGTGACACCTTGATCGTTGCCTCAGTCTCCGCCATCTACGGCCTAGGCGACCCGCAATCCTACCTGCGCATGGTGCTGCACCTCGACCGGGGCGACCGTGTCGATCAACGTTACATCCTCACGCGGTTGGCGGAATTGCAGTACACGCGCAACGACATGGCCTTTCAACGCGGCACCTACCGGGTGCGCGGCGACGTGGTGGACATCTTTCCGGCGGAATCGGAAGCGCAGGCGGTGCGGGTGGAGCTGTTCGACGATGAAATCGAGAACCTCTCGACGTTTGACCCGCTCACCGGCGAAGTCATCGACCGGGTGCCGCGCTTTACGGTGTTCCCGAAAACCCATTACGTGACGCCGAGGGAACGCATTTTGGGCGTGCTTGATGACATCAAGGACGAACTGCGCGAACGTCTGGCGCATCTGACCGAGCACAACAAGCTCGTGGAGGCGCAACGCTTGGAGCAGCGCACCCGCTTCGACCTCGAGATGATCGCCGAGCTCGGTTACTGCTCAGGGATTGAGAACTACTCCCGCTACCTGTCGGGCCGGGCGCCGGGCGAGCCGCCGCCGACGCTGTTCGACTACCTGCCCAAGGACGCCCTGCTGGTGATCGATGAATCCCACGTTACGGTCCCGCAAATCGGCGGCATGTACAAAGGCGACCGCTCGCGCAAGGAGACCTTGGTGGAATACGGCTTTCGTCTGCCATCGGCGCTCGACAACCGGCCGTTGCGGTTTGACGAGTGGGAGGGGATGAGCCCACAAACCCTATTCATTTCCGCCACCCCGGGCCCTTACGAAGCCGAGTTTGCCGGACAGGTGGTGGAGCAGGTGGTGCGGCCCACCGGGCTGGTGGACCCGGCGGTCATCGTGCGTCCGGCATCGACCCAAGTCGAGGACCTGCTTGGTGAAATCAACGCCGTGGTGGACCGGGGCGATCGGGTGCTGGTCACCACCCTGACCAAGCGCATGGCGGAGGACTTGACCGACTACCTGGACGATCACGGCGTCCGGGTGCGCTACCTGCACTCCGACATCGACACCGTGGAGCGCATGGAGATCATCCGCGACCTGCGCATGGCCGAGTTCGACGTGCTGGTCGGCATCAACCTCCTGCGCGAGGGCTTGGACATCCCGGAAGTGTCCCTAGTCGCCATCCTGGATGCGGACAAGGAAGGCTTCCTGCGCGGGGAGCGCTCCCTGATCCAGACCATTGGCCGCACCGCCCGCAATGTCAACGGCCGGGCCATTCTTTACGCCGACAAGGCCACCGGCTCCATGGACCGGGCCATCGCCGAGACCGAGCGCCGCCGCGCCAAGCAGGTCGCCTTCAATGAAGACCACGGCATCACCCCGCAGACCGTCAGGAAACAGGTGGCCGACGTCATGGAAGGTGCCCGCCACCAAGCCCCCGGCGCGGCTCGCAAGGCCACTCGAACCCGCCAGCGCGACGGCGCCGCCGTGGAACTGCCGGACGATCCCAAGGCCCTCGGCAAGCTGGTGAAGCAACTCGAAAGCCAAATGCTGGAGCACGCCAAGAACCTGGAGTTCGAGGAGGCGGCCACCGTTCGAGACCAAATCCGCAGCATCCGCGAGGAACGGCTGTTGGCGTAGTGTTGGGCTGGCGGGAATTCCAGCGCCCGCATCTGATATATATTGCCAATATATACTCTTTGCCCGTATCATTGCTTGATGAATTCTGAGGTCGGTTGGTCCGTTCCGTGGAGGAGAAAAAATTGAGATCACTACGGCGAGCCGAGCGTTGCAAGACAGCGCGAATTTTCATGAACGGCAGATCGCAAGCTGTGCGATTGCCCAAGGAGTTTCGATTTGACACCGACCGAGTCGCCATCCGACGGGAGGGCGACAACGTGATCCTCAGCCCAGTTTACGAGGATTGGGACGACTATCTCGAAAATGCGCCAAGCGCAGGAGCGGACTTTGCGGCTGCAGTTGCGGAAGCTCGAAGTAGCCTGCTGCCGGTCGAGAGCCGGGAGCGCTTCGAGTGAGGGTCATGCTCGACACCGACACCTGCATATTCGTGATGGCCAAGGCTCGCGGATTCAGGCCGAGAATGCGTCTGCGCGACTGCGGAATCTCCATGGTGGTTCTCGGCGAGTTGGAATGCGGGGTGCGCCGTTCGGTCAAGGTGAAGGAGAACAGGTCGGCGCTCAACCATTGGCTTGCCGCCGTTCAGGTCTTGGATGTGGACGCCGAAGTGGCGCGCCGATATGGGCAGCTGCGCGCCGACCTCGAAGACGATGGAAAATTGATTGGCCCCAACGACTTATGGATCGCCGCGCACGCACTCTCCTTCGACATGCCACTCATATCCAACAACCTGTCCGAGTTTCAGCGGGTGCCGGGACTGTCCGTTGAGACTTGGATGAGTGATGAAGGTGGCGTGAACACTCAGTAGAGTTGCGGGACGACACCAAGGCCTTCGGCAGGCGGGCCAGCCTCGGGAACGCTAGGAACCCTCGACTTTGTCGATTATCGGAATGGCCCTTCGGGCGAATTCGACGAGGGTTTCAACGTAGTAGTCGGTGACCTCGCCGCCGCTCGCTCTGGACTCATGGGCAAGTTTAGATGCCATTTGATCCCAATCAGACCAGCCTGATTCTACGTATCTCCATACTGGATACCCGTCGTCTGGGGCCCTGAAATCTGGAAACGCTGCTCGAAGCTTGTCTTCAAGGGCCTGATTGGGCGACCAAACTCCGTACCAAACCCATGAGTCGCCGGTTCCAGCGCGTAGTCTAATAGCCGTTCGCCCTTGCGCAACAGAGTCTTCACCTTGATGCTCAGGCCAGGATGGACGGTAGATGCTGAGTCGATTCAGGGCTCCCTTCCCTTTGCCTCCGTAACCCGGCTCAACGCGAATGTCTTGCTTAAACTCCTTTAGCCTTTCTCCTATGCGGTCACACAGGTGCTTCAGAAATTCCTCGCATATCCCATCCCTGACCATCGGCCAAGACTCATAAACAACCCGAGCGGTCTCAATGTGATTGGGCTCGGATTCTAGGAGTTCCAAGACGGTTTTGGTTTCAAGATCGCTT
>JAPPIX010000286.1 GCA_028820495.1 Gammaproteobacteria bacterium
GCTTGGTTCCAATGGTAGATGCGCGCCTCCTGATAGCTCAGCGGCACACCCTTGAAACCGTAGGATTCGACGGACTTTTGGATCCACGCACCGAATTCCGTGTCCTCAAGCAACACGTCGCACAGGCGCTCGCCGTCGTTCACGGTCCATGAATCCGGCTTCTCGCCGTCGCCCCAGTCCGGTGCCATGGTCCAGGTCTCCAGCCGACACTTGTTGATGCCGTTCGGCCAGAACAGCAGTGGTGGCAGGGCCCGCTGGTTCAAGGGTGACACCCAGTTGGGGAACACCCCGTAGGACTGGGTGCAGGTGCGGGCGATCTCGCCGACGGTCTCGATTTCCGCGCCGTCCGGCATGCGCAGCGCGCGCGGATCGTTGATTCCCGGCGGCGCCGGGGCAACCATGCGGCCGTGGCCGTTCGGATATAGGGTGTTGACGTTGCGCCGGTCGTCCAGGATGGGCGCGACGGTCTTCGGATGGATGCTGCGCACATGATAGACCTCGGTGTTGGCCTCCATGGCGATCTTCCAATTGCAGTTCAGGTCGAACGAATGGCGCGCCGCCAATCGGCACTTGCCGAACTGGAACTCCTCCCACTCCCCGGCGATTGGGCCGAGCCATTCAAGCAGGCTGGGGGCGCCCTCGTCGAAATTGACGAAGATCAGGTTGCCGAAGCGTTCGCAGCGGATGCGCTTCAATCCCCGGCAGGAGAAGTCCAAGCCGCGGAAGTCCTCCGGGTCGCGGATGGCCAGCAGTTCGCCATCGTGGCTGTAGGTCCAGCCGTGGTACTTGCAGACCAAGCGCGGCCGCTGGCCGGATTGCTGGGTGACTATGGGTGCCCCGCGGTGGCTGCAGGTGTTGTAGAAGGCATTGATGTCGCCGCTGTCGGCATGCACGATCAGCACTGGTTGGCCGGCGTTCTCCCACAGGCGGAAGCAGCCCGGCTCCGGCACTTCGTCCATGTGGCCGGCGAGCAGCCAGGACCGGCGCCAAATGTGCGCCTTCTCCAGTTCAAAGAAACGCGGGTCCGTGTAACGTCCACCGGGTAGGTCGGGCAGTGCGGGAAAGCCCGCCGGCGGCTCCCTGCGGCCCGCCTCAAACTCCATCAAATCTCGTAACTGGGCAATGTCTTGCTGGTCCACGAACGCTCCTCCAAGCTCCTGACCGATGCCGCTAGTTTAACCTCTGCTCGCGTTTCGACAAATTGGGGCCTGACCCGCTCGCAAGCACCCCCTCGCAAATGTGTGTGGCGGGCCAGGGCATCGGCGGCGGGCATCGCTGCCATCCCCGACCGTGCCCCGACCATGCCCTGATTGCGCGCCAAATCCGCCACCGCTAGAATGCTGGCCCAAATCTACACATATATATGTGACAAGGGGATTGGCAGCCATGGCAAACAGAAACACGACCCTAAACCTCCCGGAGTCTTTGGTCAGGCGCACAAAAGCGTACGCAGCCACCCAAGGAACGACCATGACGGCCATCGTTCGAAGCCACTTGGAAGCAGTCACGGCTGAACCGGAACAGCCGATGGAAAATGCGCTTGAAGCCTACGCTTCCGGGATCATCAGGCGCGATGAAGCGATTCGCCGGGTGGGTGTGAGGGACTACGCAAGCCTCCTGGTGGCATTGGGCGACGCTGGGCTCTCTCCGCCCCGGCCGCCCGAGCACCAAATCGAGAACGAGGCAACGACCTTCGCGCGCATTTGGGCCTCCACGTGAAGCGTTGCGTTCTGGTGATTCCCGATGCGGGACCACTCAATAGCTTGTGGGTTGCTGACCAACTCGACCTGCTGCTGCATCTGAACATGCCGATCGTGGTGGTTGATGCGGTGTTCGATGAGGTGACCAGCGACCTTCGCTATCCAAAGGATGCGGCGGTAAAGGCCTTCATCGAAGCGAATCAACCTCCTTTCGTGATCGAGCGAACCGACATCGGAGCCTACGAACGAGAAAGGCAAAGCGCGGGGAAACCTCGAAAACGCAATGCCGGCGAACTTGCGATGATGGACTTCATCAGCGATGCCGGGGGGGTGCGCCGGTACTTGAATTCAAACGACCCCCTGCTGGTGTTGTACGAGGATCGAGGGTTGCGAGTGTTTCAACGACCTCCCAACATGCATCTCCTGTCCACAGTCGGACTACTCCGGGGACTGGAAAAGGTTGGCGTGATTCCCTCCGCAGACTCCATCATCGAGGAAATGACGCACCCCACCAAACCTGGCCGACGGCCACGGGATCGCCGCGCCTTCGCTGACCTTCCCGATGGGGTCGATGAACCTGCGGAACTCGGAAGCGCTTGGACGCCGACCGCATGAATTCGGCCAACGGCGCCCTCCTCGCGACGCTGCCCCTCGGCACCGCCATCAACCCATTCGACGACTCGTGCGGGCTGCCGCCGTCGCGTTCAACCGAAACAGCAACCGGACCCCCTTCATGAGCCTGATCCACACTTTCAGCGGCAATCCCTTGGACCGCGCCGACGCCCAGCGCCGGGACGCCGATTGGCTGGCGGCCGCAGAGCGCAGCTTCTCCAGCCGCTTTCTGCCCTTTGCCGACCTCAACGTGCTGCTCAAGGGCAACGCCTTGGGCTGGGTGTCCGCCGTGGAAATCGAGGCCGCTGCCAACGGCGCAGAGCCTATTCTGCTGGGCCTCGACGAGGATGTCGCCCACTTTGCCGTGGATGTGTCCGGTGACGGCGACCCCTTGGAACGGCTGGGCCTAAGCGGCGGCTGGCGCTTCGAGGATTGCCGCATGGCGGCCATGCGCATGGCGGCGGCGGACACCGGCATCGTCGCCCAAGCCCGCGCCCAACTCGGCTGGCACGACCGGCACCGCTTCTGCAGCGTGTGCGGCGCACCGACCACCGCCGCCAAGGGTGGGCACGTCCGGCAGTGCGGCGCCTGCGGGGCGGAGCACTTTCCGCGCACCGACCCGGTGGTGATCATGCTCATCACCGTCGGCGAGCGCTGCCTGCTCGGCCAACCCCACGGTCCCTTGGTGCGCACCGGGATGTACTCGGCGCTGGCCGGATTCATGGACCAAGGCGAGTCCATCGAGGAGGCGGTGCGCCGCGAGGTGTTCGAGGAAGCCGGCCTGGCCGTGGGCGAAGTGAGCTACCACTCTTCACAGCCTTGGCCGTTCCCCTCCTCGCTGATGATCGGCTGCCATGGCAAGGCGCTGAGCACGGACATTCGGATCGACCCCGAGGAGATGGCTGACGTGCGCTGGTTCGAGCGCACCGAGGTGATCCGGGCGCTGGACGGCGCCAGCACCAAGCTGAAGGTGCCGAGCGCCATCGCCATCGCCCACCACCTGATCAAGGACTGGGCCTTGGGCTAGGAGACTCCTAGTCCGGCAGCCCCAACACCCGCTTGGCGATGATGTTGAGCTGAATTTCCTTGGTGCCGCCAGCGATGGTCAGGGCCTTTTGGCGCAGCCACTCGCGGGTGGCTTCGAGTTCCTCGGCGGCAAAGCCCTCCCCTTCCCAGCCAACGCCTTGCAGGCCCATGGCGGAGAGAACAAGCTCGTTGCCGTCCTGGGCGTTCAGGGCGCCGGTGAGCTTCACCGCGGAGGACGCAAAGCCGGGCGCCCTCGCCTGGGTTTCCTCGATGACCCGCCGCTGCGTCAAGCGTTGCGCATGGCCGTTCTGTTCGATGCGGATCAGCCGTTCGCGCAGGTCGGCATCCGCGATGCGGCCATCGGCGACGGGCGCATAGCGCATGATGGTCTGCGGCAGGCGGCTGTCCGCCGTGCGCCCGCCCTGGGAGCCGGAGACGTTGATGCCCGCATGGGTGGAGCGCTCGAACTGCAACAGGCGCTTGCCCACGGTCCAGCCGTTGTCGATGCCACCCACCACGTCCGCCACCGGGGCGATGGCGTCCTCAAAGAGGGTTTCGTTGAAGGGCGATGAGCCGGAGATCAGGCGGATGGGGCGCACCTGCACGCCGGGTTGGTCCATGTCCACTAGGATCAGGCTGATGCCCTGGTGCTTGGGCTTGTTGGGGCTGGTGCGGGCGAGCACGAAAATGTAGTCGCAGTCTACGGCGTCGGAAGTCCATGTCTTGCGGCCGTTGAGGATGAAGTGGTCGCCGTCGCGCACCGCCCTCAGGCCGAGGCTGGCGAGGTCGGATCCTGCCCCCGGTTCGGAGTAGCCCATGGCCCAGCCGCCGTCGCCCTTCGCGATGCCCGGCAGCCAGCGGGCCTTCTGGGCCTCATCGCCGTACTCGAGCAACGTCGGGCCGATGTAGTTGACGCCTCGTCCGGTCAGCGGCGTGCGCACCCTGATGCGCTTGAGCTCATCGATCAGAACGCGGTATTGGTCGCGATCAAGCGCCGCCCCACCGTACTCCGTCGGCCAAGTCGGCACCGTCCAACCCTGCGCCGCCATGCGTTCAAGCCACAGGCGAACGTCCGGCTCGAGCTCGATCTTGCGGCTGCCCCACGCCACCTGCCCCGGCCCGCAGGCGCCCGGCGGGCAGTTGGCTTCGAGCCATGCCCGGACTTCGCCGCGGAAGGTATTGAGATTAACCGCATCCATCCGACTTCAATCCAAACGGGGATGGTCGCGGATGTAGGCAGCCAGCGAGGGGATGGCGGGGCGCCACTCATCCGCAGTCCGCATGAGAAAGCCGTTATTGACGATGATTCGCTTGGCCGCAGCAGCGTCTCCAGATGCCAGCCCAGCATCATCCAGAAGACGGTTGAGTTGGCCCGTTGTGATGACAGCTCCCGGCGCAGCGACTTCGGCAGCCACCGATTCAGCGGCCTTGAGCATGGCATTTCGGTCAAGTCCAGCCTGGCAGGCATCGCGCTCAAATTCATCGAAGCGCCTAGCGTAGAACCTACCGCGCACGGCCTCCACTGGGGGGCGGGCCGCTTCCAATACCGCGTTATCCAAGGTCTTCCGAGCACACCCTTGCTCCCAGAGCGCCTTGCCCCATAGCTGCAGAAAGTAGGGATAGCCCAAGCTTTCGGCCACCGCCTCATCCAGTACGGCCTCGTCCAATTGCCAATCTCGCCATTGCGGCGCGTCGAGCGCTTCGCGGGACTGAGCTGCGGACAGCAAACCCGGAATGACAATCGGCGCACGCTCGACGAACGAGGCGTTCACCGCATCCGAGAGCAGGAAAGGTTCGAGGGCCGGGGTTCCGGCCAGCAGGAGGCCGCATGGCTGCCGCCCAGCCAAGTCCTGGAATACGTTCAGCAGCATGTGGGTCAGGTCCGGCGCCAGCGTGTGCGCCTCATCCACCACCAACAGAAACGGGCGCTTCCGGCACCGGGCAAGCGCTCGATCCAGCGCTTGAAACTCGCCTGCGGGCGCTGCCGCTGGCCGTTTGATGCTGACGCCAGCCACCGTCAGGCTGCCGAACCAACTCAGCGTCTGACGCCACCATGAGCGTCTCGGGTCTATAAGTTGGGCGGTACTGTCCAAGCTAGACAGCTTGGCCGCGGGCGCGTAGATGACCGCCACGTCCAACGGCGCGCTTTTTTCCAGATCTCGCAGGAGAACCGTCTTGCCCATTCCCCTAGAGGCCTGGAGCAGATGGATGGTCTGCTTTAACTCATCGTTCGCCAATCGCTCAAGCAACGCCATTAGAGTCGCCTGTTCGCGTTCACGGCCTGCCAGCACAGGCGGGATGCCGCCCGTGCCTGGCTGGAAGGGGCTGTTGGATGCATCCGGCAACATGAAGCCAGTGTAGGCGCGGGCGATTGCTTGTCAATTCACGCCGGTCCCTAAGCCCAACGCCTCTTCCGCATGTGTTGCCGAGTGTCTGTTCTTGATAGGCAATAACATCAGTTTGATGGCGTTGGTGAGACCGAAATGGTGTGTGTCCTTGTTCGTAAGGCCTGCCCGGCGAGTGTTCCTGAGCGTCGGCGCGAGCTATCATCACCTTCAACACAAGCAAGGAAAGCCATGAACGTCAACGAAGCCATCGGCAAGGTGCTGAAGGCCGAAGGGGTTGAGGTGCTCTTCGCCTACCCGGTCAACCCGATCATCGAGGCGGCCGCGGCGGAGGACATCCGCACCGTCATCGTGCGCCAGGAGCGCATCGGGCTGCACATGGCGGACGCCTACTCGCGGCTGTCGTCCGGGGAGAAGATCGGCGTCTTCTGCATGCAGCACGGCCCCGGCGCCGAAAACGCCTTCGGCGGGGTTGCCCAAGCCTATTCGGAGTCCGTGCCCATCCTGGTGATGCCCGGCGGCTACCCGCGCCGCATCGCCAACTACTACCCCAACTTCAATTCCACCCAAAACATGCGCGGGGTCACCAAGTGGGCGGAGCCGCTGACCATGGGCAAGGCCTTGCCGGAGGTGATGCGGCGCGCCTTCTTCCAGCTGCGCAACGGCCGGCCCGGACCGGTGCTGATCGAAGTGCCAGTGGACGTGTTCCGCGAGGAGGTGCCGGACAACTGGCGCTACGAACCCAGCTACAAGACCCGTTCCGGGCCGGATCCGGACGCGGTTGCCGAGGCCGCCGCCGTCTTGGCGAAGGCCGAACGGCCAGTTATTTACGCCGGCCAAGGCGTTCACTACGCGCGCGCCTGGGATGAACTCAAGGCGCTGGCGGAAGCCTGGAACATCCCGGTGACCACCAGCATCGAGGGCAAGAGCGCCTTCCCGGAAAACCACCCGCTGTCGCTTGGCTCCGGAGGCCGATCCAACCCGCGGCCGGTGAAGGCATTCCTCAACGAGGCTGACGTCATTCTTGGCATCGGCTGCAGCTTTGCCCTGACCGGCTTCGGGGTGCCCATGCCGAGGGGCAGGACCATCATTCACGCCACCTTGGACGCGATGGACCTGAACAAGGACGTGCCAGCGCAGCACGGGCTGATCGGCGACGCCAAGCTGACCTTGGCGGCCCTTGCCGATGCCATGGAAGCCCACAGCCACGCCACAGCCGATGCCCGCGCTGAGGTTCCGGCCCGCATCGCCGGCTTGCGCGAAGCTTGGCTCGGCGAATGGCTGGCCAAGCTCACCAGCAACCAAGCGCCGATCAACCCCTACCGGGTGCTCTGGGAGCTCAACGCCCTAGTCGATAAGGACAACGTCATCATCACCCACGACGCCGGCAGCCCGAGGGACCAGATCACGCCCTTTTGGGAGGCCACCGCCCCCTTGAGCTACATCGGCTGGGGCAAGACCACCCAGCTCGGCTACGGCTTAGGGCTGGCCATGGGCGCCAAATTGGCGCATCCCGAGAAGCTGTGCATCAACGTCTGGGGCGATGCCGCCATCGGCTTCACCGGCATGGACTTTGAGACGGCGGCCCGCGAGCGCATCCCCATTCTGTCGATCCTGTTCAACAATTTCTCCATGGCCATCGAAATTCCGATCATGCCCGTCTCCCAGGAGAAATACGGCGCCACCAACATCTCCGGCCACTACGCCGACATGGCCAAGGCGTTTGGCGGCTACGGCGAACGGGTGCGAGACCCGAACGACATTCAAGCAGCGCTCAAGCGCGGCATCGAAGCCACCGAAAGCGGCCAGCCGGCGCTGCTGGAGTTCATCACGGACAAGGAAATCGCGGTCTCAGACGAATAACGGGGCGATAACTCAGACGAACGGCTTTGCGGTCGTCGGCTGCAAGAGTACATTCCCGTGGCACCCTTGCCCCGCGATCCAGAAAACAAGAGGAGATTACTCATGCCACGACACGCTTGGCTCTCATTGGCGGCGCTGTGCCTGGCCGCAACGCTCGCCCTAGGCGACGGCAGCGACATCCCGCGCACCGCGTCCGGGCGGCCGGACCTCAGCGGCGTGTACAACGTCGCCACGCTCACGCCGTTGCAGCGGCCCAAGCAGTTGGAAGGCCAGGCGAGCCTCACCGACGCGGAGGCCGAGGCCATTGCCGAGCGCTGGCGCAACTACATCGCCAAGGACTCGGCGCCGAGCGACCCGAACCGCAGCGCGCCGCCTGCCGGCGGCACCGAGTTCTACATCCCCGAGTTCGAGGGCGCCGCAGGTGGCGTCGGCGGCTACAACGCCTTCTTCGTCGATGTCGGCAACAGCAGCTTCAAGCTCGACGGCGCTTGGCGCACCTCCATCATCGTCGACCCGCCCAACGGACGGCTGCCGCCCCTTTCCGAGCGCGGCATGGCGCGCCTGACTTCGAGCCGCGAGCGCCTGCAGGAGAACACCGGAACGGCTTGGTGGGTGAACCAGGAAAACGGCCCCTATGACGACCCCGAGATGCGGCCCTTGGGGGAGCGCTGCCTGCTCGGCTTTGGCTCGACCTCCGGCCCACCGATGCTGCCCGTGATGTACAACAACTTGAAGCGCATCGTACAGACCGAGGACACCGTCATGATCCTGGCGGAGATGAACCACGACGCGCGCATCATCCGCATTGACGGCGAACATGAGCCGGACAGCGTGCGCAAGTGGATGGGCGACTCCATCGGGCACTGGGAGGGTGACGAATTGGTGGTCAAGACCACCAATTTCCGGGAGACCACCGGGCTGATGCTGGGTTCGGCGGACCTGCGCGTGGAGGAGCGCTTCTCCCGCATCGACCAGGCCACCCTACGCTACCGCTTCACTGTTGAGGACCCCAATTGGACCGCCTCTTGGACCGGCGAATACCCTTGGCCCGCCACCGACGAACGGGTGTTTGAATACGCCTGCCACGAAGGCAACTACGCCTTGGGCGGCATCCTGCGCGGCGCCCGGGTGCTGGAGCGCGATGCCTTGGCCCAGCAAGACGGGTCCAGCGGGCGTTAGGGCGCGGGAAACCGCATGACCGAGGGGCCGCTTGGGGTGCCTGCCGCTATCGCAAACGCCGCAGGAAGCGCTGCAAGGTGCCGGTGCTGAGCCAGAAGCCGACTTGGGCGGCGGCGATGAGGCCGACGAACAACGGGATCAGGCCGTAGCCGACATTGCCCACCTCGAAGTAGAACACGGCGTTGTAGGCCTTGCCGTTCGCAGGGTTCTCCGCCTCGACGATGCCGATGTAGCCGCCCGCCTCGGCGAAATCGTGGCGCAAGGTGACCACGCCCGTAGGTTCGGCGACCAAGGGGCGGTGGAGCACCGTTTGCGCCTCCAAGTTGCCAATGGACTGCACATCGTCCCAGTTGGCGAAAATGCCAAAGCCTTGGTCATCGCTGATCACGCGAAACGACAGCGGCATTTCCTTCATCATTTCGTGCAGGTACTCGATCACGAACAGGGTCGGCCCAACGTCCGGCACCTCCTCGCAAAACTCCTCGGCGCCGCGGCCGTCCGGCAGGTACAGGGTGAAGTGGGCCTGCAGGAAACCCATGCGCAGCAGGCAAACGTCCTCCTCCGCCACCACGCCGCCGTGCGCTTGGCCCAATTGCGGCGCCGCCAGAAGCGCAGCAACCAGTGCTGCGCCAAGGAACCCCCACGGCTTGAACGGTCGATTCACGCCACCGTCCCCGCCCGCAGCCAAGCGTAGGCCAGCAGCGCCACGGCCAAGCCGCCGGCGATGGCTTGGCCGCTCTTGCCAAGCCGCCGGATGTCGAAGGTGGACGCTCCCAAGCCTGCGGCCACCCCGGCGGCGAAGCCCGTGAAATGCGCGAGCGCGTCGGTGCGTTCGCCGCCCACGCCGGTGTAGGCCAGCAGGGCCAAGGCCGCGAAAAGGGGCGCGAAGTTGCGTTTCCAGCTACGCGCCTCAACCCGGTTGCGCTGCCACATGAAGGCGCCGGTCAGTCCGAGTGCCGCAAAATTGGCGGTGGACGCGCCCACCGAGAGAAAGGCGGCAGGCTGAATGAAGGCGTTGGCCAGGTTGCCCGCCGCACCGCCGAGCAGGATCAGCAGCCAGCCGAACCCGGAGCCTAGGTAGCGGCCAGCAAAGACCCCGAACACCGCGCCGAACACCGAGTTGCCCACGATGTGGCCTAGGTCGGCGTGCAGCGTCAAGGCCGTAAACGTTCGCCACCATTGGCCATCCTGCACCAGCCCCGCGTTCATCATGCCGGACTCCCGCCAATTCCAGCCGAAGGTGCCCCAATCCTCCAAATTGGGCAGCAGCCAAATGATGGTGAGGAAGACCAAGGCGCCAGTCCAACCCCGGTCGAAGGTGTGAATCATCGGCGCGGGACCTTCCCGGCGCCAGTTCTCCGCCTCAAAGGAGCGCAGCTCGGCCTCCGCCCGCTGCACCGCATGGGCTGGAACCAGGAGTGTCCAGACGTGATCGCGCCATTGGGTGCGGTGGGGAATCTCCATGGCGGCCAGCACCAGCGCCGCTTCGGTGACGACGCGGCGGTCGAGCGCGGACCGCAGCACCACCCAGTCGCCTTCCGGCACTCGTTGGTCGCTCATCGGCGGGTCCGAGGCGAACGGGAAACGCCAGCGCATCCCCGTCTCGCCGTGTACCATGAACGGCCATCTGCGAGGAGAGCCGCCATGCTTGGAAAGCGCATCGTCATCTTGGGCCTGATTTTAGCCGCAGCGTCGGCACAAAGCGCCGACTATCTGGTCAGCGAGGAAGCCAAGGCACTGGACCTGCCGTTCTCAGACGCCGTGCGGGTCGGGAACCTGCTGGTGCTCTCCGGACAGCTTGGCAACCTGCCGGGCACCACGGAACTAGCCCCCGGCGGCATGGCTGGAGAGGCAGGTCAAGCCATGGAGAACATCAAGGCAATCCTGGAACGCAACGGCTCCTCCATGGACAAGGTGGTCAAATGCACCGTCATGCTCACCGACATCGCCGAATGGCCTGCCTTCAATGAAGTCTATGTCACCTACTTCCCCGGCCCCAAGCCCGCCCGCAGCGCCTTCGCCGCCGCTGGCCTTGCCTTTGGCGGCAAGGTGGAGGTGGAGTGCTGGGCAAGCGTGGACTGAAGCGCTAGGCAAACGGGAATTGATCGGGGATTCCCCGACGAGCACGAGGTACTCCCGTCACCACAAGCGAGTGACCCCATACGGGTCGAACGCTGCATCGATTGAGATCACCCCCAGCCCGTGCGTCAACGCTTGAGCGATGATCACTCGGTCGAAAGGGTCGCGATGCGGACCGGGCAAGCGTCCCGCGCGTTCAGCATCGCTGACGCCAACCGGCAACCCCTCAAAGCCCTGGCCAGCAATGTGGCCAGCGACATCGAGCGCTATCGCCTCACCGTTGGGCAGCTTGCCAACCCTGAACTTGGTTGCAATTTCCCAAACGGATGCCGCGCTGACCACTATGTCGTTCGCATTGTCCGCAATCAATTTTCGAGCTGTTGCCGACAGACGTTGACTGTCGGCCATCCACCAAAGGAACGCATGGGTGTCCAACAACACTCTCATGGGTGCCGGCTTTCCCACGCACTCAGTTCCTCCTCCGGCAACTGATCGAAGAAACTATCGGGGACGATGAGTTTCCCCTTGAGGGCATCGGGTTGGCGTTTACCCCGCACTTTGCAACTGACGAGCCGCACGACAGGCTCGCCCCTTCGCGCAATGACAATCTCCTCACCGGCTTCGACGCACGCCAGCAAACGCGATAGCTGGGTCTTGGCTTGGTGGACATTGACGATGAACATGCTTCCAGCCTGCTGGAGAGATAAAACTAGCTAACAATAGCTAACTTTGGGGTTGAAGCAAGGTTATCCATGCATGTCCGGCCACACTCTACCCCGAAACAACGTGCCGCCGGTTGGGAAAGCGGGCCCCCAAGAGGGCCCGCTCGACTCTGAAGCAGCCCTAGAACCCCATGGGGATCGGCGGGAACCACGGATACGGCAAGGGCTCGGGCGGCCTAGACGGCTCGTGGAAGGGTTGGCCCGGAAGCGGCACGATGAGCGGCGGTCTCGTCCAAGGGGGGAAGGGGATGTGGAAGCCGCCGCTGACGCGCAGCAGCTCGGTTTCGTCAAGAGTTCGCATGTGCTTCTCCTTTGGGAAGTTATTGAAAGTCGGAAGCCCAATTTGCTGGCCCGCCATCAAAAGCTCAACGTCTGCGTCGTAGCTTCCAGCAAATCTTCAAGTTGCGAGGTCCCGGCGATGGCGGCCTTGGGGCAAAGTCCGCGGCCCTGCGCGAGAACGACGCTAAGACCTCCGGGTTAAACTCAACCCTCCCCATTGGCCAATGGCCCCAACCTTAGATGTCGAATCGCTCACCGCCCGTTCACATCGCAGCGCCCCGTGTGTGGCCCACCTGGTGTCTCGTGGGGATTGGCTGGCTCATCGCGCGGCTGCCTTGGGCGGCGATCTTTCGCTTAAGCAAGCGGCTCGGACGCGTGGCGTTCCGCCTAGGCGGCACCCGCCGCCACATCACCGAAACCAACCTGCGCCTGTGCTTTCCCGAACTCGATTCAGACGAGCGAAATGCGATGGCACGGCGCGTGTTCGAGGCAGTGACGCTAGGCGCGTTGGAACTTTGCGTGGCCTGGCTCAACCCCAAACGCGGCCGATGCCACAGCGTCCGCGTCGAAGGCGCCAAACACTTTCATGGCGCCCTGGCGGAGGGACGCGGCCTCGTGCTGCTCGGCGCCCACTTCGCGGTCATGGACATCATTGCCGCTCCGCTGGCCAATTTGGGGCCGGTGGACGTCATGTACCGCAGGAACCGCAATCCGGTTTGGGAGTGGCTGCAGGTGCGCGGCCGCAGCCACTACTTCAAGGGCGTCCTGGAGCGCAAGGCGCTACGCCCCACCCTGCTCGCCCTGAAAGCCGGGCATGCCATCTGGTACGCCGCGGATCAGGACTACGGACCGAAACACTCGGTGTTTGCGCCCTTCTTTGGCGTCAGCGCCGCCACCATCACGGCCACGGCCCAACTGGCTCGCCACAACGGCTCTCCGGTGCTGATGATGAGCCAGCACCGCGACCCCGAGGAGCGCAGTTGGACAATCCGCTTTGAACCGCCCCTAGCGAACTTTCCCAGCGGCGATGCGCCAAGTGATGCAGCCGCAGTCAATCAGGCCATTGAAAAGGCCGTGCGCCGCGCCCCGGAGCAGTACCTATGGCTGCACCGCCGCTTCAAGACCCGGCCACCTGGCAAGCCCGGATTCTATGGCCAGCGGCAGCAGCTTCAAAGGACCAATCGGACCTGAGCGCATGTCATCTTCTTCATCGAAATGGACAAGGGAGAGGGCCACCGGTGCCAATGGCAGCGCACGAAGGGGATCGGCGGTCGAGTTGGCGCCTTATGGGCGGCGGCATGCGGCACAAGGGGCCGCTGGCGACCGGGTCAGGGAGCGGGGCAAACGCCCGTTGCGTTGGGCGGGTTAGCGGCCAGCAAGCCAGCCGTGGCCCGGCCATGTCTTGGCGGGTGTTGCGCCCATCGCGTCCTTGGCATGCGGGTCGGCGCCAGCCCTTATGAGCGCGTCGGCCACGGCGCCCCACCGCCCCTCCGCGGCAACATGCAGCGCCGTGCGGCCCATGGCGTCGATCCGGTTGATTGCGGATGGGTCGCCAAAGAGCACCTCCTCCACCGCCGCCGCGTCGCCTGCGGACGCCTCCAAGTGCAGGGGCAATTCGGAGGCAGCCGCGTAGGAGGCAAGCGATGGAATGGGGCAGGCGTAGTTGGGGAGGCCCATTCCTTGGCGGGTTGAAACCGGCTGCAGGAACCCGCGCGCCATGAGTTCCCGATGCCACCTCTCCTCGCCTTCGTCCGTCCGCACGTCAAAGGCGGCCTGTATGGATTGGGCAAGGCCGGCCCTGGACTGCGGCCCCGTAACCCTCAAGCGGGCCATAAGGCGGGCGACGCACTCGGGGCGCTTGGCTAGGGCGCTTCCCTCATCCTCATACCGCTCAGCATAGTGTCCCAATCGCCGCTTGGCGGCGGCTTGGCGAACGGCGTCCATGTCGACGGCAGACAAATTTCGTGGGCGGGGGGCGTCGGCCAAGGCGCGCGCCAAAGGTGCGAGGAAGTCGTAAGTGTGCATGGCCCAGCCTTGGGTGTCGCGGAGCATGGCGACCCGCCACAGTGTCAGGTCCTTGGCGCTGGCCCCAACCTCAAAGTGCTCCAGCCAGCTTTCAAGCAGCGCATCGCTTTCTTTGGAAGAGAGTCCTTGGATGGTGTGAATGCACTCCGGCCCGGCGAACCGGCTGATTTCGACGCCCTTCTGCTTCAGGTGCCCCCGCAAGTGGCCCAGGCCAGCAAATACCGGAAGAATGGGCAGGCTGTGAAGGGCCTGGTGCAGTGTGCGCAGCGCGTTCGCTTCGGCAGAGTTCGGCGACACTTGCTGCGCCTCGTCGATCATCAGCAGAATGGTGCCCGGAAAGCGCTTCTCACCGACCTTGCGAACCGCTTCCTCCGTCTTATCAGCCGCCCCGCTGGCGGGGCGGCTTGAGCCGATCAGGAGTGAGGAGGCCAGCTTCACGAACGCGCCGGCAGCGGTGGCGAGCACGCCTCCGGGAATCTGGGTGCTTATCCGCTCCTCAAGATCGCCCGGCCGAGACAGTTCGCTGGCCGAGAGAAAAAGCGCCAGATGCCGAGTTCCGCTAGGCGCTGCGCCTTGTCCCGCCAGCTCCTGGATGCGCTCGACCAGCGTGGACTTGCCCGCGCCGGGGGCGCCTTGGATCAAGCGGGTCATCGCGTGCCGTTGCGGCTTGCGGGGATTCTCAAGCCAGCGTTCGTGGACGCGGTCGGCAGCGCGAAGAATGTCGGATATGGCCTCGTCCCGCCCGACGAAGACCGGGGGCGGGCTGCGTGCGCCATCCTCGCTGAATCCAATCAACCTCGCGCGCTGCTCGTCGTTAGCCATTGCCATTTGCCCATGAGCCCAATCTGCCCCATGCCCTTTGAACTCAGTATGCATTATACGCTTCGCGCAAACCGCTGGCCGTCCGCGGGCAGGACGCCGAACCGGCCTTCGCTCGAAGCGATTCCAATGCCAACCGGCAACTGCTCGCCCCCCGTCTCCTGATTGGGCAGGGATTCCTGTGCGGGAGACTCCACCATGTCGGCGGCGTTGCCGTTGAGGGCGATGTCCACCAGCCGCATCAAGGTGGCCGCCATCAACGGCCAGCCAGCCCGCCACAGCCCCTGCCTGTTGTTCACTGAGTTAGTGGCGCCCAACCGCCCGCGAGTGCCGACCAGCGTAGCGGCTGCGCCATCGCCCCGCCATCCTGCCGATCCGTCCTTGCCGCGCTAGTCGTCGTCGATGATGGTCATGGTTCCCACGGCGTCCGGCTCCCGGAAGT
>JAPPIX010000229.1:0-13123 GCA_028820495.1 Gammaproteobacteria bacterium
CCCGAGTTTGAAAATCCGCGCAACGGTCGCCCAGCGAAGGGTTTTGTCGCCGCCCATCCAATTCGTGGCGCGAAAGAAGGGACGGCGGGCCACCAGCAAGATCAGCCCAAGCTCCACCCACATCACCGCCGCGGTGGCCCAGCCGCAACCCACGCCGCCCAGCTCCGGAAATCCGAACGCACCGTAAATCAACACGTAGTTGATCGGCGCGTTGAGCACGAAGGCAGTGCCGGCAATCAGCATGGGCGGCAACGTATGGCCGAGGCCCTCGCAAACCTGGCGCAGCAGGATGTAGGTCATCATGGCGGGCATCCCCCAGGAAGCCGCCTGCAGATAGCCCGCTGCCACCGCCGTGACCCCGGGGTCCGCGCCCATCAGCAGCAGCGCCGGCTCGGCGTTGCGCATGATGAGCATCATCACCAAGGAACTGAACAGCGCGATCCACAGGCCATGGCGAATCAGCGGGCCCGACTCGCCGGTGCGCCGGGCGCCGACCAACTGGGAGACCATGGGCATCACCGCCATGGTGATGCCGCTCATCAGCATGAACACCGGCCACAGCAGGACGCCGCCCAAGCTCACGCCCGCCAAGTCCACGGCACCGTAGCGGCCCGCCATGGCGGTGTCCAGGAAGCCCATGCCCATCACGCAGAGCTGGGTCGCCGCGATGGGCGCGCCGAGGCGCAGCAGTGCGCCCGCTTCGCCACGAAAGCCGCGCCGAAGGGAACCTGCAGCTAGGGAACTGGCTTGACTGTCGCTGACTGCCATGGTCGTCACCGGCCGTCATCAAGCCTCACCCAGCCGCCCTGCAGCGAGCTGCGGCCTTAGGATGCGGCTTGGGCGGCCTCCTCTCGCGCCTTGCGCACCTTCTCGTTGGTTTGGTTGAACAGCAGCTCGCGCCGCGCCTTTTCCTCGGCCTCGGTCAGTTCCCGCTTGCCGAGCTCGCGGCCAACGCGATATCCCTTGTCCACGGCGGGGCGCGCCCCCACCTCATCCACCCAACGCTTGAGGTTGGGGAAGTCCTCCCAGACAGCGTCGCCGAACAGGCGCCCCATCAGCATGGCCCAAGGCCAAGTGATCATGTCGGCAATGCTGTAGGCATCATCTCCGGCCAGGAATTGGTTTGCCGACAGTTGGGCATCCATCACGCCGGACAGGCGGTCCACCTCGCCGACGAAGCGCTTGGTGCCGTACGCCAACTGGTCCGGGTCATCGACGATGTTCTTGGCGTAGTTCTTGAAGTGATTGGCGTTGCCCATCATGGGGCCGAGGTTGGCCATCTGCCAGTGCACCCACTGCAGGACGCGGTAGCGGCCGGCGCCCGAGCGCGGCAGAAACTGCCCCGTCTTGTCGGCGAGGTACTCCAAGATGGCGCCGGACTCGAAGATCGCGACCGGTGACCCGCCGCCGAGGGGCTCATGATCGACGATGGCGGGCATGCGGTTGTTGGGGCTTATGCGCAGAAAACCCGGCTTGAACTGATCACCGCCGCCGATGTCCACCGGCTTGATCTCGTAGTCCAGCCCACACTCCTCCAGCATGATGGTGACCTTCCAGCCATTGGGGGTCGGCCAGTAATGCACATCGATCATCGTTTGGGCTCCGTTCGGGCTTCAAGGTTGAGGGATGCGCAAACTACGTTAGATGGCCGCGCATTGCTAGCGCGGACCTTCGGTCCGTTGGAGTTTAGCTGGCGCGAAACTCCGCTCCCGTGCATCCATGGAGTTTCCGGAGTTCAGGGGGGAAGGCGGACAGTTGGACAATTCAGTTAGAATCCGGCCACGCGGCCAAGCCAAGCCCAGGTGTTGGAATAGGTAGACAAGCTGGATTTAGATTCCAGTGCCCGAAGCGGCGTGCGGGTTCGACTCCCGCCCTGGGCACCAATCGCCCTGATCTGGACGCGATGGGGCAGCCCGGGTGGTGAAATCGGTAAACACAGGGGACTTAAAATCCCCCGGAGGCAACTCCTTGCGGGTTCAAGTCCCGCCCCGGGCACCAACTCCCTGCACCGAATTCGGCATGTGTAGGTTCAGTTACCTGCGGGCTGCCCATTGGCTGCGGAGTTTCGCGCAAGCGAAACTCCAACGCGACCGTCAGGTCGCGCAGCATCGCATCGTGCGGCGGTTGGCGCTAGAATGCGCCGCCCAAGCCGAGGCCGCACCGGCTTGCTGGCCCCCTCAAGGCTGAGTGGCAGAGTGGTTATGCAGCGGACTGCAACTCCGTGTACGCCGGTTCGATTCCGACCTCAGCCTCCACATTCCATAAGCGCGAACCCTTGGAGCGGGGGCACAACGAACCAACACGAACCGGAGGTTCGCGTTCACGCCCTCGGACGGCGCAACGCGCCGTTCCTCCGTGCGAGAAGTCTGCACTTGCCGTAGGCCATCTCCGGCCAGGCGCGGCAATCTCGCACAAATTCCAGCGCCGTTGCCCTACAGATTTTCCGGGTTCCGCGTGGCACGGTGGTCCCCTTCAAGACACCCGAGCGGCCCGTGCCGTCCAACGTCCAGCTTGCCCAAGGTCCCGGCCCGCCGCCGCGAAGGCCGGGCTGTGCTATGGTGGACGAAGCAAGGCAACGCACCCGCAAAGGAGCGCCACATGCCCTCAGCCGAACCCCTTCCAGGCCGTCCGGCCGCCCTTCGGGCACCGCCCGCCAAGCCGCCGAGGCGGCAGACCCCAGCCACCGTCGACTACCCTGAGTCGGACGGCAAGCCCATGGCCGAGACCCCCATCCACTGGCACGCCACGGTCGATTTCGCGCACCCGCTCATGGACCGCTACGCCGCCCGCCCGGACGCCTACGTGGGCAGCGACATGCTGATGTACTGGGAGGAAGGCGACAAGGCCAAGCGGGTGTCGCCGGACGTGTTCGTGGCCTTCGGGCCGAGCAAGGAGCCGGAGCGGCGCATCTGGAAGGTCTGGGAGGAGGGCGTGGCGGCGGACTTCGTGCTGGAGGTGACCTCAAGGAGCACTCGGGGCCGGGATGAGGGGTTCAAGGCAAAGCTGTACGAGCGGCTGGGGGTCACGGAGTACTGGCAGTTCGACCCCACGGAGGACTACCTGCGCCCCAGCCTGAAGGGCCGTCGCCTGGGTCCAGACGGCGCCTACGAGCCGATCCCCCTGGAGCGGCGGGACGGCAGGCTGTCGGGCTGGTCGGCGGTGCTTGACCTTGAGCTTCGCCCGGAGGGCCAAGCGCTGCGCCTGTTCGACCCGGCGCTTGGCGAGTTCCTGCCCACGTCTGGGGAGAAGAGCCGGATCATTGAGGCGGTGAAAGCGGAACGCGACGCGGCCAATGTGGAGCGCGATGCCGAGGCAGCCGCACGGCGAACCGCCGAGGCCCGGATTGCGGAACTTGAGCGGCGGCTTGCCGAGGCTGATGAGTGACCCGGCGGAACAGCGAATCGAACAATATCCTCTTCCTGATCGGTGCCGGGCCGCACCGCAACGACAATCACCGGCGTCTGCCCAAGGCATTCGCCGACCAAGGCTGGCGAGTGGAGGTGGCGGATCACGCTAGCCTGCATTTGGACCGGGGCATTGTTAAGGCCGCCGACACGGACCTTGACGAGTGCGACCTGATCTGGCTGCTCGGCTTTGGCGAACGGCGCTCCTTCCTTGACCGGGCGCAGTTGCTGCGCCGCATCGACCGAGGGCGGTTTGTCAACGTGATCGATGCCTACACCTACCTGCACGGCAAGCTGGCGTTCCTGGAACACCTGCCGGAGACCCACGCCGGAAGCGATGCGGCGCGCCTAATCGAGCGGCTGGACGACCGCAGCGACTGGATTGTGAAGCCGAGCGGCACCAGTTTCGGTCAGGGCGTGGCCAGAATCCGCAACAACGCCGACGGCCGTGACACGATCCGCCGCACCATCCACGAGCAGGGCTTCGCCATCCTCCAACGCTTCGTTGAGTCCGCCGCTGAGGGAGAGACCCGCTGCTTGGTGGCTGGCGGCAAAGTCATCGGCTGTTATCGACGCCTACCGAAAACGGGCGAGCACAGAGCCAACCTGGCCACCGGCGCAACGGCTGCGCCTCACACCCTCAGCACCGAGGAGCACACGCTGGCGCAAACCATCGCCACGGAACTCGGCGCCGTCGGCATAGGCTTCGCAGCCCTGGACATCGCTTATCCACACCTCATCGAAACCAACATCGCCAACCCCGGCGGGCTCGGCACCATCGAGGCGCTGAGCGAACAGGATCTCGCGCCACGCGTTGCTGACGCGATCATCAAACGGCATGAGCCGACAGGAACCCAAGCCTAATCCCGCAATCCGTAGCCCATCGTCCTTGCCGCGTTGCGGAAGGCTCGTTCGGATTTAGCGCGCACCACAATGTGGCGCTCGCCAGCGCGCAGGCACGTCTTGGCGACACGGGAGTCTCCCATCAGCTTCGTGGCAACATCCGCGCCCGCGCACTCGACCAGGATCGCTTCGCCGCGCATCTTGAGCGCCGTTGCGCCCCGGCCCAAGCGTTCGAGAAAGCCCTCCACCGTCTCCGGCAGCGGCTGGCCGTCCCGCTCAGCAAGAAACGAGCGCAGCGCATCCAGGTCGCCGCCCTCCTCGAGAGCCAGGACAATCCTTTCGGTGTCGAGACGCCAAACGGCGTCCGCCTCCGGCGTTGCGAACGTGTCCAGGATGGTCGCCTCCTCGACGGAAGGCGCGCCAGCCGCCACGATCCTTCGGTCGGCGAACACCTGCATCGCCGTGCGCTGGGCCACCCCGGGCGGCTCGTACTCCTCGGCGAGGCCCAAGCAATAGGCGCCGAGGCTGTTCAGGCGGAAGTGGAGCAAGCCGTCGTAGCGGCTGAGATAGGCCATCTCGTCCGTCCCCCACATGTGATGGAAGTCGGGGCGGGCGTGTTCCGGTGGAACAAAGGCGACATCCAACATGCCAATGGCCGCAACGTACTCAAGCAGCAGGCAAAGCAGGTAGCGTCCCTCGATGATTTCCCAATTGTGCGAACCGTCGTAGCCGAGGCTGCCGTAGTTCTGGTCAAACAAATACAGATCCCAAGGGTCCTTGGTGACTGAGAAGTTGAGCGAAGCCGCGCGCATGAACCGCCCGAAATCGTCGAACGCCACCCAAGCGCCTGCCGGGCAGGCGCACAGCGCCTCGGCGATCACGTATCGGCGCTCCGCCACGGCGGTCAATCCGCGGCGCCCCTTGCCCCGCTGCTGGCCCTTGATCTGGTCCACCCGGCTGAATTCGTCGAGCATTTTCGAGCCGCACCACGACTGCCAGACGCCCCGAAGTACCACGTGCGCGGGCATGGTCAGCGACTCACGCCCCTTGCGGGACAACTCAAGCCGCGCTCCTCGAAGCCTCGCAAGGCCCGACGCCTGCAGCAGCCACGGCCACGCAAACGCCCGGATGGGACCCGGCACCTGATCCCATTTGCGCTTCTTTTCGGCGAAGGGGTCGTAGAAATCGCCCTCATGCAACGCTTCGGCAATGCGCCGCACAGCGGCTGCGGAGGGTCGCCGCGTCTTGGCGCTCACCGCAATCGCGCCCTCGCTCACCAGCCGCATGACCGCACGAAGATCGTTGGCCGCGGCACGTTCCATGCGCCGCACGGTCACGTCCAACGTCTTCTCCGTTTCGCGCGCACCGTAGCCCACTAGGATCGAGACCGTTTCCGGCAGTTGGTCCGTGGTCCGCAAAGCCGCCTCCGGAGGCGGATTCGCGAATTCGCGCAGGCGCGCGGCAAGGTCGGCCGGCACAAAGGCCAAGGGGCCGTCCCGATAGCTGGGAACGAACAGGAGCCGCAACCTAGCGCTGGCACCATCTACAGGTCTCCGATAACTGGCGCGGCGGCGAAAACCGCCCGGCACCGCACCGTGCTTGGCCTGGAACTTGGTGGCATCGAACTTGCCGTGGTTGTAAATCGCCTCGCGCACCGCCATTTGCTCCAGTGCGTCGAGTTGCGCCCAGATGTCCCGCAACAGCGAATCGTCCGCCATGCGCTCGGCAATGGCCTGCGCCATGTCGGCCTTGCGCGTTGGTTGCGGCTTCGGAATGGACACGGCCTTCATCAACTGCCGCACCACTTCGGCGTTTTGCTCCTGCAGCGCTTCAAGCAGCGTTGCCGGCACAGCCTCAAATGGCGATCCAACCCTCACGACAAACTCCCATCGATTGCGACAAACATGCTACGCGGCATCGATCACCTTCATAACCTCGTCGCCCAAGTGATTGATGGCTTTTACGGCGATTTGGCCGGAGTTGGGTTTGGGGAAGGGACGAGAGATGGCGGAGCGGAGGCTGGCCCAGGCTTCTGGGTCGATTTCGGTCCTTAAAGTGGTTTTGAGAGCCTTGTAGGGGTCGTTGGCGCCTAGGAAGTAGGCGTGTCGGACAAAGAAGCTGGCCATGTCGTAGTCGGTGTCGATGAACCAGCAGGCCAGGTCCTCGGGTTCTGATGAGCGGACGTTGCCGCTGCGGGGGTCGAAGAGGTCAACGCCGTTGATCTTCACTTGGATCTGATCGTCGGCTGCGGGCAGCACCTCGATGTCCGGTTCGCCGAAGATGACGAACAGGTTGCCGCCCTTGGTCTTCTTAAGGTCCGTGGACATCTGGAGATCGGCGTTCATGCGCGCCTTCAGGATGGGCAGGCGGCCGAGTTGCTTGAAGTCGGTGGTCTGGGCGTCGTAGTTGAAGGCGCAGGAAATCAGCACGTCGAAGTCGGCTTCGCTAGCTTCGCGGGCGGCGCCAACGAGGTCGGAACGGCCGACGGTGCCATGCTCTGAGCCGATGAAGATAGCAGCGCGACGATCATGTTCGCCTTCTTGGTAGCGCCCCTCGGCGGCAAATCGTCGTCCGGGCCAACCCGTGAGTGCGGTGAAGTCGATCTTGCCTTCCTTCTCCACTTGCTGAATTCCTGCTGTTCGCAACTGCTCCAAGATCACGGCTGCGAAGTCGCTAGGCGGCTTTGTCGGTGGCGCTGCCACTTCGTAGGACGTTCGTTCCTCCCGGACTTGATTGGCCGGGCCGGCTGGTGGCGGTGGCGGCCGGTCTGCCTCGACGACACGGTGTGGCGTGAGCGACTCCACGGTGAACGGCCCCGCCACGCGAACCTTGCCTTTGTCCTGGTAGGGCTTGTCGTAGAGGTACTCGAAATCCGCCTTGGCCGCGATTGAGGCATCGATTTCTCGTTGCCGTTCAATACGCGCATCCCAAAAGGCACCGAGAGCCTCGACCGCGGCCTTGGGCCAGTCTTCCGGCGCTTCCCGAGGTACTTCCCACTCTAGCAGGCGGTGCGCGGGAACATCCTCGCCGTTCGGCAACGTATGGGTAGCATCCTTGCTTGCGTCGAAGCGCAGGTTCCCGCCTTGGCGTCCGCCCGCGGTGACGCGATAGGGTTGCTCGTGGCCACGCAACGCTGCGTTTAGTTCAGCTAGGGCCACTTCCACAGCGGGCTGAAATTGCTCATAGATGACGTCGATCTCAGCATTGTTAGCAATCGCCTTGAGAGTGATGTGCGGCACGCGCTCGTAAACGAAGCCTTGGCGAATGTCTCCGTAGGTGGACGCGGAAGACGGTGTTTTGCGGGTGACTTCAGCCTCCTTCATTTGGCCGTCCGTGCTATCCGACAGGAGATAATAGGGGTAACGGGCGCCCATGACACGGGCACGGGCCAACGCCAACGCGACGCGTGAGGTGTCGATGGTGATCCAGCGGCGGCCCCATTGTTCGGCGACATAGGCAGTGGTGCCAGAACCGCATGTGGGGTCGAGAACGAGGTCGCCTGGGTCGGTTGACATCAGGATGCAGCGCTGGATGATGCTTGTTCCAGTTTGCACCACATATACCTTGGAATCCTCTCCCCCGCTCGTGAATCCACCCCGCACCGTGTCCATCCAACCATTCGTAACTCGCCTCAAAGGGAAGTCGTCGTAGTAAGGTTTAAAGCGCGGTCGCCTGCCCTTGACCATCAATCTATTGGCAGCAAGCAATCGACTGACACCGCGTTGATTGGTGGACCACCCACGGCCCGATGGTGGCCCCACTTTGATACCGAGAATGTTGACGCGAAACGAGCTGGATTCTCCGCCCGTTGCGGAAAAGCAGGCTCGATCACTATGCAGCCTTGCGTCCGGCGGTATCCGGTCTTTGTCAGCATACGTCACATGAATGCCATCAGAACTTTCTATCCAGCGGTCAGCATTCGGATACCAATCATTGACATCGGTTTGGGCAAAAACAGGGCGAGCTTTGATTGAATCTTGAGAACGCGCATACCAAAGAATATAGTCGAAGGTGTTTGCTATCGACTTGCCGGTTTGGAAACCGCCGCGACGGTAGAGAATCTGACTTACTAGATTTTCCGCCCCAAACACCTCATCCATCACCGCTCGCACTCGATGCACATTTTCATCCCCGATCTGCACGAAGATGCTCCCGCTCTCCTTCAACAGATCCCGGGCCACCGTCAGCCGGTCCCGTAGATAGGTCAGATACGAGTGAATCCCATCCCGCCAAGTGTCCCGAAACGCCTTCACCTGCTCCGGCTCCCGGGTGATGTGCTCCGCCTTGCCGTCCGTCACGTCGCGACTGGTGGTTGACCACTGGAAGTTCGAGTTGAACTTGATTCCGTAGGGCGGGTCCATGAAGATGCATTGCACTTTGCCGCGCAAGCCCTCTCGTTCAGAAAGGGACGCCATCACCTGCAAACTATCCCCAAGGATCATTCGATTGGACCAGTTCTGGTCGTGCTGGTAGAACTCGGTTGATGCATCAAGGCTCGGCAGGCCATTGAAGTCGGCAAAAAGATCAGGCATCTCTGGCGATGCCTCGTTCGCCCGTTCTGTGGTTTGACGACGCAGATCGTCGATGAGCGCCTTGGGATGGACCTTCTCCTGAATGTAAAGGGGTGGCGCAGGAACTTCCAAGTCGGCTTCCATCCCCTCGTCCTTGCCGCGCCACACTAGCTGCGGGTCGAGGTCTCGATTGCGACATCAGTTAGTGCTCCTCGATCTTCGCCACCACCGTGTCGTTGTCTAGTTCCCCAATTCTGGGCAACTTGCGCAATTCCTCAATGCGTGATTCACGATTGGCCAGATTGCCCAACGCAAGTTCACCAATGACCATCGAATGCAGCAAGACCTCGCGCGCCTCAACCAGCCCGGTCATCCTCGCATCGGGTCGATTGAGATGATCAACCCAAACCGACGTATCCGCCAAGATCACTCGACTGCACTTCTTCTGCGGGGGATGTACTCAAGGTCTGGCTCACTACCACCAGCCAATATCAGTGAGTGAGCCGCGCGCACTGCCGGTGATGCGGCGTTCTCTGCAATCCACCGGTGGTAGTCCTCTTCCATCGTCTTGATGTCCTTGAATTCCGCGAAGGCCCAACGCCCGAACTCTTGCGTGGCGTTGACAGCCGGAACCCACAATGCCCGCATAGTGTCCGCCTTGTCCTGAGCGTCCTGGCCACGGAATCCCTTGATTTCAACCACCAAGTTGACGAGCTCGCCACCACCATCGTCAAGGCGAAGAATGAAATCTGGCACATAGAACCACGAACGACCGTTCAAGCTGTACGGAACTGTGAAGCCCATTCCTTGGTTCTTGACGTAAGCCCGAATTGCGGAATGAGCCTCGGCGAGGCGGCAGAACTCTCGTTCCCAATCGCTGTCGCATATCGCCCAGTTAACATGGCATTTGTCCGGGTGCGTCTCCCAACGGTTGGTCTTGGATGTGGTGAAATCCACTTCCGCCGTGGAACCGCGTGGATTGTAGGGGTCGAGAACGGCCCGCACTTGCTCCTTGCCCTGCACTTGCCCGGACTCAGGAGGCGCAACGATGGCCCGATGGATGATGTCGCAGGCTTCGTCGGCGATGATCGTGTAGAGAATCTGGCCCGGCGTGGTTCCGTCCTCACAGATCAGGTAGTCATCAAGCCACTGCCGAGCGATGCACTTCAAGTCGCCAAGCAGATGCACTTTCGGCGCTTCGTTGGCACCACGAAAATGCTTGAAAAGCAAGTGCTTGGCAAGATGGAACGCTACAGTCGCCTTGCGCGTGGCGATGGACTGCTCAGGCGTTAGGACGACGCGCTCGCCGAGTATGCCCTCGTTTTGGGTACGGGTTGGGCCCACAAGTTCTTGCGTCAAAGTCAGTGTCGAGTCCGCCGTGAAGTTTGCGCTGAGCCGTTCCTCCCGTAATTCGTAGGTGTAACCCTCCACGCGGGGGAACTCGATGGCCAGTGCGTCACGATCCGGTCTCACTGCGTGGACGTGGATCGTCCGACGCGGCTTGATGGGCGGCACCACCACTGGCTCGGCAGTGAAGTCGAAGGGAATGCCGAGCACGTCGGCGTACTCGACATTGAAGCGACCTTCTTCGTTCAGTTCATACGATTGCCGGCGCAGCCCGCGACCCACTACCTGCTCGCACAGCAATTGCGTGCCGAAAGCTCGCACGCCAAGAACGTGCGTGACGGTGTTGGCATCCCAGCCCTCCGACAGCATGGCGACGGAGACCACACAGCGGATTGACTCGCCTAGCTGCCCTCGCTTGCCGACGGTGTTCATGGCTTCGCGCAGCAGTTCGGCGTCCGTGATGGACGCATCTTCCTGACCTGCGCCGTCGCGTTGGTTGCGTTCTCGGCGAAATCTCTCGATCTCGTCCGCAGCGATAGTGCGGAACGTCTTGTCGAGGGCCTCGCCAGATTCCAATTGCTCGCTGTCGATCAACAAGGTTTGTGGGCGCGGAACGCGGTTTCCGTCTTCATCGTAGTTGCGGAAAAGCGGCAGGAGCCCCGGCACGACTACCCCGTCCGAACGCTCGAAGCCAGCGATGTAGTCGTAAATCAACTTCGAGGTGGCGGTGTTGCTGCAAACTACGATGAAGACAGGAGGTACTTCGATGCCTTCCGCCTTCCAGGAAGCGAATGCCTCCTTGTAGTGGCCATACAGGGCGTCAATGGCGCCTTTCAGGTCAGGCGGAAGGCTGAGGGGATCGAGACGTCCCGCCGAGGCACGTCCCTTCTTGGGCATGGAAGGCCCGATGTGCTTCCAAAGCTCCCGGTAACGGGGCATCTCGTCGCCGGACACGTTGTCGGCCACCGGCACACGCGGCAACTTGACGATGCCGGATTCGATGGCATCGAGGAGCGAGAAGTCGCACATGGTCCAGGGAAAGAGAGTGCCCTCGCGATAGCCCGACCCGGCAAGGAAAAACGGCGTTGCCGAGAGATCGAACACCGTGCGTATGCCCAGCCGGCGTTGCACTGTTTCCAAGCCGTTAATCCAAAGCCGGGCCGCATCGGTGTTCTTCTCGGCCTCGCCCAATGCCTCGCCCGTGGGCGTTTCCTCCTCCGCCTCGCCCGGCTTTTCGCGGTAGCAGTGGTGCGCCTCGTCGTTCAGTACCACGATGCTCTTGAGGCCCAGCAGATCGCCACATGAGCGCCGAAGCATCTCGCCTTCGGTTTCCTTGGTGGCAATCTCCTTGTCGTGGCCTTGGAGCAAGGCACGACTTCCCCTCTTGAGCTTTATGCTCTCGCGGCACAGGAATGAGTGATAGTTGGTGATTACGATCCTGGCGCGGCCCAAGTCGGGCAGCATGTCCTTTGGAATGAGGTCGTGCCTCGCGTAGTAGCTGGCAGGATCGTTAGGCTGCAACACCCGCAGACGATCGCGGATCGTGATGCCGGGGGTGACGATCAGGAAGCCACGGGTGAAGCGCCGGCTTCCCGGCTGTCGGACGGCATTCAAGGTCTGCCAGGCAATGAGCATTGCCATCACCGTGGTTTTGCCGGCTCCTGTAGCGAGCTTCAGGGCGATGCGCAAGAGATCTGGGTTGGCGTTTTCGTTCGCGCCGTGCAGGTGGTCTCGGATGTGGCGATACGGAACACGGCCGCGCCCGCCCACGCAATCTGCCACTTCCGTTAGCCAAATCGCGGTTTCCACCGCCTCAATTTGGCAAAAGAACGGACGCTGCCCAGGAAACTGATACTCGCGCCAGTGCCTGAGCAAGCGAGCGGTGACGGGAGTAACACCGGAACGCTCCGCAGGCAGCTGACGCCAAGCGTCCACATGGCTGCGGACGTCGTTGATGATGGGCATCGGGTCGTACTGCTGCCCGGCAGTGGACACTTCTGCGACGCCGATCTCAAAAGCCTCTTGCGGGTCTTGGCCAAGAGGCTTCGGAACGGCCGTGATGTGCTTCGACTGCCGCCGATCCTCGACAATCACTCCCGTGGGGCGTCGATCCTTGTCCAGCTTCCAATGTCGGCTGGGTCGCTCGTAAGGCGAGTTGAGGATGGGGTTTTCGAAGAATGCCTCCGTCATTGTCTCAAGCCGTTCTGCAAGCCAAGCGGCACCTTGGCAGTTTATCAGTTTGGGGAGCCCGTTGACTTGGAGGACTTCCGTATAGCGATTCCACCCTCTGCGTTAAGGCGTACCCCCATCCACCCGAATCAAGGTGGCGGTGGTGAAGCTGGAGGTGTCGCTGGCGAGATAGAGGGCGGCGCCGACGATCTCGTTGGGCTGCCCGCCCCGGCCCAAGGCCAGCGAAGTCTTGGCGCGATGCTCGAAGGCTTCCATGTCCCAGGCCTTAGAAATGTCGGTGAGGTAGGGGCCCGCGACGATGCAGTTCACGCGCACCTTGGGGCCATAGGCGAATGCGAAGGAACGGGTGATGGCGTTCAGGCCCGCCTTGGCCGCCCCGTAGGGCTCCGAGGTCGGGCTGGGATTGAGGGAGGCGGTGCTGCTGATGTTGATGATGGAACCGCCGTCGCCCGCTGCCATGCGTTCCCCAATCAAGGCGGACAGCCGGAACGGTCCCTTGAAGTTGACGCTCATCACCTTGTCGAAGAGTTCCTCGCTGATGTCCCCCAAGGACGGGTAGAGGGGCGACATGCCGGCGTTGTTGATGAGGATGTCCACCTTGCCGAATCGTTCATAAGCGGCGTCGGCCAGCTCACCCAATTGGTCCCAGTGGCCAACGTGGCAGGCGTAGGGCAGCGCCTCGACGCCTGAGCGCCGGGCCTCTTCGGCCACCGCCTCGCAAACCTCCGCCTTGCGGCTGGCAATCACCACGTCGGCGCCGCGCTGGGCCAAGGCCAACGTCATTTCCCGGCCCAGGCCCCGGCTGCCGCCGGTGACCAATGCGACCTT